>CALDZF010000238.1 GCA_937944165.1 uncultured Rhizobiaceae group bacterium | reverse complement strand
TCTTTGATTACTCTTTCAGCACCATCTTGATGCCGTTCTGTTTTTTGTCTCATCATTTACTCCTGATGGCTAATGATGAACCAAAAACTCTCCCTTACGCAAATAGTCTAATTTGTTCCATAGGCGCTGATGGGGAACAATGAGCAAAAGCCTTTTTAGAATCCGCAGAAGCCCAGCAGGACTGAAATATACTTTTGAGGTGTTCGACGTCTTGTTTTGAACGCTTCTCTTGGCTGTGTTCAACCTGAGAGTAGTTTAGTGGGTCACGTTCATCGGCGTTTTGCAATCCGCGCGGCATATCCCAGCCATACTGCATGAAAATCTCACGCGAAATGCTTTTCAGTCTCAATTTGAAATGCGGCAGATTAATCGCCTTCATCTGATCGCCATCAATGCGAGACCAGACGCAGTGTGCATGACGCCTGCCTTTCTTCTCATGAAAGACAAGCGCACGGTTTTGACCAATAAGGCCAAACTCCTGTTCAATTCTATCCCGTACAGTCTCAAAATATTCTACTGGTGCGTTTTCATTCTCAGGCGGGTTAAGAATGACCGAAAACATAAACTGGCGACATTGTGTGCCTTGACTGACAGCATAAATCTCATTGAAAGCTCCCAAAAGCGTGTCAGAAACAAAACCGCGCAGTTCATGTACATGAACATGCTCGTTTTCCTCTATATTTAGAAGATGATGCGCCAGAGCGTTTGCCCCAGCTCTCTGGCTGCCTTTGAGGATCAAACTAATGCTCCTCTTTTAATCCAAGCGCTTCAATCAACTTGACGCGCATGAATGCAATATAGGCACAGGTTTCCTTGATTTGCTTCCTTGTATCATCATCCAGTAATAGCGTGCCGCAATTGGCGTGATAAGCAATCTGGTTGAGATTATTGGCAATGCGCGTTTGACCAAGCATACTAAGAATGCGGGCAATTGCTTCCTGATCTGCCACAGGCTTATGAGACTGCCGTTTCTTACGCGGGGCGGCATTATCGCCAAACACGCATTTTCGGATATATGCACTAACAGGCATATCGCCCGCTGCAACTTTGAGCTTTTCGCGCTCATTATCTGTTAGCCGCAGAGTGATAGGCGAAGGCCGTTTCTTCTTCTGCTTGGGCGGAAGGTTGGCATTTTCAAATTGCGGTTTTAATGGCGTAGCACCTGCAAAACCCTCGTGCTGCCTCATAACGAAGGCCCTTGGCGATGTTGCGCCTTTCGCTTTGCCTGCTGTCTCTTTGGCTCTGTGGGCAGATCATCAAAATCAACATTTTCTGCTTTGAGGTATGCATTCCAGTCTTCTAAAGTGTCAAATAACGAGTTCGAAGTTTCTCCCTCCAACTCCGCCATATCTGAAAAATTCGCTTTTAAATAATAATAACATAAATTTGTAATCTACAGCGACCGATACCGTGTAAGAGTTTAGCAATGTAATTTGAGTCGGAATTCATATGCGTATTTTATTTTTAACCTTGATTGTTTGTGTAATTTCAAGCTTTTCAACATCTTCCTTTGCTTGTGGCGTTAATTCGCACTGTCGGGTAGCTGATGACAGGCATTATCGTATTGCCATGCCCTCTGGTCATGATGGTCAAACAAATATTGGTGCTGTTTTCTTTGCGCATGGATTAGGTGGCAATGCGGTTGGGATTGTACAAAATCCAAATTTGCGTAGAATAGCAAACAGGCTCGGAGTGGCACTTGTGGCTTTAAAGTCAAAACGCCAAGATTGGAATGTTAAAAATTCTCCTAATGGGAGGTCTGATAGACATTCAAATGAGTTTTCATATCTGGACAACGTGATTAAAGACATAACAAAGCGTTTTCCAATTAACCGTAAGAAGCTAATGCTTGCAGGCGTTTCTGTTGGAGGTACGTTTACTTGGACAATGGCCTGTACTGGGCGAGGGCGCTTTGCTGCTTATATGCCGATTTCAGGTACATATTGGTTGCGTCCACCACAATCGTGTTCAACACGCTCTGCAAACGTCATTCATGTGCATGGAACTGCAGATAAAACTGTGCCGCTTGGTGGGCGTCGTGTCGGTTCATCTGCCCACAGTGATGTTAATCAAGTTATAAAAGCTTACGCAAAGATTGGTGGGTATAAGAAGATTGGAAGTTCTTCACATTCTGGTTTGAAATGTACCAAACGACGTAATTTAAAAGGCAATACTCTGGACTTTTGTCTGCATGGGGGTGGCCATAGTTTTAGGGCCAAGGATATAGAATACGCTTATAGGCGGTTTCGTGCTTTAGGTATTTTATAAGAGCTTTAAGCTATAGTTTGAATTTCAGCTCTTACCTCTGTAAAAGCTGTATTAATCTGGCGGAACATATCATTGACATAACGTTTTACTTCTTCTGGCAGTTCGATATCTGAATAATTATCTGGATGGTATTGTTTAGCCAATCGGTGAAATGCCGTTTTTGCTTCATCAAAAGAACAATCATTCTTGACGCCCAGCATGGCAAAAGCATTAATGTACCTCGTGTCTTTTGGATTTGCTAAAACAGGTTTGCGCAGAGGCTCTACTGGTTCAACATAAGCTATTTGATTTTTGAGAATAAACTTGCGTTGTCCATCCTTGGAAATAAATTCCAAAAAAGGGGTATCCTTGGATAAAACACCTTCCAAAGAGTTTGCAGACTGGGTTTGCACTAAACCGCCACGAATGGTTGCACCATCGAGCATTCTAACGGATACCTCAATATTTTTTGAAGTTTGATCAAACATAAGAACTCTCAAATATATAAATTGATTTAAAATAAGTTTCTATTTTGCCTTAAAAAGATTAATATCAATTGAATAGTTTGTGATTGGGTTTAATGAATTTAATTGTCGCTTTTTGAAATCATTGCGCCATATCATAAGTAATTGAGTTATAATTAATGCTCTAAGGATTAAACTATGAAATTTCGCGCGTTATTAGTTTTTACAGTTTTCATAGCTGGTTTAGTGCCTGCTTCAGTTAATGCTGAAATTCTAAATTCTTCCCAAATCAAAAAAACAGTTGTAGGTAAGCGTATATTATTGGCAACTCGATTTGGGGTTGAGTTTCCTTTGGTTTACAATTCTAATGGCACTGTTAAGGGCGATGGTACTGGTACTGGCTTGGGTAATTTTTTCGCGCCCAAGGAAATCGGCAAGTGGTGGATTAAAGGCAACGAGTTATGTCAAAAATTTCCTACTTGGTATAATGGTAACACACAATGTTTCACATTAAAAAAGATCAACAACAATCAACTTAAATGGAAATCAAAAGACGGTCGTTCTGGCACTGCAAAGGTGACTTAAACCAAAAACTTTATATCTAACAAATTACTTTCCTCAACCAATGAATTAAATGCTTAAGTTCACAGTTTTTGTGTTTTCTACAATTATTAGATAAAATTAATGCAATTCCAGTAATTATCCGTTAATGAAATCATAATTTAATTTTGATATGCTAATTTTCGCCGTTTTTACAACGGATACAATACAATAATGAACAGCCTAGTATTTTCAATAGGTGTTCTAACGGGGTTTTTATGTTTTCAGTTTTCAAACAACCATTAGGGCAAAATGGCCGTTTATTTTTGACTAGCAGTGCTTTACTATCAGTAGCGTTTCTAGCAGCTTGTAATAATACTAAGATTCCAAACATTTCTTCAGTTCCAACACCTCAAGCGGCCAATCAACATCGTATTGCACTTGCTGGTATAGACAGTGGTAATGTTGAAATTAACAGTTTTGGTAATCAGGTTGAAAGGCTCGATAATATTGGACAAGACGTAGTTAAATCAATTCCTGTTGCCAGGCCTGATGTTCAAGTGCAAACGCCACAACAACTGGCTAGTTTAAAAGCTAATACTTCTAATAAAACTAAGTTTTCTTCAAAAACATTTGGTGTAGCGGGGAGCCCGCGAGTTACGAATCGTGTTTCAGTGCGAAAAGGCGGTGGGCGTTATCAAATTGGAAAACCTTACAGCATTCGTGGCATAAAATATTATCCAAAGCTGGACCCTAATCTAAAACAGACAGGCCTTGCGTCCTGGTATGGTCCTAATTTTCATGGACGTTTGACTGCAAATGGCGAAGTTTATGACCAATATGGTTTGTCAGCAGCGCATCCAACGATGCCTTTACCAAGTTATGCAAAGGTAACCAATCTTGAAAACGGAAGTTCAATAACTGTTCGTGTAAACGACCGTGGACCCTTTTCAAAAAGCAGGGTAATAGACTTGTCTGCTCGCGCAGCGCAACTCTTGGGTTATACAAAACAAGGTGTTGCCAAAGTACGAGTAGAATATGCGGGCAAGGCACCGCTGCACGGCTTGGATGAAAAGAAGCTCATAGCAACTTATAAACCTGGAAGTGTTAATCAAGCTAGTATTCCTGCATTACCGGGACAAACCGCAGGGTTAATACGCAAAACACCTCAAGTAACTCAAGTTGCTAGCAACCAAAGAATTGAAACCGTTACAATATCTAAGAAAAACTCAAACTTAACCCCTTCATTAAAATCTGCTGTTACATCACGTATAAATGTTGCGCATGATAACGTTCCAAGGCCTAAAAGCTTGGTAAATGGCTATGTGGGTAGTGCAGATAAAAATACAAATATCCAAAAAGCATTTCAATATATTGATGGAGAAAGCCGCCTTCAAGAACCGCAATTAGGCATGAAAAACCTTGTTCAACTCAAGTTTGGTCCATTTAAAAACAGTTCTGAAATTAAAAATGCGGAAAAGTTTTTCTCTGATTATGGTATTGTACAACATCTAAGTTCTGAGGCGAGCCAAGATAAAGTGTTATTGTTAATAACAGCAGAAGAATCTGTTGTTAAGATACTTAATGCTGTAAAGATTGCGGATATATCGCTTTATTCTGCTAACTAATAAAGTTATCCATAAAATAACATAACCATAATATTATTCATCTCATGCTTGAATGAATGGTTTAGCGCGAGTAAAACGTTTAGAATGAATTAGCCTCATATTCATAAGTGAATGAATTAATATGATTTTGAATTTTAGACGTATAATATCTCAAATTTTACTATTCATTACCTTAACAGTAATGACAATAAGCAATGCGCAAGCGCAAATTTATCAAACGCGCGCTAAACAAGCGATATTGCTCGATGCTGACACTGGTACCGTGTTATTTTCAAAGGAAGCTGACACACAAATTCCACCAGCCTCACTTGCAAAAATCATGACAATGGAAGTTGTTTTTAATCAACTTAAAAATGGTAAGCTTTCACTTGAGGATAAGTTTTTTGTCAGCGAAAATGCCTGGAGAAAAGGCGGAACCAACTCAGGTGGTTCTACCATGTTTGCGAAACTTAATTCTGAAATCCCCCTGGAAGACCTTATTCGCGGTGTAATAATCCAATCTGCAAATGACGGTTCGATCATTATTGCTGAAGGTTTGGGTGGCTCTGAAGATGCATTTTCAAACTTAATGAATGAACGTGCCAGAACGTTAGGATTAAAGAACTCTAACTTTAAAAATTCAACAGGGCTGCCTGCAGAAGGGCAGTATGTTTCTATTCGTGATTTGGCAAAACTAGCGCGCCATGTCATATCGGAATATCCGCAATATTATAGCTATTATAGTGAACCTGCCTTTGTGTGGAATAAGATTGAACAAAGAAACCGAAACCCGCTCTTGCGTATGAATATAGGTGCAGACGGTATGAAAACAGGTTTTACTGAAGCAAGTGGGTATGCGATTGTTGGTTCTGGTATACGGGATGGAAGACGACTTGTTGCTGTTTTAAGTGGCATGGAAAGTAAAAAACAACGGGCTGAAGAAGCACGTAAAATACTGGATTGGGGCTTTAGGGCATTTGAAAAGGTTAGCATCTTTAAGGATGGTGAGATACTGGGGCAAGCAAGTGTTTACGGCGGAAGAAAATCAGGTGTTGATGTGGTTGGCAAAGGGCCAATAGAAGTTTATCTACCAATCGGTAATCGCGATAAGCTTAAAGCAAGAATTGTTTATGAGGGTCCGATTATTCCGCCTGTGGAAGAAGGTTCTAAAATCGCAAAACTTCAGGTCTCAATCGGTGGTGAGGTCAGCCAGGAAATTGACCTGTATGCTGCGGAAACAGTTGAAAAGGGCGGCTTGAAAAGACAGGCTATGGATGCCCTCAAAGAGCTTCTTTTTGGCTGGCTTTAATTTAACATTGACGCAAGCTGCACTGATTATCTGTCAGGCAAAAAACTAATGGCAAGCAAAGCATTTAAAAATGGTGTTTTTATTACTTTTGAAGGTGGTGAAGGTGCGGGTAAATCAAGTCAAATTAATGCTTTAAATGAAAAACTTAATAAATTAAATTATAAAACGGTTCTAACAAGAGAACCTGGCGGAACTGCCGGTGCAGAAGCTATTCGCCACGTCATATTATCAGGTAGCGTAGAAAAGCTTGGCTCTGACATAGAGGCAATGTTGTTTTCAGCAGCACGCTCTGATCATGTTGAAAAAGTTATAAAACCAGCTTTAAAACAGGGTAAAGTTGTTTTATGTGACCGTTTCTTTGATTCAACTCGCGTTTACCAAGGAATTACTGGCAAGGTTGATATGGACTTTCTTTATTCACTTGAGCGTATTGCATGCAATGGTATTTGGCCGGATTTAACGCTTATTCTTGATTTGTCTGCTGAAGAAGGTATGAAACGCGCTAATGCAAGACGTGACAAGAATTTACGGCCTGATCGCTTTGAAAAGGAAGATATGCAAGCGCAGCAAAAGCGGCGTGAAGCATTTAGGCTTATTGCCAATCAGGAGCCAAATCGTTGTGCTTTAATAGATGCCAGTGGCACAGCAAAACAAGTAGCAGAACGTATATGGAATGTTGTTCAAACCTTATTAGAACGAAAGACAATTGACAATGGATGATGATGCAATTGTAGCTGATAAGATTGATGGTATTCCACACCCAGCAGAAACACTGGAACTGGTTGGGCATAAAGAGACGATTTCACAAATTTTGCAACAATATGCATCAGGACGTATGCATCACGCACTTTTACTGACTGGGCCACGCGGCATAGGAAAGGCAACATTTGCCTTGCGTATTGCATCTCATGTTTTCAGATATCCAAAGGCTAGTAGTGCACCACTTTATTTTGATGATTCCCATGAAAACGATCCTATAGATGGAAAGCTGGCTGCACGTTCGCATCCTAACCTCCTGCACATGACGCGACTATGGGATGAAAAGACTAAGAAGTTTAAGACACAACTCACCGTTGATGTTATTCGTTTAACCGTTCCATTCTTTGGCACTTCGCGGGGAGAAGAGGGGTGGCGTATTGCAATTGTGGATGCAGCAGATGACATGAATGCAAATGCTGCCAATGCACTTTTAAAAATCCTAGAGGAGCCGCCTCATAATACGTTGTTCTTTGTGCTTTCTCATTCTCCAGCAAAAGTCTTGCCCACTATTCGTTCGCGTTGTCAGCAAGTCTCGATGAAGCCTTTGGAAGAAAACCAGGTTTTATCAGTCTTGGACAAGTTTGGAGCACTTGAAGGAATAAATCAGGATGACCAAGTGTTGCTCGGAAAGCTTGCAAAAGGGTCAGTGCGCACAGGCTTAATGCTAACACGTGAAAATGGTCTTGAAATATATAAGTCTTTCATGAATGCCTGTTCAAAGCTTGATAAACCCGATTGGTCGCAAATTCAGGCAATGGCTGAAAAAGTTACTGCACGTGGGAAGGAAGACGGGTTCAGGCTTTTGCTGGAATTTGCCAATGAATTCATGGAAGGCCATGCAACAGGCAGACTCGGGCAAAAGAATGATATTTCTTCGCTTGCCCGTTGGGCACAGGTATGGGAAAAGACGCAAAATTCTATTCGACTTGCCGATGGCTACAATCTTGATAAAAAACAGGTCATCATAAATCTGTTTCAGGATATGGATGAGGCAGTTCGCAGCACATAACGGAAGCAATCCAGTAAAATGGCAAATGACAAGTTTTATATAACCTCAGCAATTTCATATCCAAATGGTGTGCCGCATATCGGCCATGCTTATGAATTTGTATGTTGCGATGCCATTGCACGGTTTAATCGTCTTGATGGTGCTGATACGCGGTTTCTGCTGGGTACGGATGTCCATGGTCAAAAAATGCTTCAAACAGCACGTGACCAGGGCATTACGCCGAAAGAACTGGCAGATAAGAATTCTGATGTCTTTCAGGCAATGACAGACAAATTGAACGTATCCTACGATCGTTTCATTCGCACATCAGATGAAGATCATCACAAGACCTGTCAGGCGCTTTGGCAAAAGATGCAAGTCAATGGTGACATTTATAAGGACAGTTATTCTGGCTGGTATTCCGTCCGTGATGAAGCTTACTATGATGAAGAAGAAACAACCCTAAACGATGATGGCGTCCGTCTGGGTGGGCAGGGTACACCTGTTGAGTGGATGGATGAAGAAAGTTATTTCTTCAAACTCTCAGCGTATGAAGATAGGCTTTTAGAGCTTTATGAAAACGTTCCAAACTTTATCGCTCCGCAATCTCGAAAAAATGAAATTGTCTCTTTTGTTAAAGGCGGTTTGAAAGACCTCTCCATTTCACGCACAACCTTTGATTGGGGTGTGAAAGTACCTGGTGATGAAAAACATGTCATGTATGTTTGGGTAGATGCACTTACTAATTACATTACAGGTCTTGGCTATCCTGATGAAGACAATGATCTATGGTCGTATTGGCCAGCAGATATTCATGTAATTGGCAAGGATATTACACGTTTTCATGCGATCTATTGGCCTGCGTTTTTAATGTCTGCCGGCATTAAAATGCCTAAGCAGGTATTTGGCCATGGCTTTTTGCTTAATAATGGTGAAAAAATGTCCAAGTCCTTGGGCAATGTGGTTGATCCGTTCGAAATGACTGAAACTTATGGCGTAGACCAATTACGCTATTTTTTCTTAAGTCAGGTAAGGTTTGGTTCTGATGGTTCTTATAGCCATGAAGATATCATCAATCATACCAATGCTGACTTGGCTAATAACTTTGGCAATCTTGCGCAACGCTCGCTCTCAATGATTGCCAAAAATTGTGAAGGAAAAGTACCAGCACATGGCGAGCCTACTGCAGAAGACAAAGCACTTCTTGATCTGGTTTATGCTCTACGTGAGAAATGCCAGAACCACATGGCGCAATATGCAATCCATTCCTACACAGAAGAAGTATGGAAAGTGTTGGGCGAAGCGAATAAATATGTCGATGAACAGGCGCCTTGGGGCTTGAAGAAAACTGACCCTGAACGTATGGGGACGGTTCTTTGGACGGTTGCAGAAACGGTTCGTAACATCGCAATTCTCGCTCAACCCATTATGCCGGACTCTTGTAACAAGATGCTCGACTTGCTTGCCATTCCTGAAGATGCTCGCAGTTTTGATAAGCTTGGCGTTGCGCATTTGCTTCAATCAGGTATTGAGTTGCCAAAGCCTGAAGGTGTATTCCCAAGGTTTGTTGAAAAAGAAGCTTAAAGGCTTATGCAAAATTTTGCATTTATGAGTCTATTGCGAAAGTAAATTCGTCATAGTAATAAAAATCCAATTAAGTTATTGGATTTTGGTATGAAATTTATTTCCTTTGTGCTCTGCGCCTTATTGTTTACATTTTCTTTTTCTCATGCAGCGGAAGATATTTCCAAACTAACCGATCAGCAGGTTCGTGAACTTCTTTTGGAAAAACTGGAAGAACCGGAAACGCCGCCAGAGCCAGCCTTTAATCCCGCTATACTTGCCTATGAAATACAATTGAAGTTTACCAAAATTCATACAAGAGCCAGTGAATTATTGGGCGCTTACCATGAATTACCAAGTTTGCCTGGTAAATGGTGGCAAAGAATTACCAAGGGACGGGACGGGCGCGCGTTTGGTACTTTCGTTATTACTTTCTTATTGTGCATTATGGCTGGTTTGTTTGCATCGTTCTTCACAAGACGAAAAATGGATAAAATATCCTTGCGTGGTGAAATGGAAACATCCAAGGCAAACAAGTTTGCAGGCCGCATCCTGCGCCATCTAACCGGTGTTTTGGCCTTAGTGATTGTTTCTACCCTATGTTATCTCATTTTTGCAGGCTCAGACCCGCGTGATAGAACTTTATTCTTCTTCTATCTCTCGGCCGTTACAATCATTATGTTTGTCGCAGGAAGTAGCAAGGCATTGTTTGAGCCGCGCGATGAAAGCTTGCGCATTCCCAACATGACAGATCGCGATGCAGGTAAATTTCATAATTCCATTATGGTTGCAACAGCTTTTGGTGCTTTCGGGTTTTTCTCTTGCGCCTCATTTGCATCTCTTGGTATTAATGGTGACGTGCATGATCTTCTTTTGCTGATTGTTGGTCTGGTTACAACCATGTTGCTTGCTTATTCTGTATGGGTGCAAACGGATGCCATTTCTCATGATATTCTAACCGGTTCAAAAGAACCTTCCATTTTTCGTGAACAGGTTGCACGCTTTTGGCCGTTGATTACTTTCATTGCAATTCCTGCAATGTTCTTTGGTCTGTTGTTTAATTTCTTTTTGGGCGGTTTGCCGCTTTATGGAGCCGCGTTAATTTCTGTGGCAATCATGATTTTGCTTCCCATTGGAGAGGCATCTTTGTCTCGTGCTATTGCTGAGTTAAGCGGTAGCAAGTATATAACGCTGGCAATTGTAGCACGTGTTTCCCGCATTGCGCTTCTTGCCCTGGTGGTTGTGACCTTGGCAATCGCATGGCGCACAGACTTTTTTGCACCAAAGGATGATGGTTTAAGCTCACAGGTCTTTATTGCGCTCTTGCATATCACCGCAACCATTGCCGTTGCCTATGCGCTTTGGCAGGTTATCCGTGTGTTCGTGGATCAAAAGATTGCCGAAGAAGACAGTCTATATCTTGGTGCGTCTGGTGAAGAAAACATGGAAGCAGAAGAAATTGGCGTTGGTATGAGCAGAATGCGAACGCTTCTGCCATTAATGCGTAGGGCTGCCTTGATTATTCTATTCACACTTGTTGTGCTTGTAGCTCTCTCTTCGCTAGGCGTGGATACAGGGCCATTACTCGCCGGGGCAGGGGTTGTTGGTCTGGCGGTAGGTTTTGGCTCGCAAACCCTGGTTAAAGATGTTGTCAGCGGATTTTTCTTTCTTCTGGAAGATGCATTCAGGCTGGGTGAATATATCGATGTGGGTAAGGCCAAAGGCACGGTTGAAGGTATTTCAGTGCGTTCATTGAAGCTAAGGCACCATAGAGGCGCACTGAACACGGTTCCTTTTGGTTCGATTGATGTGATTGAAAATTTCAGCCGTGACTGGGCAATCATGAAGTTGAAAGTCCGTGTGCCATTTGAAACCGACCTCAACATGGTACGTAAATTACTGAAAAGAGTAGGCAAGGAATTGGGTGAAGTGGAAGCAATCAAGGAAGATTTTTTACAGCCATTCAAGGCACAAGGAGCAGTTGAGGTAGATGATTATGGTTTTGTTATTTCGACCAAATTCATGTCCAAACCTGGCAAGCAGTTTCTGATTAGACGCTATGCTTTCCAAGCCATGCAGGATGCGTTTGAAGAAAACAATATTCCATTCTCGCGGCCACGCGTTCGTGTTGTCATTGATGAAGAAGATCAAGGCACGGATAAAATTACACAAAAAGCAGCAGGTGCGGCGATTGCAGCAACATCAAAATCATAAGTTACATGACATTTGAGGCGCATGTTTTTTCTGAATAAGTTATAAAACCATATGCTTATTGATTCCCACTGTCACCTTGATTTTCCTGATTTTGCCGACGAACTCGACGATGTTATTGTACGTGCAGAGGCCGCTGGTCTTGGGCGTATGGTGACAATCTGTACGCGGGTTCGCAAATTTCCGCAGGTTCTGGTAGTTGCTGAACGGTTTGAGAATGTCTTTTGTTCAGTCGGCACGCATCCGCATAACGCCCATGAGGAACTGGATATTACGCCTGAAGAGATCATCAAACTCAGCAAACATCCCAAAGTCGTTGCGATTGGTGAAGCTGGTCTCGATTATTTCTATCAAAAAGACCATGCTAGCGCACAAGCTGAAGGTCTGCGTACGCACATCAAGGTTGCCCGTGAAACGCAACTGCCGCTGGTCATTCATAGTCGTGATGCTGACGATGACATGATTACCATTTTAACTGAAGAAACAGAGCAGGGTGCCTTCCCGTTTGTTTTACATTGTTTCTCTTCTGGCCGTGCCTTGGCAGAAGCTGGCGTCACGCTTGGTGGTTATGTCTCGCTTTCTGGCATTTTGACCTTCAAAAACAGTCAGGAAATTCGTGATATAGCTGCTGATGTACCGATGGATAGGCTATTGGTTGAAACGGATGCACCATATCTTGCGCCAACGCCATATCGTGGCAAACGAAACGAACCTTCTTATGTGATTGAAACTGCTAAAGTCTTGGCTGAAACCAAAGGTGTTTCAGTTGAAGAAATATGGCAAGTGACGACGGATAATTTCTTTAGGTTGTTCAATAAAGTTCCGGATCCACGATAATGGACAAGATGCGCTTCACTATATTGGGTTGCGGTTCATCGCCTGGTGTTCCACGCATCCATGGTGACTGGGGTGATTGTGACCCGAACGAACCCAAAAACCGCCGTTTACGCTGTTCTTTATTGGTTGAGCGTATAACTGACCTTGGCACGACGCACGTTGTGGTTGATACCAGCCCAGATTTTCGCGAACAAATGTTATCTGCTAAAGTTCCGCGATTGGATGGTGTTTTATATACCCATCCTCATGCTGACCACGTTCATGGTATTGATGATCTTCGCGGTTATACGCTAGCACAACGCGAACGTGTAACAATTTATGCTGATCAAAACACCATGAAGCGCCTTGAGGAAGGCTTTGGTTATTGCTTGAAACAGCCTGAAGGCAGCATGTATCCGCCAATCTTAAACTCTTATGAGTTGGAAGCTGGAAAACCTATTGAAATACAAGGTGAGGGTGGTTCAATCCACGCCCTGCCCATTCAGCAAGTTCATGGACTAATCAATTCACTTGGTTTTCGTTTTTCTTTTGATGAAAACTTTGAAATTGGCGGACTTTGCTATTCACCAGATGTAAGCGATATTCCTGAAACAAGCGTTGGATCTCTTCAAAATCTGGATTTCTGGATTGTAGATGCGCTTCAATATAAGCCGCATGTCAGCCATTTTAGCGTTTCTGAAAGCCTGGAATGGATTGAACGTATCAAGCCGAGACGCTCAATTTTTACGCATATGCACATACCGCTAGATTACAATAAACTGCGTGCTGAGCTTCCACAATCCGTTAAACCAGCATACGACGGTATGACATTGGAGTTGGATTTATCATGATACCAGCACGATATGAAATCAGAGTTTTTCAATTTTTGCTTACAGGCATTATGACATTGTTTGTCTCTGGTGCTGTGACATTGTTAAACCTTGGTACGTCAGGCTTTGCATTTGCACTCTGGATGAAAGCCTGGGCACCAACGTGGCCTGTAGCATTCTGCGTGATTATCTTTGCAGCACCAGCTGCACAGTGGATGGCTAAATATCTCATTCAATCAGATAGATAGAGATAAAGGTTAAAGTGTATTTAGATATAAATAAGTTCCACAATATATCTTATGCGATTTGTATGTATAACCGCAAAGTAGTAATGTCTCACTTTAGCAAGTTAGAGATGTCTCACATTTAAGAATACCCTTTTGAGTATGTGAGATGAATAAATGGCTTTATTGCCTATATCGCTACATAACTTGCCAGCATAATAACATAGGCGTCTATCCAGTATCAGGCTTCTATCATGATCATTTATTTGTGCTGGATTAGACATTAACAGTACGTTTTACGGATTTTGGCTGACATAGCGAAAGAATCCCAATAAATATAGATTTTCGCTTAAAAAGAGTAACCTGAAACCCATATACACATACTGTCTGCATTACTGGAGAATAATCACTTATGCAATTATCAATTAACGGCAAGCAATATGATGTGGATGTAGAGGACGATATGCCCCTGCTCTGGGTT
>CALDZF010000237.1 GCA_937944165.1 uncultured Rhizobiaceae group bacterium | reverse complement strand
CAGATTGTTTTATTAATTCAGGCCAATCGTGTGATGCACCATCAAGGCTTCTGGTCGAAGACAGCATCTACGACACCATGGTTGAAAAAGTTGCAAAGGTCGTAAACGCAATTAAAATCGGCAATCCCATGGAAGAAGGCGACCACATGGGACCAGTCGTTAACAAAAGACAATACGACAATATCCAGCGCCTAATTCAAATTGGAATTGATGAAGGTGCGCGTCTTGTTTGCGGCGGTACAGGTCTGCCAGAAGGTTTCAATAAGGGATGTTACATTCGACCAACCGTTTTCGCAGATGTTCATAACGACATGCAAATTGCACGCGAAGAAGTCTTTGGTCCAGTGATTGCAATCATTCCGTTTAAGGATGAAGAAGACGCAATCAAAATTGCCAATGACACAATCTACGGCCTCTCAGCCTTCATGCACTCAACCAGCGAGCCTCGCATCAAGCGCGTCACAAAAAGACTGCGTGCAGGTTCCGTCAATATCAATGGGGCAGCGGCTGATTACGACGTTCCCTTCGGCGGCTACAAAGCTTCAGGAAACAGCAAAGAAAACGGCTCATTCGGAATGCACGACTATCTCGACACAAAGGCTGTGAATAGATAGACTTTTAATTCTGATAGAATTTGAAAGGTTGACCCCATGTCGATTGAACTTCTGATTGCTTTTAATCTGGCGCTTTTGGCGGCAATTGCCAGCCCGGGACCAGCAATGCTTGTATCAATTAGAACAACTCTGGTTCACGGAAGAATTGCTGGTATTTTGACAGGGCTAGGCTTGGCTTTCATGGCAGCGATTTGGACAATGCTTGCATTGCTAGGGCTTAACAGTGTTTTCCAGATTTTCCCTTGGGCTTATGTAACCGTGAAAACCATAGGCGCAATCTATCTCATCTACATCGCCTGGAACACATGGAAGAATGCAAGCAAGTCACTGAGCAGTGACGTAAAAATTGGCAAAAAGCATTTTGTGGATGGCGCATTGATCAATCTATCAAACCCGAAGTCCGTGCTTTTTGCAGCCGCTGTTCTGGTGCTAATCTTCCCACCTAGTCTAACACTCTTTGATAAGGGCATCATCATCCTAAACCACCTCATCGTCGAAGTTATTTGCTACACTTTCATCGCAATCACCATGAGCACCGAAGCAATCAGCAAACAATATCTCAAGGCTAAAACCTGGCTTGATCGCTTCTCAGCAATTGTGTTGGGCGGACTTGGGTTAAAGCTGCTTACAGAAAAATAACATTCTATGAGCACACCTCTCTCTTCTCTCAAAATCGTCGAAATGGTTGGCCTTGGGCCTGCGCCTTTGGCGGGACAACTCCTGGCTGATTTAGGGGCAGAGGTTATCGTCATAGATCACAAGTCGGGCATGGATATTTCCAAGGAAGTAAACCGTCGTGGCAAACAATCCATTGCACTTAATCTGAAAGACAAAAATGGTATTGAGACAGCTCTCAAACTGATTGAAAAATCAGACATCCTTATTGAAGGCTTTCGCCCTGGCGTGATGGAACGGTTAGGACTTTCACCTGATGCGTGCTTGAAGGTAAATCCAAAACTTATCTACGCGCGAATGACAGGTTGGGGACAGGAAGGGCCTCTTTCCCATTCCGCAGGGCACGACTTGAATTATCTCGCAATCACAGGCGCCCTACACGCCATGGGCAAACAGGGAGAACCGCCCGTCCCGCCACTCAATTTGGTAGCCGATTATGGGGGCGGCTCGATGTTTCTCATTATGGGCATTTTATCAGCTATAATTGAGCGCGGCATCTCTGGCAAAGGCCAAATTGTGGATGCTGCCATGTGTGACGGAGTACCCGCAATGATGGGCATGATCCACTCCATGGTTACACAAGGCACATGGACAAATAATCGCGAAGAGAATTTCGTCGACGGCGGCGCGCCTTATTATCGTTGTTATACGTGTGCAGATGGTAAATATCTGTCTGTTGGTTGCATTGAACCACAATTCTTTGCAGAATTTCTTCAACTGGCAAAATTGGATGAAAGCCTCGCAAAAGACCAAAACGACAAATCCAAATGGCCAGCGCTTCACGCTTTGTTTGAGGAAACCATTGCAACAAAAACCCGCGACGAATGGGCAGCAATCTTTGAGGGAACGGACGCCTGCGTTGCGCCTGTTCTGGACTTTGAAGAAGCTGCAAGCTACCCGCACAACGTTGCTCGCAAAGCATTTGTTTCCCAAAACAACGTCACACAAACAAGACCTGCTCCTCGCTTTAGCAGAAGTAAAACATCACTTCCCAAAGCCGCCGAACGAACAGGGCATGATGCGGGAACCATTTTAAAAGCAGCCGGTTTTAGTGATAGCGAAATCAAAAAGCTTGCAAGTGACAATATCTTATTGTGAAATGTAATAGAGGCGGCAACAAGGAACAGAACAAATGGCAAAACGCGCAATTGATTACGGCAAAAACATCGCCGATGGTTCACTTGATCCAATGGAGCTTTTATCTTCAGTCTATGAAAAAACAGATGCAAGCGATGTGGCAGATGATATTTTCACAGTGCTGACAAAAGAACGCGCGCAAGAAGAAGCCCAAGCTTCCAGAAAACGTCGACGCGAAGGCAAGCTCAAAAGTCCCTTGGACGGCGTACCCATTTCCTGGAAAGACTTGTTTGATACAAAAGATATTGCAACCGAAGCAGGTTCCAAACTGCTTGAAGGCCGCACGCCAAAGAAAGACTGTATCGCCCTTAAACGCGCAACCGATGCCGGCATGATTTGCATCGGTAAAACCCATATGTCTGAACTGGCTTTTTCTGGCCTTGGTATAAACCCAAATGCCAAAACGCCACCAAACATTAACGGTGATGATCTTGCGCCCGGCGGCTCATCATCAGGCGCAGGCGCATCTGTTGCACAAGGGTTTGTACCCATCGGCGTGGGATCAGACACAGGCGGCTCGGTCAGAATTCCTGCTGCTTGGAATAATCTCGTTGGTTTAAAAACCACGCATGGACTAATACCCAATGACGGTGTAGTTCCTCTTTGTCCAGGCTTTGATACCATCGGTCCGCTTTGTCATAATGTAACCGACGCTTGGGTATCAACCGCGATTTTTGCGGGCATTGACTTTAACAGCCCAGAGCCAAAACCAATTTCTGAGTGTAAACTTCTGGTCAATAAAACAGTCACATTAGATGGTCTTGATGAAGACCAGGAAGCTGGCTTTCATGATGCGGTGGCGAAGCTTGGCAGTGCTGGTGCAAAAATCGATTTTGCGGAAATTGATATCATGAATGATATTCAGGCACTGGGTCCTGTACTCTTTCCCTATGAAGCCTGGCAAGAATGGGGAGAAAAAATTGAAGCCCAACCCGAACTAATGTTTGAGCCTATAAAGAATCGCTTTATGGCAGGTAAAGATACAACACACGAACAGTATGAAACAGCATGGCAAGCCATGTTGGAAATGCGCAAAGTCTATGACGCACAAGTAGCAGATTATGATGCAGTGCTTGCCCCTACAATTGCAATCGCGCCACCATCGGTCACAGAACTTTTAAACGACATAGAGCTTTTCCAGAAAACCAACCTGATTGCATTACGCAATACCAGATTTTTTAACATGTTTGGCTCCTGTGCGCTGACACTTCCCACTTCAAAACCAGCCTCTGGCCTTATGGTAGTTGGCAAACCGATGGGCGAAAAAGAACTGGTCTCGGTAGGTCTAAGCATTGAAGAAATTTTAAATGCCTAGTTTGCAACTTGGTTTAAATCAGATAATTTAGACAAAATTTTATAAGGAATACAAATATGAAAACTCGCGCTGCTGTTGCTTTTGAAGCTGGAAAACCTCTTGAAGTCGTAGACGTAGAACTTGAAGGCCCAAAAGAGGGTGAAGTTCTTGTAGAGATAAAAGCAACTGGCATTTGCCATACAGATGAATTCACCCTGTCAGGTGCAGACCCGGAAGGTATTTTCCCAGCTATTCTTGGCCATGAAGGCGCAGGCATTGTGGTGGATGTGGGGCCAGGTGTTAAGTCACTCAAAAAAGGCGATCACGTTATTCCACTTTATACACCTGAATGCCGTGAGTGTGATTATTGTACGTCTGGCAAAACAAACTTGTGCCAGTCCATCCGCGAAACCCAAGGCCGTGGTGTCATGCCGGATGGCACTTCTCGTTTTTCAATCAAAGGCGAACCGGCATTTCATTATATGGGTACTTCAACCTTTGCTAACCACACAGTAGTTCCAGAAATTGCTCTGGCAAAAGTACGTAAAGATGCATCTTTTGAAAGTATTTGCTACATCGGTTGTGGCGTGACTACAGGCATAGGTGCGGTAATTAATACAGCTAAAGTTCAGCCGGGAGATAACGTCGTTGTCTTCGGCCTCGGCGGCATTGGCCTCAATGTAATTCAAGGCGCACGCCTTGCTGGTGCAAATATGATTGTTGGTGTTGATCTAAACCCTAAACGTAAAGCCTGGGGCGAAAAATTCGGCATGACGCATTTTGTCAACCCGAACGAAGTTGAAGGCGATCTGGTTCCATACATCGTTGACCTCACCAAAGGTGGTGCTGATTATTCTTTCGAATGTATCGGCAATGTAAACGTCATGCGTGATGCGCTTGAGTGCTGTCATAAGGGTTGGGGGACATCCATCATCATCGGCGTTGCAGGTGCTGGTCAGGAAATCTCAACTCGCCCATTCCAACTCGTCACAGGACGCAACTGGCGCGGCACAGCCTTCGGTGGCGCAAAAGGACGAACAGACGTTCCAAAAATCGTTGACTGGTACATGGACGGTAAAATTGAAATCGATCCAATGATCACCCACACTATGGGCCTGGACGACATCAACAACGGCTTCGACCTCATGCGCAAAGGCGAGAGTATCCGAGGTGTTGTTAAATTCTAAAATTAATACTAAGCGCTTTTATTATTTTATTTTCTCGACAGGTCATGGCAGCAGAAACTGTCATGACTTTTGTAGGTGAGAATGAAACTCTTAAGCTTTCAAAAGAAGATTTAGATGAAGCTAAAGCTGTTTCAAATACTGAAGCTAATTTCTCAACTGTATTTTTCAGATGGGGCTGACATAGATAAGGGTTTCTTTTTTACTTGAACCACCATCTTTCCAATACTTTGCGCAAGTTTGCAACGGGTCTGTAATTGAAGCGCCATTCACACTCTTTTAGGAACAGGTGGAAGTGTTCTTTCGGGATGCCATTATAGCGTCGCAAATGCCGTTTTGATTGGTTCCAGAAGTTCTCAATTCCATTAATATGGTTGTTCTTCTCCGCGAACAGTTTGGAATGATTGATGCGATAGTGATGGAACTCAGATACGTCCAACACATCATATGCTCTGAAGCTGTCTGTATAGACAACTGAATGAGGCCTTATCTTCTCTCTAATAATGGGTAAAAGCGTTGCTGAGGCTGCATTTGGGATCAGCATAGCGTGCACATAGCCGTTTCTTTTCAAAAGCCCAAATACTGGAACTTTGCCACCCGCACCACGGCCTCTTCGGCCTTTCCTGCGTCCACCAAAGTAGCTTTCGTCCAACTCAACTTCACCACTCATCATGGGAGTTTCCTCGCTAACAATCTTGTCGTGGATAGTCTCGCGAAGCTTGTGAAAAAAGAGAATAGCCGTGTTGCGATTTACACCCGATAATTCAGCCGCAGAACGTGCTGTAACACCTGC
>CALDZF010000236.1 GCA_937944165.1 uncultured Rhizobiaceae group bacterium | reverse complement strand
ACAATTTTAAATGGTGCTGTAATCGGCGAAAATTGTCTAATTGGTGCTGGTGCTCTTATTCCTGAGGGAAAGCTAATTCCTGACAATTCACTGGTAGTTGGTATGCCAGGTAAAGTTATTCGAACATTAGATGAAGCAGCTATTCAGGGTTTAAAAGCTTCTGCTCAACACTATGTTGCAAATGCAAAGCGTTTTTCTACTGGATTAAAAGAAGTCTAGGTCCTGAGCCTAAGCTGAGATAAAAAAAGGCCGGTTTGTATGGAATACAAACCGGCCGAATGATCTGGTCTGGTGGGGACGGGGTAGGTGGGGATCGACCAGATCAAAACCAGATTACCAACCCGAACAGTTTAGGCTTGTTATTAGCCTTTTTCATCTATAATTGTTGTCCAATAGCCTGAATATTTAGCTGATTGGCGCTTGACGTATGTATATTCTGTTTCATTCCACTGCTTGATTTTACCGTTCAAGTTATCAAGCACATAATCAGCGTGGTCTGTTCTGACCGTTAAAACAGCATGTCCTTCACCGTTTGGCTGCAAGACAACCGTTATAAGCAAGCTTGAAGCAGGCCACCCACGTTGCATCAACATGTGGCGCTTCATCAATACATAATCTTCACAATCACCGTAGCTTGTTGGATACACCCAGTGCTCTTCAACCCCAAAGCCCTCCAGATCCGTTACAGGCGCTATGGTTGAGTTCGAATAGGCATTGACCTCAACTAAATCAGCCCAACGTTCACGTGTCAGTTTTGGTGCTTTGGTATCCCATGACTTGATCTTGCAATCAGATGGGTAGCTTTTACAAAACTCATAATGGCCTATTGGCTGTGATGTTAAGCCTGACACCTGCATGTGTGCTGTATTGGCCGCTTCTAGTGTTGTTGTTGATGCGAACATTGCTCCCGCTAAAATCAAAGTATGTGCTATTATTTTTTTCATTGTTTAATCCCCATCTTGAAACACACAATGACAGACAGAGATTGATATCAAAAAAAGAAAAACGCTCGACTTTAATGCAAGTTTGAAGAAAATTTATGTAAAATTTTATCAAAACCATAGAGTTTACAAACGATGTTTGTAAAAGTTGATATATATCAAATACTTATGTTTTTTTGATGTGAAACATATGCCCCTTAGATGTAAAAAATAGCAATATTAGGCGCTTTTCATGGTTAAAAAACACAAAATTTATATGAGAATCGAAGGATCAGCCAAAGATGACTATGTTATCTGGCAATAAAGTCACTAAGTGTGTCTTGTGTTTGTAAAATAGCAAACTCAATCGCAACGCCATCATCAAAGTGACGGATGATACGGCCACGCATATTGCCAAGCCACATCAATGTTCCGATAGCAGGGCGAACCTCCATTTGCATCGCCGCACCTGATAATGACAAGTCTATAATACGAACATCATAAGTCCTACCATCTTCTAGTTTGATAGAAGTAATAGACCTTGTAGGTTCAATACGTTCATGGCGACGGTCTTCAGGAAGACTTAGTTCATGTCTATTGGCAATCCAGGTAATTTTAGCGGCTAATTTATCGCGTTTATGCGGTGTTGCATTTACTGACATTGCAAATCCATCTTGGAAAACACGCAGAATTTTACCTTCAATGCGCCCTAAATGGTCTATGTAAGCAATAATTCTTTCACCAGTAACACCAATGTTGGGCGTTATTAATGTAGCGCTACCAGAAGACATGCTTTGAATTTGACAAGGGTATTCTTGCTTGTCCTGACGCATGAAGCGACCGAAAAGAGTTACCTCTACGCTTTGAAACTGCAATTCAGTTTCAGAAAACTCATTTAATGTACTAGGTTGTGCAAAGCCCATAATATAACAGCCACTATCGTATGTTTGCGGATATGCCTATTATTCTATCATTAAGTTAATGAAAGGTTTTTTTAAAACACAAAGATGATATTTTTAGATAAAAATTACTAATGCGGGTTTTATATTTTTAATCCACCGTCAATCACAGTTAAATGCCTCACGCGTTTTGGTATCTCTACCTCTTGATTTTGAAGAACAGGTAGAACAGGCGAAAGAGCAGGGCTTGTTATAGATTGCTCGAACGCAATAGGGCGTACAGATTTGATACGATTATTAATAACAGGGTCTATTCCTAGCCAACCAGGGGTTTTACTGGCGGTTGTTAAACCCAAAATCCTTACTGATTCTGATGTTCCATTTAATAACGGTAGCAAAATGGTTTCATATTCTAGGAATTGTTTATTCTGTGTTTCGGCAATATGTGCTATTACCGTAGGTATGGCATGTTCGTAAACTTGCTTCACACCATCGAAAATTTTCATATTATCAGCTTCATCCCAAAGGCCTAAATAACCAACGCTTTTTAATTCACGTCCATATGTGCTGCATAGTTTAGTGCCAGCAAGGCGAAAGCTGATTGTCCTATAATTGTGATTAACCTCAAGAACAAAAGTATCACTTAATATATCTCTTATATCGCTTGGCTCTATTTCAGTGCGCTCTGGCGCTATACGGTTGCCTTTTAGATTATTCCAATAAGTGAATATCTTTTTTGAATTATTATGACGCATTCTGTTACTAGCCTACTTTTATTTGCCCTGTTTTGCGCCTGTCTTTTATGTCTTTATTCAAAACACATAGCCGACACTTGCGTTGCTTAGGCTGAAAAGTGCAATTGCTATGCCAGTTTTTAAAAACGTGAATACCTAATTGGAATACACACCTAAGTACTTATCCGCATCGGGGTGGGGAGCGTTAACCTTAACAAAAGGTTACCCTTGTCAAAACATTGAATTTGTGCGAAAAATCACCAACTCCAAAGGGTGCAAAAGTTAACGAGTTGAGCATCTTTCACTGTATAGGTCTGGGCTGATACTAATTAGTCGGGGATTGACCAACAGCCCAAGGTTCATACCTTGGGCTTTTTTTTGTCTTGCGTTCTGATAGGAACAACTGCGTAAATAATGTAGAAGTAAACATGACCCAATTAGACACAAAGCCATTAGATACAGAACCCGAAACGGTAAAAAAACAACCAATCTTTAATTTACCATGGATAATACCAGCCTTGATTGGGGTGATGGCAGTAATACATTTTTTTAGAAGTTCTATTGCCGATCAAGAAATGGCTTATTGGATTATTATTGAGTTTGCTTTTATTCCAGCAAGGTTTTCCAACGTAGAGCTACTGGCACTTTCACCCTATTCAATATATTGGTCGTCAATAACATATGGTTTTCTACATGCTGATTGGGTTCATTTTTTCATGAATTCATTTTGGTTGCTAGCTTTTGGTGGGATAACCGCAAGAAGACTGGGCTTTTTACGTTTCATGATATTGTTTGTAATGGGTTCAATATGTGGGGCATGGTTACATTATGTTTTTCATATAGGAGAATTATCCCCCATGATTGGTGCATCCGCTTCCGTTTCAGCATGTATGGGAGCGGCAATGCGGTTGCCAGCGTTTTCAGAAACTCATTTTAAAGGGGATATCACAAAAGTTGGTATAAGAAGTCTGCTAGAAGCGCTTAGTAATCGCCAAGCACAAACTTTTATAGTCATATGGTTTGGCATAAATTTGCTGTTTGGCACAGGCGTTGTAGATCTAACAGGCAATGGAAATTCAATTGCATGGCAAGCTCATATTGGTGGCTTTATTTCAGGGTTATTATTGTTTGGCCTAATTGATAGAATTTTTAAGAATAAACCTTAGCCAATGGCTTCTAAAAAACCGCTGTCTTCTAATATCGCCAATTCATATTGGGTTTGTTTATAACCAATTTCGATGGATTGTTCTGCCAAATGAAAGTCTGTAAGGCCAATACCGGATAATTTTGGTCTGATAGTGACATCGGGGGGATCACCTGCTAGGCGGGAGCGGACTATTCTATTTTGAATGATATTAAAAGCCTCTATCATTACCCCCGATATGCCTAATTTTTGCTTCTTATTGTTGGTATTATTACCAAAGTTAAAAGGCAGCCATGTTGATGGAAGGTTTTCCATATCGTGTTTTTCAGCCAGGCCATCTCCAAAATCGATTGAACTAGACCTGATGACAGATGATCTGGTAAAGGTTTCGCGGTCAAGATTGACTGCAACAACAGACTTTGCTTCAAAGCCTCTACAAGCAGATACGGGAACAGGGTTTACAAGCGCACCATCAACTAAGTGTTTGCCAAAATGCGTAACAGGATGAAACACCCCGGGAAGTGCGTATGATGCCCGTATTGCGGGTGCGAGCAGACCATTTTCAAGCCATACTTCATGGCCTGTGTCTATTTCTGTTGCAACGGCCACAAAGCGTTTGCTTAAATCTTCTATGCGGATGTTGCCTAGCTCTTCATCAAGACGTTCTGCCAATCGGTTGCCTGCAATAAATCCTGACTTGCCTAGCGTAAAATCAATATAGCGAAGGATATTACGCCTTGTAATGGAACGCGCAAATTCTTCCAATTCATTCAACTTCCCTGCCAGATAACATCCACCTACAACAGCACCTATTGATGTACCTGCGATCATGGAAATAGGAATATCAGCTTCATCAAGCGCACGTAGAACGCCAATATGCGCCCAACCTCTGGCAACACCACCTCCCAATGCAAGCGCTATTCCATTTTGGGGAGCAGATGCTACTTTGCTTTTGACTAATTGAAGGTCTGGTGCTGGTTGATGTGCATCTTCTCGTGCGATCGAGCGTTTTTCTTCACCAAAATCTTGGGCGTCATTATTTATGGATGTTTTATTATTCACACTCATATCAGGGCTTTCAATAAGATATTTCAACCAATAAATAAGGTCACTTGGCCTTTGTGATGACCATATCAGAAAATAGTTAAAATAAATCGAGTGCTAGGTCTAAGGTCTGGAAAATACGGCCAGTATGACAACAATAACCATTGAAACAGCCATGAAAACATTGATGCTTCTTTGAATATTCGGCGCGAGATTTAATTTATGCAAAGTTGCCCCTGCATATAACCAACTAAAATGCACAGGTATCCACACCGTGTTGAAGACTATGAGTTTGATAAATGTTTCTTCAATAGGATGATCTGGCCAAAAATTAAAAGAGGTGAATAAAGCAGCATTAACAGCATAGGCTTTAGGATTTACCGCTTGCAGTAATAGCGCATCTGCAAAACCTGGAACACGTTTGGATTTTATAAAAGCAATTTCACTACCAGCTAAAGCGATTTTAATAGCCAGATAAGCAAGATAGCCAAGGGAAATTGCTAATAAAACTTGCGGCAAATAGGAGACAGAAAAAATGAAAGCTTCCAGTCCAAATATTACTGCCAGCCCAACCAAAAGATTTCCAAGCCATAGCCCCCATAAAAATCTTTGGCCTGCCTTAAATCCAAATCCTGAACCAAGTCCTGCAATGCTTAAAACGCCTGGTCCAGGTGTTATAATCAGTAATAAACAAGCCCAGACGAATGCCAGCATGATAATTTAGCTTTACAGTTTGGTAAGGATGTTTTTATCTTCACAGGTTTCAATCTTTCGATAAAAACAACTATGCGCGCCAGTATGGCATGCGCCACTGCCTTGCAACTTGACTTTCAATAAAACAGCGTCTTGATCACAGTCTGTTAGAATATCTTGAACATATAATATATTGCCCGAGGTTGCACCCTTAAGCCAAAGTTCTTGGCGGGAGCGACTCCAAAAATGAGCCTGGCGTGTTTCAATGGTTTTTTGCAATGCTTCTGCATTCATATGGGCAAGCATTAAAATTTCACCACTACTATGCTCTTGCACAATAGCGCTTAAAAGTCCGTCAGCATTGAAACGAGGTGCAAGCATGCTGCCAGTTTCTAGTTCTGTTTTATCATTTAAAGTTGGAAAAATATTAGACATATAAACTACCAGTTAAATTTACTGGTAACTTTATGGTTTATTCCTTGCCCATGCGCAACATCGAGAAGAAATTCTGTTGCTCTGCAGGATTATCGTGGAAAGCGCCGGTATAAGCAGTGGTTAATGTTGTCGAGCCTTGCTTTTTAATACCACGCATTGCCATACACATGTGCTCAGCTTCAATCATGACAGCTACACCTCGTGGCTGAAGTGCGTCGTCAATTGTATGTGCAACTTGTGCAGTCAGATTTTCTTGAGTTTGCATACGCTTTGCAAAAATATCCACTGTACGTGCAATCTTTGACAAGCCCAAAACACACCCATCAGGCAGATAAGCAACATGCGCCTTACCGATGATTGGAACCAAATGATGCTCGCAGTGAGAATGGAATGGAATATCTCGAACCAAAACCATATCATCATAGCCGCCAACTTCCTCAAAAGTGCGGCCTAAAACCTCATTTGCATCTTGGTCATAACCACCAAAAAGCTCTTTATAGGCTTTTGCCACACGTTTGGGCGTATCAAGCAAGCCTTCACGCTCAATGTCTTCACCAACCCATTTCATGAGTGTCTTAACAGCCGCTTCAGCTTCTTCTCGCGAAGGGCGGTCTTTTTCCGCAAGAATCTTGCGGTTTTCAATCTTTTTTAGGCTTTCGAGAATTGCATCCATGCCAATCTCCTCTTTCGTCATGCGTTAAACTCCGCGTCATTTGATCTATTCGGACCAGTCGCAGCCTTTAACTCCATTGTAACGAATACAGAGTGGGCTTTGGCCGGGTTCCGGGGCTTTCGAGAATAATTCTCTCCGGCACGGTGACCTGACATAATCATCATATAAAGTATTATTTATAATCCTCAATACTTAGCCAAATAAAATATATCAATTATTTGTCGACGTAGCGTGATTAGACACTTATATTATGACCTGAATTAGGCATAGCAATTAATGCCTGAACCGAAGGTGAATAAAATGTTGGACTCTGTCTATAATTCCAAAATTATAGAATACGCAGGAAATATTGAGCGGGTTGGCGAATTGGAAGATGCTGACGCCCATTCAAGGGTACATTCCAAATTATGCGGTTCTACGATTGATGTTTATATCAATATGGATGGCGATAAAGTTACAGACTTCAGCCATAAAGTAAAAGCTTGTGCATTGGGGCAAGCGGCATCCTCCATTATGGCAAGGGTTGTTATTGGTAGCACGACGCAAGAATTGCGCACGTTGCGAGATACAGTCTATGCAATGTTAAAAGATGAAGGCGCCGAACCTAAAGGCAAATTTGAAGAATTTAAGTTTCTGGCTCCTGTAAAAGAATATAAGGCACGTCATGCTTCAACTCTTTTAACATTTGATGCGGTGGTGAATTGCATTGAGCAAATTGAACAATCCAAAGCAGAAAACCATCAGGCGGCAGAATAAATGCCAAATGAATCAAAAACTCACAAACAAGTGGCAAGTGATTCAAAAGACTCAAAAAAATCGCAAAATCGCAATTGGCAGGGCGAGTGGCAAAAAACACC
>CALDZF010000235.1 GCA_937944165.1 uncultured Rhizobiaceae group bacterium | reverse complement strand
CAGATGCAAAACCATTTGATATTTCTTTAACAACTCGCAAAAATGAAGTTTTAGAGGCGCAGGGGCAAATTTCTGGTGCTTATGCTTTTGTTCGTATCCGCGAACTAGGTTCTGAACGCGAAGAGCATTCACGTTTAAAAGTAGATCACGAAACTTTAATTCGTCGCTTTAAAACAATTTCAAGTCTTTTTGAAAAACTACCCATACCCATTTGGTTAAGAGATAACGCCGGTAATCTTTCCTGGATTAATAAAGCCTACAGCGATGCATTGGACTTGGATAATCCTGAAAAAGCAATTGGCACTAACTGGAATTTATTTGACCAAGAGCAACGTGATAAAATTAAAAAAGTTCAAGAGACAAACGACTTCTTTCAAGGAACGCTACCTGCAACAGTTTCAGGAGACCGTAAGAAGCTTGAAGTATTTTCCAACAAAACAGAAGCAGGATCAGCCGGTATTGCACTTGATAAAAGTGACGTTGATGAAATTCGCCGAACATTGAATGAAACCAATGATGGTCACTCCCGTGTGTTAGATCAACTTGCTACTGCCGTGGCTATTTTTGATAAATCTCAAACATTGATATTCAGCAATAGCGGCTTTAGACATCTTTGGCAGTTGGATGAAGGCTTTTTGGAAACAAAACCTTCAAACAGTGAATTATTTGACAAGCTGCGCGGGGGCAAACTATTGCCTACACATCCAGATTGGCGCAAATGGCGTGACGAGCAATTGGATATATACCAAGCAATCGAACCAAGAGAAGAATGGTGGCATTTAATGGATGGCCAAACCATTCGTGTTGTTGCAACGCCTAGAAACCAAGGCGGCTCAACATGGGTCTTTGAAAATGTTACAGAACGATTGGCGCTAGAAAGCAATTACAACTCATTAATGCAGGTACAGGGCGAAACGCTAGACCATCTAAATGAAGCGGTGGCGGTGTTTGGCTCTAACGGCAAACTTCGCTTGTTTAATCCAGCCCTTGAAACGCTATGGAATACAACAGAACTAGAAGTTGCAGAAGAGCTTCATATTGTAAATATAATAAATGCATGGACTGACTCCGTTTCCAATCCGGATGATTTGCAAAAAATACTTGGCAAAATCACAGGCTTGGATGATGAGCGATCAGAGCATTCAGGCAGATTAAACCTTCGTAATGGTACAAGCTTTGAATACTCTCTTGTGCCTTTGCCTGAAGGTCAATCGATGTTGACCTTCTCAGACATCACGGCGAATGTGAATTTCGAAAAGGCCTTAAACGAACGAGCGCAAGCTTTAGAAGCATCTGACCAACTAAAAAGTAAGTTTATTCAGCACGTATCGTATGAATTACGCGCACCACTTACAAGTATATCAGGGTTTGGCGAAATGCTTGCGACGCCTGAAATTGGCAAGATGAATGAAAAGCAAGCTGAATACCTTTCCCATATTAATACTTCGGCAGAAGAACTACGCGCAATGGTCGATGATATTTTAGACCTTGCCTCTATTGATGCAGGTTCTATGACACTTGATTTAAGTCCTATTGATTTTCAAGAATTAGTAAGCGACATTTTCAATAATTTTGAACCAGTATTTGAGCAAAAAGGGCTTAATTATAAAATTGATATAGAAGACGAGAGTTCTCAAATTATTGCAGATCAAGAACGGTTACATCAAATTATTGCTAACTTGGTATCCAACGCAGTAAACTTTTCACCTGATGGCGGTACTATTTTAATTTCAGCGAAAGTAAATGGAAAATTCCATGAAATTCGCTTAGTAGATCAAGGCTGTGGGATTGCTGAGCACCAGCGTGACGCTATTTTTGATCGGTTTGAAACTCAAACGCACCAAGGCACTCGCAAAGGCGCAGGTCTTGGTTTATCGATTGTACGTGGTTTCCTTGAAATGCATGGCGGTACTGTCAATGTTGAGAATGTTGAGCCAAATGGAGCATGTTTCATTTGCCAGATTCCTATTGATCTTGAAACAGACAAGCTACCTGAAAGCACACAAGATAGTACAATCGTAACTGCTGCATAAGAATGAATACGCTCATTATCAATTCTAACAGCGAGCAAGAGACCTCATATTTGGGTAATGACATTGCTATGGTCTTGAAGGCTAATGATTTTTTATGCCTTTCTGGAGATTTGGGCGCTGGCAAAAGTGTTCTTGCTAGAGCCATTATTCGGCATTTAGCTAAAGATAATAATTTTGAAGTTCCAAGCCCTACTTATACACTTTGCCAAACTTATGAGACTAGCCCAACGATTAATCACTATGATTTATACCGTATTAGCGGAATGGATGAGTTTAACGAATTGGGCTGGCAAGAAGCCCTAGAAATAGGTTGTGCTATTATTGAATGGCCTGAACAATGTTTTGATAAAATACCTTCAAACGCGCTTCACATTGTCTTTAAACATCAAAGTGAAACAAAACGTACCATAGAGATTTCAGGCTACCCTAATTTACTTGAACGAATTAAGCGTAGCTTATTAATCAGAAAGTTTTTAAACACCACACCTTATGAAAAGTTTACGAGAAGTCCTCTTATGGGGGATGCATCTGCCAGAAGTTATGAACTTATAGAAACTGAAGAAGAAACACTTCTTTTAATGAATGCGCCTGAGTTGCCAGACGAGCCAATAATTAAAGACGGTAAACCCTATAGTCAAATTGCACATTTGGCAGAAAACGTAACAGCGTTTGTAGCAATTGATGAACTGCTGCGTAAAAAAGGTTTTGCAGCACCTCATTTAAAGACCCAGGATTTAGACGAAGGTCTTTTGCTGATTGAGCACTTTGGTAATGAATTAATCATTGATGAAACCAGGGCGCCTATTCCAGATCGCTATCTGGCTTCAGTTGAATTTTTGGCCAATCTTCATCTAAATAAATTTCAGAACGATATAACCTTAAACTCCGGCGAAGTTTACAAAATTCCTCTTTATGATAGTCAGGCAATCTTGATTGAGGTTGATCTGCTTCTTGAATGGTATGCGCCATCACAGGCTAATTCCAAGATCAGTAATGAACATGCAGAAGCATTTAAAACCATTTGGAGTAATCTTGCCAAAAAGGTTCATACCTATGAACAAAGCCTTGTTTTAAGAGATTATCATTCGCCTAATATTCTTTGGCGCAAAAACCAGATTGGTACAGATCAAATTGGTGTAATTGATTTTCAGGACGCTGTTTTAGGCCCTGCTTCTTATGATGTTGCCTCGCTTGCACAAGATGCCCGCGTTGATGTGAGTGATGAACTGGAAAACCAACTCGTCAATCATTATATAAAGCTGAGATTGGCTAGAGATAAAGGTTTTGAAGAAACTGCATTTCGCGAAAGCTATGCGATTATGGCTGCACAACGTGCGACCAAGATATTGGGTATTTTTATTCGCTTGAACGAGAGAGATGGAAAACCAGCCTATTTAAAGCATTTGCCGCGTATGCAAGCCTATTTAAAACGTAGTTTGAAACATCCAATATTGGCAGATTATAAAGATTGGCTGGATAACGTAATAAAATTGTAACAAACAAGAGCCAAGCTGGGCTTAGACGAAGTGATTCGAAACGTTGGAAAACAAGGATGACCGACCTAGGAGTTAAAATGCAAAAGACAAATGTTATTGCACATACCCCGCGCAAATCAGGCCCTAAAAAAGCAATGGTACTTGCAGCCGGACTAGGCACAAGAATGCGTCCAATTACAGATACCATGCCAAAACCTCTGGTTAAAGTATATGGAAAGACACTGCTCGATCATGGGTTGGATGCATTAGTGAAAGCAGGTGTGGAAGAAGCCATAATCAATGTGCATTACCATGCAGGTCAAATCGAATCCCATGTTGCAAAACGCAAGAATTTAAAAATTACTATTTCTGATGAGCGTGAAGAACTACTGGATTCTGGCGGCGGCATTGCAAATGCCTTACCTTTACTTGGAAAAGAACCATTTTATCTTGTGAATGCAGACAGTTTTTGGGTTGAGGGCTATAAGCCAAATTTGAACCGCATGGCTGAAATCTGGAATTCAAATGACAGGGATATTATGCTCTTATTAGCAGGTATGGCTAATGCTGTAGGCTTTGGTTCAAAAGGTGACTTTAGCATGGATGCAGATGGGCGCCTTCTGCGTCGGGGTGAAAAGAAAATTGCACCCTTTGCTTATGCAGGAGCAGCCATACTTAAGCCGTCTATATTCGACGATGCGCCAAAAGGTGCATATTCACTGAATAAACAATTTGATGTTGCTCTTGAACAAGAGCGCCTCTTTGGGTTACGTCTTGAAGGTCTTTGGTTACATGTTGGAACACCCGATGCCATTCATGAGGCTGAAGCTGCCATCGCAAAAAGCGCTGCATAAGGTTTAGATACACTTTTGGCGCTTCACAGGAGTGCCTGAAATTACACAATTACGCACGAAAAACCAAACCTTGTTGAAGAATATCTACTCTATTCCAGCAGAATGTAATTTTCTACAAGTATTGGTTCACAGTCTTTTAGATGGCACATTAATAAAAGGATTTTCACCTAGAGATAATCCTTTATTGCTCGCTTCAGTAACCATCTTCGTACCCAACCGAAGAGCAGCGCGCGCCCTTTCAACTGCATTTATCAGTGCGTTTAAAGAAGAAGCGTTACTTCTACCCAATATTAAAACGCTAGGGGATGTAGGTGATGAAGATTTTGGTATTGCACCAGACACAAGCCATTTTGGGCAACCAGGCGAAGAAATAAAACCGCTTGAGCGTACATTGCAACTTTCCAATCTTATTCAACATTGGGTTAATGCGATGGAGGCGGAAACCAGACGCATTTATAATGATGAAGAGATTATGATCCCTTCATCAAAAGCTGATGCAGTATTATTGGCTCAGGATTTGAGCGCTCTGCTTAGCCAAATAACCCAAGAAGAAATTAACTGGTCTGATATTCAAAATATTGTTCCAGATAATCATGCAGAATGGTGGAAGCTAACCATTACGTTTCTTAATATCATTATGGAAGCCTGGCCACAGCATCTCAAAAATAAGAGCCTGCTAGACCCTGCAGACAGGGCAGCAAAATTGTTAGATTTACGAACCGAGTTTTACAAATCAGCACGTAATAAAGGGCCAGTGATTATTGCAGGCTCGACAGGTTCCGTTGCTTCCACAAGGCGATTATTAAGTGCTGTTGCCCAATTGGAAAATGGAGCAGTAATTCTGCCTGGTCTTGATAAATCTATTTCAAACTCGCAATGGCAAGTTTTGACGCAAGCCGAATCAAGCGATATTGCGATACTAGAAACACATCCACAGTTTGGTCTTGCACAGCTTCTTAAAGAACTCAGCGTTGAGCGTGATAATGTTGAGGAACTTGGAACAAAATCCATCGATGGTCAATTCTGCCAATCCTTGTTTGGGCTAGCAATGGCGCCTTCGAACTTTACTGCAGATTGGCTAAACCAAAGTAGCAAACTTGCCACCAAGGCTATTGAAACATCCCTTTCCAAGTTTACACTTATTGAAGCAGGCAATGAGAGACAGGAAGCTTTGGCAATTGCTATAGCCATGCGCGAAACCTTAATTGAAGAAAACAAAACAGCAGCACTTATTACCCCTGATAGAAATCTTGCAAGACGAGTTTCACTGGAACTTCAGCGATTTAATATTATCGTAGATGATACGGGTGGTACGCCTTTAAAAAACTCTGCAGCAGCCCTGTTTTTAAGGCAGGTTTCTGACATATGTTTTACTCAGTTTCAAAATTCAGCGCTTGCTGCTTTGTTAAAAAACCCAATTTGCCTAGCGGGATATTCTTATAGTGTTGCACAAAATGCTGCCCGCCATTTTGAGCTTGTAGCCTTAAGAGGTGTAATCGATAAACTTGAACCAGGTAGCTTTGAAAAATTTATCCAAATAAGAAAAGCTCAAATAAGTGAAGCCAAGTATGTTTCTGCGCCAGTGAAGCGTATCACAGAAGAAGAGTGGCAAATTCTGATTGAATATTGCGCTCGCTTGGATGAAATTTTCATGCCTTTGGTTGAACTTTCGAGAACCAAAACAGAAAAAAGCCTTCAGGATTTTTTCTTGAAAATAGCAAATGCCGCAGAAGCGCTTTCGACAAATGATGAGGGAAGTCCTCAAATTCTAAATGGTGAAGGTGCCTTAGAGTTAAAAAATTTGTTTGAAGATGTTTTATCAATTGATCCAAATTTGTTTGAAATGGCAACGCAGGATTTTCCTTCAGTCTTTGATGCAATCTTGAAAACCATAACAACCAGACCACGTGGTAATACGCATCCAAGACTGCATATTTATGGCCCGTTGGAAGTGCGCTTATTGGAACACGACCGTGTAATTTTAGCAGGGCTAAACGAAGGAAGCTGGCCACAAACAACACGCAATGATGCTTTTTTAAACCGTGCCATGCGTCAAGAGCTGGGCATGGCATCGCCTGAACGCCGCACTGGTCTTTCTGCGCACGACTTTCAACAGTTGATGGGCAAGCAAGATGTTTTTCTTTGTCGCTCATCCAGAGTGGATAAATCTCCAACCGTTGCCTCGCGATGGATACAGCGCTTAACTGCGCTCATTGGCAAAGAACAAACAAGCCTTCTAAAAAAGCGCGGGGAACAATATTTAAAATACGGTGAGTATCTGGATAAAGCCGATACCCCAAGCAAGAGAGTAAAGCGGCCAAACCCAAAACCGCCTGTTGAAGCAAGACCAACCTCTTTGCCTGTAACCGACATTGAAACCTGGATAAGGGATCCTTATGCACTTTATGCAAAGCGGGTTTTAAAACTACAACCCCTTGATCCGTTAGAAAGAGAACCCGATCATCTATTAAAAGGTACTTTGTATCATGCAATTATGCAGGACTATGTTGAGGCAATTGATCTTTCAAAACCAGCAAGCGAACGTAAAACTTATCTTAAAGAGCTTGCAGGCGAACATATCAATGAGCAAAATCTTTCAACTGATTTATCTAATATCTGGAAACTACGATTTGATGAAATTGCTGAATGTTATATCGAATGGGAAGAAACTTATCATCAAAAGCACAAAATCAAAGACACACTTTGTGAAATAGAAGGTTCTATCACTCTGGCAGATAGTGATTTTAAACTGCGTGCAAGAGCTGATCGTATTGATGTGAATGATGATAAATCACTTCATATTATTGACTATAAGACAGGCAATTCACCTTCTATTGCGCAAGCCCAAACACTTTCACCGCAATTAGCGCTTGAAGGACTGATCGCTCGACTTAACGGTTTTAATACAACGGGTGATACTACAATTAGTAATTTAAGCTATATGCGATTGCGTCGTGTGGACGAATTTAAAAATCAATCCATTGCAAATAAAGATTGCTCGCTTGATGACATTATCAACAATGCAGAAGCTGAGCTTTTAAAACTGGTCAAAGGCTATCAACATCAAGACCAGGGTTATCTATCAAGACGCGCACCTTTTAAAGATGGCGACATAACTGGTGATTATGACCATCTTTCACGAACGCGAGAATGGTCGTTTGGCGAAGATGAAGGGGATGTATAATGAATATTCCCGAACCAACGCTTAAACAACAATATGCTTCTTCCAATCCTGAAAATTCTGCATGGGTATCTGCCAATGCGGGTTCAGGTAAAACGCATGTTCTAACACAGCGCGTGATACGGCTGATGCTTTCAGGCAATTCACCTGACAGGATTTTGTGTCTGACCTTTACCAAAGCGGCAGCAGCAAACATGAAGAACCGTGTCTTTAATACGTTGGCTGAATGGACCATGATGGCAGATGAGCAACTTGATAAAGAGATTACCAATGCATCAAATGCAAGAGTTACGCCTGAGTTGCGAAATCGGGCACGACAGCTCTTTGCATTGGCACTGGACACGCCAGGTGGCCTTAAGATTCAAACCATTCATGCGTTTTGTGAATCGCTTCTGCATCAATTTCCACTTGAAGCCAATGTCCCTGGTCACTTTGAAGCGCTGCAGGATATTGAACAGGCAAACATGTTGCAGCAAGCACGAACGTATGTACTTAGCCATAATATTGATAATGCATCAGAGCATTATGCAGCACTTATTCCACATGCAACGGATAGCACAATTGAAAAGGGTTTAAACGCCATCGTTCACAAGCGTCAGGAGTTTTCCAGTTGGACACAAAACGGCATAGAGTTAGCTTTGGAACCCCTTTATGACATGATGGACGTGAGGCTGGGAGAAACACCTGAAGATATTGAAAAATATACTATCGTGAAAATACTTAGAGATAATGGTAAACTCTCATCTATATGTTCGCAGGCTGCTTCAAGTGATAAAAAAACCGACATTGATTTAGCAAATGCCTTGCAAATTTTAATTGAAAATAAAACTCCTAAGGCATCTTTTAAAACCATCCAAAAGGCAGTTCTAACTACTAAGAATGAACCCAAAGCTGAAACAAAAATTGCTACCAAATATGTTAAAGATGCAATTCCAGACGCAGTTGATATACTTTATAAAACTGCAAATTTAATTATTGAGGCATTTGAAAAAATCAATGCGCTTCAACTTTTACAAAACTCTTATCATTTATTTAAGATCGGCAAAGCAGTTCTATTTCGATATGAAAATATGAAACGCCAACGTGGACTGATTGATTATGATGACCAAATTGAAAAATGTGCCAATCTTTTAACCAGAGCCGAAATTCGAGACTGGATACGTTATCGCCTTGATCGTGGTATTGACCATCTACTGGTCGATGAAGCACAAGATACAAGCCCCAAACAATGGCAAATTATCAATGCGGTTACAGAAGATTTTTATTCCGGTGAAACTGCCAACAACACAAATCGCACTGTCTTTGTTGTCGGCGATGAAAAACAGTCTATCTTCTCTTTTCAAGGTGCAGAACCCAGCGAGTTTGACAATCAAAAAAGACGATTAAATAAACGCGCTAATGAAGCCGGGAAAAATTATCATTCAGGCCATTTGGAATTATCCTTTCGCTCAACCCAAGATGTACTTCATGCTGTTGATGCGGTTTTTGCTAATCCTGAAAATGCACGTGGGCTTACCCAATCTGGTGATGAACCAATCCATGATGCGATACGGAACAAACACCCTGGTGAAGTGCAAGTCTGGCCATTATTTAAACAGGAAAAGCCACAAGAAACCCAAAGCTGGCTTGACCCAATAGATACACAATCAGCAGAAGACCCAGCTGTTTTATTGGCAGAAAAAATAGCAAATACAATTGGTGAATGGGTAGGCAAGCCTTTGCCGGGGATGGATCGACCATTAAAGTTTGGTGATATTATTGTTTTGGTCAGAAAACGCGACAAGTTTTTAACTGCTTTTACCCGCACCATGAAAGATAAAGGACTTTCAATTGCTGGTGCTGATCGTTTAACGCTTACCGACCATATTGCAGTAGAAGACTTGCTGACATTGGGACGTGTGGTCTTATTACCTGAAGATGATTTATCACTGGCTTGTGTTTTAAAAGGTGTGTTCTTTAATATTGATGAAGAATGTTTGTTTGATTTTTCATATGGCCGCAAAGATTTAAGCCTTTATCAAAATATCAATGTAATTGCCCAAACCCAAGCTCATTCAAGACACGCGCTAGCAAGTAAAGTAATAGAGCAACTTGATAAGATAATATCCATAGGGCGTTCATCCAGTGTATTTGATTTTTATGCTTATCTTTTAGGTAAGATGGCTGGGCGTAAAAAAATTCTATCCCGCCTTGGTATGGAAGCAGAGGATGTCTTGGATTCGTTTTTGGAAGAAACGCTTCTCTTTACCAATGAAAGAAATGGCGGGCTTGAGACTTTCATTACAGAGCTTACAAATGCTGAACCCGTTATTAAGCGCGAAGTTGAATTGGAGCGTGATGAAGTACGCGTACTTACGGTTCACTCATCTAAAGGTCTGGAGGCACATGCTGTTTTTCTGGTAGACCATTGCGGGCCTGCATGGACAGAAAAACACCGCCCGCCTTTGCTGAAAATTGAAAACAACAAACATCCGGATGTTTACTTATGGCTATCCAATTCCAAACAGCATGTGGCTGCAACAAAACAAAGTGCTTCATCCATTGGGGAAGCTGCAGAGGCTGAATACCGCAGGCTTTTGTATGTTGGCATGACACGTGCAGCTGACAGGCTTGTTGTTTGTGGTTACCATGGTTTGCGAGAGCCTAAGCATTCTTATTGGCATCAAATGGTCAAAGACGCTTTAGTTGAAACATCGACTGAAGTTAAAGATAAGGCGGGCGAATTAAAATATTGGCGATGGATTTCCAAAGACCAACCAGCTGTTGAAAGCAGTGCCAAGACCAAAGAAAAGTCAATCAAAGCCTATAACAGTAATATGCCTTCTTGGCTTTTAGAACCAGCAAAAGCTGATCCTCCTTTGCCAAAACCTCTTACGCCTTCTGGTGCGCACGCACTTATTGACCGGGACAGCCTTACCAATGAGACATTGAAATTTGATTCAAAGCAGGAACAAAACTCTTTCGCCCTTCAAAAAGGTAATGCTACTCATAAATTATTGGAAGTATTACCTAATTTAGCACCAGAAGCTCGTAGGAGTTTGGCAAAAGAATATTTGGAAAAAACCTGCCATACTTGGACACCAAACCAACGCGATGTAATGCTTGAAAGTGTCTTTAGTATTTTTTCTGATGAACGCTTTAAAAACCTGTTTGAAGGTGAGGCAAGAGCCGAAGTTTCACTGACAGGTAGATTGGATATAAAGTCAGGTAGCTTGCTAATATCAGGCCAAATTGACCGCTTAATTGTTACCGATACGCATATCACTATTTTGGATTATAAAACTAATAGGCAAGTACCCAACTCAATTGCGGAAATACCCCGAGAATATATCACTCAAATTGCACTTTATCGTGAGTTGGTTACCAAAATTTATGCGGAAAAGACTGTAATATCTGCATTGTTATGGACGCAAACGCCAAAATTGATGCAAATACCTGATGAAACTCTGGATATAGCACTGGAAACTTTTAAGAACGAGTAGTCATATCTTGACGTTACTGGTTTGCATTCTTACTTTAAGGTCAAGTTTAATCGGGTCGTATTATTTCAACCCTTTAATTAAGGAGGCTCAACATGGCCACGCAAAAAATTGATGCAAGTAACTTTCAATCTGACGTATTAGGTTCAGACATTCCTGTGGTTGTAGACTTTTGGGCTGAATGGTGTGGCCCTTGTAAAGCTATTGGTCCAAGCCTTGAAGAAATCTCTGACGAGATGGCCGGGGAAGTAAAAATTACAAAAATTAACATTGATGAAAACCCTGATCTTGCTGCGCAATTTGGTGTTAGGTCAATTCCAACATTATTACTCTTTAAAGATGGCGAACCGGCTGCCATGCAAGTTGGCGGCAAGCCAAAGAGCGAATTAGTCAACTGGATTAAAGGCGCTGCATAAAAAAGTTTCAAGTTTTTAAGTTAAAGCCTGATTAGAAACAGTGAGGCTTTTTCTTTGTCTAAATTTAACACTAAATTTATTGGGGTGGCGTTTCGTTCATGCCTAAAACTTCACCCACCATGTAGAGTGAACCACAAAACAGAATGCGAATATCAGGCGTATTTTCATACTGTTTGGCGGCCTGCACAATTGCTTCATCAAGTGAGCCAAAACTGCATGTTTCAAGACCTGCACTTTTTGCAACTTTTGCCAGCTCTTCTGGCGCAATACCCGCCTCGCTCATAGAGACTGGTACGGTTAAAACCTCTGCACCCAAAGCTTCAAAAGGTTTAAAATAGCCGTAAGGCTCTTTGGTATTAATCATGCCACAGATGAGAAGCGTCTTGCGATTACTACCAGCGTTTTGTCTGATTAACTCGGTAGCAATCGCTTCTCCTGCAGCAGGGTTATGGCCACCATCAATCCAAATATCAGCAGGTTCTCCAAGGACCTTTGTAATTTTTCCACTTGGTAGTCTTTCCAGGCGGCCTGGCCATGTAACATTTAACATACCTAGCGCAAAAGCTTGCGGGGTAACTTCAATCTTTGCCAATCGAATGGCAGCTATTGCAAGAGCCGCATTATCAAGTTGATGCTCCCCTGCCAATTTTGGCATGGGTAAATCAAGTAACCGATCTTCGTCTTGATAGACGAAACCCGTTGCATCGCGGTAAGCATCGAAGTCCTGTCCCGCAATGACAATTGGGGAGGCGTTTTTGCGTGCTACTTCTTCAATTGTATCACGTGCTTCATCTTGTTGGCGACTAACAGCAACTGGCACTTTTGGTTTAATAATACCTGCTTTTTCAAAGGCAATCTTTTCAATCGTATCACCCAGGTATGCCTGATGGTCAAGCGCAACGGGAGCGATGGCACAAACTAGCGGTTCAGGAATAACATTGGTTGCATCAAAGCGTCCACCAAGCCCAACTTCAATCAAAGCAAAATCTGCTTCGTGTTCGCTAAACAAGACAAACATGACAGCAGATAAAAGTTCGAAAACCGTAATCGGCTTATTGTCATTGGCATCGGCTACGCGCTGAATGGCGTCGGCCAGAACAGTGTCACTAACAAGCTTGCCACCAAGACGATAACGCTCATGCCAGTTTACCAAATGCGGTGATGTGTGAACGTGTACCTTATAACCCTGCGCTTCAAGAATTGCTCTTGTGAAAGCCAAGGTCGAGCCTTTGCCGTTTGTTCCAGCAACGTGAATAACAGGCGGTAGTCTATCTTGCGGATTACCAAGCTCTCGCAAAAGTGTCATGATACGGTCAAGCGAGAGATCAAAGCCTTTTGGATGAATTTCCGAAAGCTTATTAATGAGGGCATCTGATTTCATGAAGTTAGAAACTTAATTACCAACTTTTTCTTCGGATGCATTTTCTGGTTCTGCTTTAGGCTCAGCACTTTTCAGTTGAACATCTTCCGTCGTTTTATTTTCATCACTCTCAACAATTTCTTCTTCAACAGCCGGCGGCTCGAAAGCTGGCATGTTAAGCAGAAGACGGAAAACACGTGAAAGCGTAGATTTCATATCCAACCTGCTGACAATCATATCAACCATGCCATGCTCTTGCAGGTATTCGGCCGTTTGGAAATCATCTGGCAATTTTTCGCGAATGGTTCCTTCAATCACACGACGGCCTGCAAAACCAATAACGGCACCAGGTTCTGCAATGTGCACATCACCCAACATTGCATAAGAAGCTGATACGCCGCCCGTGGTTGGATTGGTCAAAACCACAATATAAGGAACGCCTGCATCTTTCATACGTTGCACACCAACCGTTGTACGCGGCAATTGCATCAAGGATAAAATGCCCTCTTGCATGCGTGCACCACCTGAAGCTGCAAACAAGACCAAAGGTGTTTTGGTTTCAGCAGCCATTTCCATGGCTTTGACAATCATCTCACCAGCCGCCATACCCAACGAACCGCCGATGAATTGCATCTCGTGAACAACAGCTATGATATCAAGCTCTTCGACTTGGCCTTTCGCGGCAAGAATAGAATCCTCAAGGCCTGTTTTCTTTCGTGCGTCTTTTAATTTATCAGCATATTTGGATTTATCACGAAACTTCAGCGGATCTTGAGCCACTTTTGGCATTTCGATGGTTTCATACTCACCTTCGTCAAACAAAAAGCCCAAACGCTCTTTTGCGGTGATCTTCATGTGATAGCCGGAAGACGGGATAACGCCCATATTGGCTTCCAAGTCCTTATGGAAAACCATTTCACCAGACTCAGGACATTTTATCCAAAGATTCTCTGGCATGTCCTTGCGATTAAGCAGATTACCAATCTTTGGCGGTACGAGGTTCGTGATCCAGTTCATCTGATCAAAATCCTTTAATTGTAAAACTCCAAACCATATGAGGAGTAATTATGTTTTATCCGTGTTTAACGCAACGAACGCCAGATGCAAGCTCTTCCACCAATGCATGTACGGCTTTGGTAGTTTCTGGTTTTGGATTTCCCTCACTATCAAGATTATCCAAAATAACAGAAACCAGTGCCGAACCAACGACAACAGCGTCTGCACCTTTGCCAATATCTGCGGCTTGTTGTGCAGTTCTAACGCCAAAACCAACGGCTACCGGAATATCCGTTTTTGCCTTAATGGCAGCAACAGCTTTACCAACGCGGTCAGGATCTGGCGCAGCTGCGCCTGTAATGCCCGTGATTGAAACATAATATAAAAAGCCTGATGTATTTTCTAAAACCTTCGGCAAACGCTCAGCGTCCGTTGTTGGTGTTGCAAGGCGGATGAAATTAATGTTTTTATCCATCGCTGGGATGCAAAGCTCATGATCTGCTTCTGGTGGCAAGTCAACAATGATAAGGCCATCAACGCCAACTGCATTTGCATCTTCCAGAAACTTCTCATTTCCGTAGATATAAATCGGATTGTAATAGCCCATTAAGATGATGGGTGTTTCATTATCGGTTTTTCTAAACTCAGCAACCATCGCCAAAGTTTTGGCAAGCGTTTGCCCACTTTTTAATGCACGTTGTCCCGCTAACTGAATAGAAGGCCCATCTGCCATTGGATCAGAAAAAGGCATGCCTATTTCAATCAGATCAGCACCTGCTTTTGGCAAGCCGTTCAAAATTTCCTGGCTTGCTTCCATATTCGGATCACCCGCCATTACAAAGGTTACCAGCCCCGGTCGGCCTTCGACTTTGAGCTGCTCAAAGCGTATATCAATTCTTGTTTTCATTATGTTTATACTTCTTTGAAAATTATTCTGTTTCCATATCCACGCCAAGCGCCTTGCCTACCGTAAAGACGTCTTTATCACCTCGTCCACACAAGTTCATAACGATGATCTGGTCTTTATCCATTTTTGGTGCGCGCTTTACAACTTCTGCCAGTGCATGGCTTGGCTCAAGGGCTGGAATAATACCTTCGGTTCTACATAAAAGCTGGAATGCTTCCAATGCCTCTGTATCCATGATGGGCACATATTCAACACGACCTGAATCTCTTAGATAAGAATGCTCAGGCCCAATGCCCGGGTAATCAAGACCTGCTGAAATTGAGTGGCCTTCAAGAATCTGCCCATCATCATCTTGCAATAAGAAAGTACGATTGCCATGAAGTACACCTGGTTTACCTGCTGAAAGAGACGCACAGTGTTCGTCCCCCTCAAGCCCACGACCACCAGCTTCAACGCCAACGATCTGAACGTCCTTATCATCTAGGAAGGGATGGAAGAGACCGATTGCATTTGATCCGCCACCAACGGATGCAACCAACATATCAGGCAAGCGCCCTTCTGCTTCCATCATCTGCTCTTTACATTCTATACCAATAACGGATTGAAAATCACGAACCAATTCCGGATATGGATGAGGGCCTGCGGCTGTACCAATCAGATAATAAGTGTCTTCAACATTAGTTACCCAGTCGCGAAGCGCTTCGTTCATGGCATCTTTAAGTGTTCCTGCACCTGCAGTTACGGGTACAATTTCTGCGCCCAACAAACGCATACGGAATACATTCGGGCTTTGACGTTCAACGTCTGTCTTGCCCATATAGACCTTGCAGGGAAAACCGAACTTGGCGGCAACGGTTGCAGCAGCAACGCCATGTTGACCAGCGCCTGTCTCAGCGATAATGCGTGTCTTACCCATACGTTTTGCAAGCAGAATTTGCCCAAGGCAATTATTAATCTTGTGCGAGCCTGTATGATTTAACTCATCACGTTTGAAATAGACTTTCGCGCCACCAAGTTCATCGGTCAAGCTTTCAGCAAAGTAAAGCGGGGACGGGCGACCCGTATAATGCTTGTTTAAATAATCCACCTCTGCCTGAAAGTTTGGGTCTTTTTTAGCAGCCGTATAATGCTTTTCCAAATCGAGAATAAGTGGCATGAGAGTTTCAGCAACATAGCGACCACCGAAAATACCGAAGTGGCCATCTTCGTCTGGTCCGTTTTTAAATGAATTTGGTTCAATTGGTTTATTCAAAACTAAAATCCTTAACCCTGGTTGGTGATGTCACATTGGTGACAAGTCGCCAAAAATTCTTCTATTAATTTAATGTTTTTTACACCCGCAGCACTTTCAACCCCTGATGAAATATCAACTGCTTTTGCCCCTGAACGTTCAATTGCTTCGCAGACATTGGAAGCATCCAAACCGCCAGACAACATGTATGGCACATTTTTAGGCAAAGCGTCCATGATTTCCCAATCAAATGCGACACCATTACCACCTGGAAGTTCAGCCCCTTTTGGTGGCTTTGCATCAAACAGGAATTTATCTGCGATACCGATATAGGGCGTGACTTTTTCAAAATCTGAAGCCTCGCTGATTGCAAAAGCTTTCATAACCGGAAGATTATGTTTTGCTTTCAATTCGCGCACTCGCTCAACGCTCTCACTGCCATGAAGTTGCAAAACGTCCGGCTGCATGGCTTTGATGATACCATCCATATAGTCGGCATTTGCATTAACAGAAACTGCAACTTTTTGAATTTTATCCGCTGCATGATTGGAAAGACCCTGCGATTGTTCCAAACTTACATGACGGGGACTTTTTTCAAAGAAGATCAGACCCATGTGTGTAGCGCCACCTGCAATGACAGCATCAATGCTTTCATTGGTTGAAAGACCGCAGATTTTAATGTCTATTTTCTGTTTCATAGGTGATGAATTGGCATGATTAAGCACAAGAGTCTAGCTTATGTTTTTGTCTTCCAGCTTCCCTCATCCCAAAGACGCTTTAGTGAGGATTTGTAGTTCGGCCATTGGTATTCAAGCCCTAAGACGTCTTTGGACTTTTGATTGCTGACGCGTTTGTTCTCGCCATAAAAACTGCGTGCCATGGGTGAAATATCTGCGGTTTCAAAAGCAATTTCTGGCGGTGGTACCTTACCCATTAACTCATGCGCGTAAGTGACAACATCTTGAGGCGGGGCTGGATCATCATCCGTGATATTAAATATCTCACCAATGTTTTTTCGCATGGCAAGCGTGACTGCCTGTCCAATATCTTCACAGTGAATACGATTAAAGACTTGCCCAGATTTCACCAAACGACGCGAAGTCCCTTTTTCGATATTGATAAACCAATTACGACCAGGACCATAAATGCCTGAAAGTCTGAAGATACTAAGCAGAATATTATTTCGTTGCGCAAACTGTGCCCAAGCTTTTTCTGCAACAACGCGTTGCTTGGAGCGTTTTGAAACAGGTCGCAATTCACTTCCCTCATCCACCCAAGCGCCATTGTGGTGACCATAGACGCCTACGGTCGATAGATAGCCAATCCACTCAAGCTTAGGGGCAAGCGTAATCAGATCTGGAAAGGCTTTTAATACTGGATCTTCTTCACCCGGTGAAATAGATATTATGACGTGAGTAGTATCAGCAAGCTGTGCTTTCAATTCTTGTGTTACATGTCCATCGAAAATTTCCGCTTCGAAACTTTGTGAGCGTAAATTTTCTACTTTTTCTTGTGAACGTGATGTCCCACAAATGATATCAAAATCAGCTTTTGCTTTTTCAGAAATTGCAGTTGAAGAAAAGCCAAAGCCAAAGATAAAAAGTTTACGCATGTCTGTCCCATTCATCGCGAACGGTTTCATCCGCTTCGCTGTCCAATTCTTTCATGCGTATATTGGCAAATGACGATTGGTCTTCAAGTCTTGAAAGCGCCCAAACGCTAGCACCTCTTACCATTGGGTTTCCATCCTTGATATTGTTTAATGTAACTGCTTTTAGAGTTTCATCTTTCGAATTACCCACTGCTATCATAACGTTGCGCAAGAATTTATTTCTGCCAATTCTTTTGATAGGCGAACCTGAAAATTTTGCACGAAAACTCTTATCGTCCAGTCCTGCCAAGTCTTTTAAATCAGGTGTTTTTAAATCATCACGCGCTTGCAACTTCATCTGCGATGTTTCTTGCGCATATTTATTCCACGGGCAGATTGCTAAACAGTCATCGCAGCCATAAATTCGGTTTCCCATATCTTCGCGAAATTCTATGGGAATGGCACCATCATGCTCAATTGTCAGATATGAAATACATCGCCCTGCATCCAATTGATAAGGCGCTGGAAAAGCATTTGTTGGACAAATATCAAGACAGGATTGGCACGAGCCACAATGATCTGTTTCTGCTTGATCAGATGGTAACTCAGCTTTTGTTAAAATTGCTCCTAAGAATAACCATGAACCAAACTCACGAGAGACAAGATTGGTATGCTTTCCCTGCCAGCCAATGCCTGCCTGTTTAGCCAAGGGTTTTTCCATCAAGGGAGCTGTATCAACGAAGACCTTCACATCTTCACTGGTTTTTGAGGCAAGCCATCCTGCTAATGTCTTTAATTTCCCTTTGATAAGATCATGATAATCTCGATTGCGGGCATAAACAGAAATCGTTGCTTTTGATTTTTGGCTTAATGTTTCAAGTGGATTGCTATCAGGCCCATAATTCATGCCCAGCATAATGGCCGAATTTGCTTCATCCCACATGGCGGTAGGGGTTTTACGGCGCTCCAAAGTTGTTTCCATCCACGCCATCGAAGCATGGCGGTTTAATTCAATTGCTTGTTCAAGCTTATTGCCAATATGGTGAGGGAGTGTTGCAGGGGTAATTTTACAAACATCAAACCCAAGTGATTTAGCCCTTGCTTGTAAGTTCTGCTTAAGTTTTTGCTTTTCAGGCAAGAATTAAAAATCCAGATCAGTATAATGCGATGCAGGTGGCAGTGTTATAACTTTATCTAACAACAATGGCCGATAAGAAGGACGTGATTTCATGCGCGCAAACCAGTCTTTTGCGGCAGGTTCATCTTCCCATTGAATTTCACCCAGATAATCCAAAACCGAGATTGCGGCACAGGCAGCCATATCAGCTGCAGAAATTTTATTGCCAGCAATCCAATCTCTTGAAGCAGCAAGTGCTGATACATACTTCATATGATTTTTCAAATTAGCGCGTGCAGCACGAATAATATTTGAATTTGGCGCACCACCACCCGCCTCTACGGACATAAAATTTTTAAACACCCGTTCATGCGTCAGGTAGCCTGTAACTTCTGAATTAAATTTGTTTAAAAACCAGTCAACAAGCCTTCTGATTTCTGCACGTTCAAGAGACTTTTCGGATAATAAACGCTTTTCACGCTGCATTGCCCCATTTGTTTCATCAAGATATTCACCGATAGTAACGCCCCCACAAATAAACTGACCTTCATCAATCATTAAAACCGGAACATCGCCCGCCGGATTAATCTGAAGAAATTTCATTCGTCTTTCCCAAGGCTTTTCTTCAAGCAACTCAATTGTTTGAGAATACTCGGCCAGAATAAGTCGAATGTAACGCGAGCTGGCTGACATTGGGTGATGATAGAGTGTATGCATTAAGCCTATTACTTATAAATCTACTAGAAATTATGACGCAAACATGAAAAAGAAGAGATGAATCAGTTTTGCGTTCCATTAATGATAAAGAGACAGCCAGTCTCGTGCAAGTTAATCTATAAAAACTTGAGGAAAATAGATGACGCCTGAACAAATTATTCTGCTTGCAATTGTGCAAGGTATTACCGAATTCTTACCCATTTCCTCATCCGGTCACTTAGCCCTTATCCCAGCACTTACAGGATGGCCAGATCAAGGTCAGGTTACGGATGTTATGGTGCATGTTGGTTCCTTATTTGCCGTTATTGTTTATTTCTGGCGCGATGTTTTAAAACTCATTGCAGGTGGGCTAGATTTATTGCGCTTGCGCATGAACGATAGTTCAAGGATGGCACTTTACATTATCATTGCTACCGTTCCTGCAGTTGCTTTTGGGTTGTTTTTGAAAAAATCGGGCCTTGGTTCTGAATTGCGATCCGTCGAAGTCATTGCGTGGAATGCAATTATCTTTGGTATTTTAATGTATGTTGCTGACTATATTGGCAAGCAAACCAAAGTCATGGAAGACATGAAAATGTTTCCTGCTATTACGATGGGGTTTGCACAAGCTTTGGCACTTATTCCAGGCACTTCGCGTTCTGGGATTACCATGACAGCAGCACGGTTTATGGGGTTTAGTCGCCCTGAAGCTGCAAGGTTTTCATTTCTTCTAGGCATTCCTGCAATAGCAGGCGCAGGCGCATTTGTGACTCTGGACGCGATTGAACAGGGCATCGAGATTTCCAGTGGGGCTATTATGGCAGCCATATTGACATTTTTTGCAGCTTTAGGCGCAATTGCTTTCTTAATGGCATTTGTAAAACGTTCAAGCTTTCTGATTTTTACAATTTATCGCATAGCACTTGGGTTATTATTATTCGCCCTGCTTTATAATTGGATACCGGGTGTATCAGTTGATTTGTCGGTTTAGACCAATCAGGTTATAAGATTCGACAAGATAAAACATAAGGGGAATAACGGTGACAATCCGGTTTCACAAAGGCGACTTACCTAATCTAGATAATTATCATGACTCAATTGCAGTCGACACAGAAACATTGGGTTTAAATCCTTTGCGCGATAGGCTTTGTGTTGTGCAGCTTTCACCAGGTGATGGCACTGCAGATGTCGTACAAATTGCCAAGGGACAAACTGAAGCGCCAAATCTTAAAGCATTGATGGAAGACCCTAACCGCACTATTATTTTTCATTTTGCAAGATTTGATGTTGCCGTCCTAAATCACGGACTAAGTATTGCAACAAACAATGTTTATTGCACCAAAATTGCTTCAAAACTAACGCGTACCTATACAGATCGCCACGGGCTTAAAGATCTTGTGCGCGAATTTATTGGCATTGATATTTCCAAACAACAACAAAGCTCTGATTGGGCCGCTGAAACATTAAGTCAGGCACAATTGGAATATGCAGCCTCTGATGTATTGCATTTACATGATCTCATGGCACACCTTGAAAAGCGTTTAGAGCGCGAAAATCGCCGTGAATTGGCAAAAGAATGTTTTAAGTTCTTGCCTACTCGTTGTCAGCTTGACCTCGCTGGATGGCCAGAAACAGATATATTTGCTCATAGTTAAACCAATTCAAAGCCCTAATCTGGACATGAAGTTGTTGTAACATTTCGAAAGAAAAGGTGAGGTGGGTTTTTGAGTAACCAAGTACAAAATCAAAATTATGGACACTATGCTGCTGCAGAACCGCAGACAGCAATAGCAACTAATGCGCCCGGTGGTAATCTTGATTTTATCTCACAAGACAATCGTGAGCATGAATATAAAAAAGCAGTAAAACATTCCAAAGCAGTAAAGTTTTGGAAAATCACCTTCCCTGTTATTGGCATTCTCATTATTATAGGCATTGCAGGGGCTTTGGTTAAAAACTCTAATAACGCTCCTGATGTTGCTGTTGAGAATATTGATTTTTCGGATGGCAAGCTTGTCATGGAAAACCCAAAATTAAATGGGGTTGATAAGAACAAACGTCCTTATAATCTGACAGCGTCAAAAGCAATTCAGGACGCATCAAACCCTAATCAGGTTGAGCTGGAAGATATTATCGCAGAGCTTCCTATGGATGAAACGATTACAGCAACAATTTCCGCAGGTAATGGCGTTTATGACGCGGAAAGAAAGATGCTTATTCTGACTAAAGCGGTTAATCTGGTGACATCAAATGGTATGGTTTTAAATCTGGAAGATGCCAATGTGGATATTGGAAATTCAATCATGCATACCAATAATCCAATCAATGCAACCAGCCCTCAAGCAGATATTACATCCAATGCCATGATGATTGAAGATGGTGGCAATAAACTGGTTTTTGAAGGCCGTGTACGTATGACATTGCGCCCTGAAGAATTAAGGAAAGCGAGTGCAGACAATGAACAAGATTAAAATGCTAGGCAAATACACTCTAATTTGCTTCGCCATATTGTTTGCTGCGATACAAGCAAGCCATGGACAGTCTGCAGGTGGGGCTTTTAAAGGCATTGGTAATAATAATGATCCTATTCAGATTGAAGCTGATAAGTTAGAAATTATTGATGACCAAAACACGGCCCTTTTGACAGGAAACGTTAGTGTGGTTCAAGGGCAAACTTTAATGCGTGCAACGCGGATCAAGGTTTTTTACGAACGTAAAGGCGAGAGTGGCAAAACCAAAAGTGGTATTCGTCAAATTGAAGCAACAGGAAAAGTTGCGGTGCGCGCTGGTGAAAACAAAGTTTCTGCTGATAAGGCAATTATCAATATGATTTCTGAAACTGTTCTCATGACAGGTAATGTAGTCGTTAGCCAAACGGGTAATGTACTTTCAGCTTGTAAGGTTACGGTAAATTTGAAAACAAATGTATCCAATGTTACCCCTTGTAGTTCATCTTCCAGTGGAGGCCGTGTCAAAATTCTGCTAACACCAAAATCAAGGCAATAATAATTTACGTGCCAAATTTAAAATTGTTTAATAAATTCAACCGTAATATTTGCATTTGTAGCTAACAAAACCTTTATTGGAATTACACTTTGGGCTTTATCAAAAACATATCTGGCTTGGTAAAAAAACCAAAAGCCCGAACTGTAAATTGGGCAGATACCCCTCTTGAAGGAGGATATTCAAACGCTCCGGAAGTACGTATTGTTGAACCTGATTTAAATGCGCCTAGTGTAATTCAGCCCCCAAAAACTACACAACAACCAAAGTCACGAGACGGGGTTTTACTCGTATCAGGCATCCAAAAAAGTTATAAAGGACGCAAGGTTGTTGAAAATGTAAACCTTGGTGTAAGGCGCGGTGAAGCTGTTGGATTGCTTGGCCCAAATGGAGCGGGAAAGACGACCAGCTTTTATATGATTACCGGTCTTGTGCAGGCTGATGCAGGCAAAATTGAACTCAATGGGCATGATATTACAAAGACACCAATGTATAGAAGAGCTCGCCTTGGTATTGGTTATTTACCCCAAGAAGCTAGTATTTTCAGGGGCTTAAGCGTTGAAAATAATATTCGTGCAGTTTTGGAAGTAGTTGAACCTAATCGAAAAGAACGCGAAAGACAGCTTGATGCGCTGCTTGAAGAATTTTCAATTTCTCATTTAAGAAAATCGCCTTCCATTGCACTTTCGGGGGGCGAGCGCAGGCGATGCGAAATTGCACGTGCCTTGGCAACCAGGCCTTCTTTTATGTTGTTGGATGAACCGTTTGCAGGTGTTGACCCAATTGCCGTTGGCGATATTCAGGATCTGGTGCGTCATTTAACAGGGCGCGGTATTGGTGTTCTTATCACAGACCATAATGTGCGTGAAACTTTGGGACTAATCGACAGGGCCTACATTATCCATGCGGGTAGCGTTTTAACCCATGGCAGTCCAAATGAGATTGTCCAGAACCCGGACGTGCGTCGACTTTACCTTGGGGAGCAATTTACTCTTTAGGAAGAACTTTCTGTTACCTTAATCTCAATTAGCAAGCCAAAAGAGTTTGCATATAAGGACATGGGTAGGAAATAATGGCTCTTTCAGCACGCTTGCAGCAGAAACAATCGCAATCACTTGTGATGACGCCACAATTGGCGCAATCAATTAAACTTTTACAATATAGCCACATTGAACTGGCAGAATTTGTACAAAGTGAAATTGAAAAAAACCCTTTGCTTGAACTTGAGAATGACAAAGGTGTTATTAAAAAAGAAAAATCTGCTGACGATAATCAAAATAAAAATGAGACTATTTCCAGCGAAATGAAACTGGATGCAGGTGAAAAGGCTCAAGACTTGGATGCCTCATTTGAAAATGTTTATGATGAAGGTATAGCTGGTGCTGAAAAAATGCGTTCGGATAATTTAACGCCAAGTCTAAGCGCAACTGCTTCTAGAAGTAATGCTTCAAATGCTGTCGATCATACAGATTTCATTGCAAGTATTGGTGAAAAAATTAGTTTAAGCCAATATTTAAGCAGCCAAATATCACTCACATTCAAAGATAAAACAGAGCGCGAAATTGCAACACATATCGCGCATGGTTTAACGGATGATGGCTATTATCAAGAAGATTTACACGACCTTGCAATGATAAACGGTGTTAGTCTAAACCATATTAAAGCTATTTTGAAAAAGTTTCAGACCTTGGAACCCATTGGTATAGGTGCGCGCGATTTGAAAGAATGCCTTCAATTACAGCTAAAAGATAAAAATCGCTTTGATCCTGCAATTGAAATGCTTTTGGAAAACTTACCCCTTTTGGCAATGCGCGAGTTTGATAAACTGATAAAACTATGCGGTGTTAATCGCGAAGATTTTAACGATATGATTCGTGAGATTAAAGAGTTAGACCCACGCCCTGCTGCACAATATGAACCTATATTAGCACAAAACGTTGTGCCTGATGTTATAATTCGTCAAAAAACTGACGGCAGTTGGATGATTGATCTTAATCCTGAAACATTACCTAAAGTCTTGGTCAACCATAATTATCATGCCGAACTTAATACAGTCGTTAATACACCTGAGGCTAAAGAATTTGTTGCAGATTGCATGAACAATGCAAGCTGGCTTACCAAGAGCCTTGATCAACGTGCCAACACCATTCTTAAAGTCGCAACAGAGATTGTAAAACAGCAAGACATGTTTTTTGCTGAAGGGGTTGAACACTTACGCCCTCTTAATCTTAAGGTCGTTGCTGATGCAATTAAAATGCACGAATCTACGATTAGCCGTGTAACCGCCAATAAGTATTTAATGTGTAATCAAGGTATCTTTGAACTTAAATATTTCTTCTCATCTTCAATTACCTCAAGTAATGGTGATGAGGGTCATGCATCGCAAAGTGTAAAGCATAAAATCAAACAGTTGATTGATTTGGAAAACCCCAAGAAAGTGCTTTCTGATTATCAAATTGTTCTGCGATTGCAAGAAACAGGTATAGAAATTGCGCGCCGAACAGTTGCTAAATACCGTGAAGCATTACGTATTCCTTCTTCAGTACAGCGTAGACGTGAGAAGAAATTACAGGCTTAATATTGATAACTATTTTGCATTTGCCAATTGCCATGTGAGCCTTCTCCGCGCTACGCTTGTGATGTAGCGATAATAAAAACGGAGATGTAAAATGAGCTTACAAATTTCAGGCAAACACATGAACGTTGGCGATACACTGACTACGCGTATCCAAGACAGGCTGGATGAGGCCGTATCAAAATATTTTCCCGGAGCATATCGCGGACATGTTACGCTTGAAAAACAAGGCAATCGTTTTGCATGTGAATGTATCATTCACCTTGATAGTAGTGCTGATTTACAAAGTACAGCAAATGAAATTGACGCAACAGCTGCTTTTGAAACAGCTGCCGATAAAATTGAAAAAAGGCTAAGACGTTATAAACGCCGTTTAAAAGATCATCATGGTAATGCGTCCAAGGCTGCCCGTGCGCAGGCTGCATATGCAATTGTTGAAACACCTGCTGCACAAGAAGAAATGCCGGAAGAATATAATCCGGTTATTATTGCAGAATCTCTAACCAGCATTGAAACTCAAAGCGTAGCTGAAGCAGTTATGAAACTTGATTTGATTGATAACCCGGTTGTGGTTTTCACCAATGCAGGCACTGGTAAAACAAACGTGGTTTACCGCCGTGAAGATGGCAATATTGGCTGGGTGGATCCTACTTAATTAGGTAAAACTGGCTTTAAATTATTATAAAAAGCAGAAGACGCAATATCAACGCGTTCGCTTGCCAACATTAAAGGCGCACCATCAGCACCAAAGAGTGCCCAATATGTTTCACCTTGTTCAATATCAGGCGTTTGAGGAAAGGCATTTATAATTTCTTCAAACGTCATTTGGCGCATATAAGCAATTGCATCGTTGCCCATTTTAGCCAAAGCAAGTTTGGTTTGATTTTCTAGCTTCTGATCATGAAACATGAAGTCATTCCTTTATGTTTTTTTTGAATTAATTGAAATCTTGCGAATGATCCGCTCAGGCTGAATGCGAATAAGGTCTATTTCCAAAAGTCCGTTGGCCAGATTAGCGCCACTTACCTCAATACCTTCTGCTAAAACAAAGGAGCGTTGAAACTGCCTTGCAGCAATACCACGGTGCAGAAAAGTGCGTTCTTTATCATCAATCTGCTTGCCAAAGATAGCCAGCTGATTTTCTTCCACGCTAATTTCAAGTTCATCTTCTTTAAAACCGGCTACTGCTAATGTTATGCGTAAAAGGTCACCCTTTTCTCCTGGCTGAGTTTGTAATCGTTCAATATTATAGGGTGGATAGCCATCGTTAGCGCTTTTTGTTGCGCGTGCCAAAACCCGTTCCAACTCATCAAAACCCAATAATAGAGGGCTAGAAAAACCTGCAATACGTGACATAAGCCTTATCCATACTTGTTATATATATGATATGGGTATTCCCCTGCTTACGTTCAATATTTATAAAAATCCCGGCTCAACTGAGTTAATTGTTTCCAAAAAAGAAAAAATGTTTCTTATCTATTCTAAATTGACAATAATGGTAATTTTGATAGCCAGAGGCTAAATCTTTTATAACGATGGAGCATCATATGTCTGAACGTATTAATGTCGGTGGTTTGAGTGTCGATAGCGGGCTTTTTGATTTTGTAAACAACAAAGCTTTGCCAGGAACCAACATAACACAAGATAAATTTTGGGCTGATCTTGAAACACTTGTCTCAGATCTCGCACCTACTAATAAAGCCTTATTAGAAAAACGTGAAGAACTTCAAACCAAGATTGATGAATATTATAAAACTAATAGCACTGATTATAAACTTGAAGATTATAAAAAATTTCTAACCGATATTGGTTATCTTGTACCTGAAGGTGGCAAGTTTTCAGTAGATACTTCTAACGTTGATCCTGAAATTGCCATGGTAGCTGGCCCGCAGCTCGTTGTTCCTATTATGAATGCACGCTATGCGCTTAATGCTGCAAATGCACGATGGGGATCACTTTATGATGGCTTATACGGCACAGACGCAATCAGCGATGACGATGGCGCAGAAAAAGGCAAAGCTTACAATCCAAAGCGTGGCGCAAAGGTAATTGCTTGGGCGCGTGACTTTTTAAATAAATCTGTTCCTTTGGATGGCTCTTGGGCAGACGCAACAAATCTAGCAATCATTGATGGCGAACTACAAATTACTCTTGAGGATGACAAAACAGTTGGTCTTTCCAATCCTGCGCAATTTGTTGGTTTTCAAGGTGAAGCTTCAAAACCATCTTCTGTTCTTGTAAAAAGAAATGGTTTACATGCAGATATTATTATAAATTCAGACCATCCAATTGGTTCTACTGATAAGGCTGGAATTGCAGATGTGATTTTAGAATCTGCCCTTACTACAATTTGTGACTGCGAAGATTCAGTTGCTGCAGTAGATGGCGAAGACAAAACACTTGCTTATGAAAACTGGCTTGGCTTGATGAAAGGCGATCTTTCAGAAAGTTTTGAAAAAGGCGGCACAACAATTACCCGCACATTGGATCCTGACCGTGAGTATAAAACCGGAAATGGCAACACCATAACACTTGCAGGTCGTTCGCTCCTTCTTGTTAGAAATGTTGGGCACTTGATGACAAACCCTGCCATTACTTTTGATGGTGGCAAAGAAATTCCTGAAGGCATTATGGATTGTATGATGACTGCTATGATTGCACTTCATGACTTGGGTGAAAACGGTTGTCATGGCAACTCTCGTGAAGGGTCGATGTATATCGTAAAACCAAAAATGCATGGCCCTGAAGAAGTTGCTTTTGCCGTTGAACTATTTGGCCGTGTTGAACAGGCTTTGGGTATGAAACCTAATACCTTGAAAATGGGTATTATGGACGAAGAACGCAGGACAACTGCAAATCTTAAAGAATGTATTCGTGCGGCCAAAGAACGTGTGGTGTTTATTAATACAGGCTTTCTGGATCGTACTGGTGATGAAATTCATACATCAATGCTTGCAGGTCCAATGCTGCGAAAAGCTGACATGAAAGGTGCTGCATGGATTTCTTCTTATGAAGACTGGAATGTTGATATTGGTCTTGAGTGTGGTTTGTCAGGTCATGCACAAATCGGCAAAGGCATGTGGGCAATGCCTGATTTGATGGCTGATATGTTGGAGCAAAAAATTGGCCACCCTAAAGCTGGCGCAAACTGTGCATGGGTACCATCCCCTACAGCTGCAACACTGCATGCAACCCACTATCATCAGGTAAATGTAGCTGAAGAACAGTCAAAGATTTCCACCCGTGGCCGTGCTAACCTTGATGATATCCTAACCATTCCGGTTGCTATTCGTCCTAACTGGTCGGCAGAGGATATTCAAAACGAGTTGGATAACAATGCCCAAGGTATTCTTGGTTATATGGTTCGGTGGGTAGAGCATGGTGTGGGGTGTTCCAAGGTACCGGATATTAATAATGTAGGCCTTATGGAAGACCGTGCAACCTTGCGTATTTCAACGCAACATATTGCCAATTGGCTAAAGCATGGCATCACAAACAAAGAGCAAGTGATGGAAACCTTGAAACGAATGGCAGGCGTTGTGGATGGTCAAAATGCAGGCGACCCTGAATATAAAAACATGTCACCAGACTTTGATAATTCAATTGCTTTCCAATCTGCTTGTGAATTGGTCTTTGAAGGTGATATTCAACCATCTGGCTATACAGAACCGGTACTTCATCGTAAGCGTTTAGAATTTAAAGCTGCAAATACATAAACTCTAAAAATAAGAATAATAAAAACCCCGCCTTTTGAGCGGGTTTTTTAATACTAATATTTTAATGGCTTTAGTTTCTAAGCCTAAGTCTGTTTAACAATAACGGTTGCACCAGGTTTTACGCGGGCATGAAGATCAATAATATCCTGATTAAGCAATCGGATACAACCAGAAGAAACAGCCTTTCCGATTGACCACCATTCTGGGGTGCCATGTAAACGGTAAAGCGTATCACGCCCCCCTTGGGTCAAGTAAAGCGCTCTAGGTCCAAGTGGATTGGTTAAACCTGGCGGCATGCCTTTGCGCCATTTGGCAAGTTCTGGTCTGCGACGTATCATTGGTGCAGGTGGTGTCCAGGTTGGCCATTCACGTTTCCAGCCAATTTTTGCGTTACCTGACCATGCAAAACCCTGTTTACCAACACCAACACCATAACGAACCGCTTTGCCGCCTGCCTCCACAAGGTAAAGATGCCTTTCAGGCACATCTACGATAATTGTACCAACACGATGCTTGGTATCATAATCTACAATTTGACGAAGATATTTCTTATCAACCTTGTTTAGCGGAATTGCAGGTAGTTTATACCCATTATCCACACGAGCGCTATAGTCTGAGCGAAATTCTCTGGTTGGATCGCGTGAAACGACCGAAGAACAACCAGCAAGCGCTGCTGTTGAAAGGAGTGACATGATAAATGCACGTCTATTCATATTAAGACCTCTTTACTTAGAGCATATTCGTTTGGAGCTATGAATTAGTATTGTTAATACTTGGTGGCTTCATAAGAAGCGATTCGCAATTTACAAATCGTTACTTTTCCATATCGATTATAAAATGTGACAATCAAGCAGCAAAAAATAGGAAAAATCATGCCAATTGTCTCTGCGCTAGAACAAAACCCTGAGATTGACGGCCGCCAATCCGAGGCTGCTATGTTGGTGCGCTTGGGCATAATTAGAGGAATGTCTGCCCATAAGATGGTTTTTCTACCAGAACTTACGCTAAAAACCGGAAGACGCGCAGACCTTGTTGCGCTGGACGATAAGGGGTTAATCATCATTTTTGAGATTAAATCTTCCATCGCCGACTTTCAATCAGATACAAAATGGAATGAATATAAACCCTTTTGCGACAAGTTTTATTTTGCCACGCATCCTGATGTGCCACAGGATATTTTTCCGCAAACAGAGGGTTTTATTTTAGCTGACAAATACGGATGTGAAGTAATTCGGGAAGCTAAAGAACACAAACTCTCTGCACCAACCAGAAAAGCAATTACCCTAAGATTTGCAAGAACTGCTGCAAGGCGCATTAAGCGATTAACCTTGCAAGAGCAGTTTTCTGAGCATCTTGAATAATATTATCGCGGCGCTCTTTTTGCCAGAATACGCTGTAAAGTTCTTCGATGCATGTTTAAACGCCTTGCTGTTTCAGAAACATTGCGATTACACAATTCATAAACACGTTGAATATGTTCCCATCTTACACGGTCAGCAGACATTGGATTTTCTGGCGGATCAGCCTTGTCTGACGGTTTACGCATCAAGGCGGTGTAAACATCATCTGCATCTGCAGGCTTTGCCAAATAATCAATTGCACCCATTTTTACCGCAGTCACGGCAGTTGCGATATTACCATATCCAGTGAGGATAATTGCCTTACAATTAGGTTTTGTATTGCGAATACTTTCGATAACATCGAGGCCATTTCCATCATTCAAACGCATGTCCACAACGGCAAAATCTGGTGCGCCAATTTTAATTTTGGCAAGAGCTTCAGTAACACTTTCTGCCGTTTCTACTGAAAAACCTCGCGTTTCCATTGCGCGCGCAAGACGTTGCAAAAATGGACGATCATCATCGACTATCAAAAGGTTATTGTTTTCGCCGATTTCTTCCGATTGTTGATTTTTTTCTGTCATCACATAATCTTTTTAAATTCATTTATTCTTTATCTGGGTCACCCCAATCAATTTGTCAAAGGGTCGAAGGTGTAAACTTTAGTTAGGCGGATTTGCTTCAATTTCTGATCTTGGCCAAGTAACTGTAACAACTGCACCGCCAAATTGCTCTTCCAAGTTATTGTTAAACTTCAAGGTGGCGCCACTTCTTTCCAAAAGTGTTTTAGCAATAAAAAGGCCAAGGCCAAGGCCGCCACTTTGAGTTGAGCGTGAACGTTTTGTCACGAAAGGTTCGCCAATCTTGGTCAAGACCTCATCATCAAATCCTTGCCCATCATCAATTACTTCTACCCATATAGTTTCTTCATCCCAACCTGTGTTCAAAACAATTTTTTTATCAGCATAATCAACACCATTTTCAACGATATTACCAAGACCATAAAGAATGCCCGGATTGCGCAGACAATCAGGGACAGGATTTACCTCTGGTTTTACTATCTCAACAATGACACCAAAATTTCTATGCGGCTCGGCAATTTCTTCCAAAAAGGCGGTAAAAGGCATGGTGCCAATATGCCTGTCCCCTTCGGTTGAAAGTGAGGTTAGTTTTTGTAAAATTTCCCGACACCGCTCTGCCTGACTGCGTAGTAGTTTTGCGTCCTCAAAGAGTGCTGAACCTTCCTCCAATTCCCTAGTCATTTCCTTCGATACCAAAGCAATTGTTGCAAGAGGTGTTCCCAGTTCATGGGCAGCAGCAGCGGCAAGACCATCCAGATTGGATAAATGTTGCTCTCTTTGAAGAACCAATTCTGTAGCCGTTAAAGCGTCTGATAGTTTTCGTGCTTCATCAGCAATACGAAACGCATATACAGCGGTAAAAGTAAGACTTGAGATAATCGCAAACCACATCCCTCCTATATAAATATTAGGAAGTTTAAGCGTAACACCTTCAAGCCATGGCAGTGGGAGATGATAAAATGCCAGAAGCGTCGTACAGGCTATGCCTAACATTCCAAGAAAAAGCGTATATTTAATCAATAGTGCTGTTGCAGAAATTACCACTGGCACAAGTAATAAAAACGAAAACGGGTTTTGTAACCCACCTGTTAAAAATAAAAGCGCCGCGAGCTGAATAATATCATAAGCCAAAAGGGCAGCTGAAGCGCCTGAGGATAATCTTTTATTTGCTGGATATCTAAATTTTAAAAACAAGTTTACAAAGATTGATACTGAAATCAGTACAAAACAAAAGACCGGTTCAAAATTAAAACCAAGCAAAAGCCATACAGCCACAACAGCGCTTGACTGACCAATAACTGCCAACCAACGCACATTAATCAGAGTTTTCAGCCTAAGGTTATGACTGGGTCCCCTTTGATTTATTTCAGTAAGTTCTGCAAGTGCCAAAGGCTGCTCCCTGGCTTTATGAAATCAAGCCTTCATATCAACAATAACACGCCCACGCACCTTACCATCGACAATATCTGTAGCGGTTTGGATAATATCATTAAACCCAATTTCAGTTGTCAGTGCTTGCAGTTTACTCATATCAAGATCAGTTGCAATTCTGCTCCATGCTTGTTTACGAAGCTCTTTAGAAGCCATGACGGAATCAACGCCCAGCAATGCAACACCGCGCAGGATAAACGGCATAACTGTTGCTGGTAAATCAAACCCTTGTGCAAGCCCACAAGCTGCAATGGCACCGCCATAATTTGTTTGAGCCAATAAGTTCGCAAGCGTGTGAGAACCCACTGCATCTACCCCACCTGCCCAACGTTCTTTGCCAAGCGGACGACCGGCTTGTGAAAGTTCGGCACGATCAATAATTTCGCTTGCGCCCAGCTCTTTGAGGAAATCACTTTCATCAACACGGCCTGTAGAAGCAATAACGTGAAAGCCAAGTTTTGAAAGGATTGAGATTGCAACAGAACCCACGCCACCATTGGCACCTGTTACAACAATAGGCCCAGATGCTGGTGTGATGCCATAACGCTCCAACGCCATGACACACAGCATAGCTGTATAACCCGCTGTTCCAACGCCCATGGCTTGTTTTGGTTCGATACCTGATGGAAGTGCGATTAGCCAATCTGATTTTAAACGCGCACGTTCCGCATATCCGCCCCAGTGAACTTCGCCTACGCCAAAACCATTGAGAAGCACTTTATCGCCT
>CALDZF010000234.1 GCA_937944165.1 uncultured Rhizobiaceae group bacterium | reverse complement strand
ACCACATCTTTCAAGCCAACGCGGTCATTGATGACGGACTTATTATCAAAAGCTTTGATAGGCCAAGCCTTGGCTGCACCCACATCACGGATACCGAAAACATAATCCTTACGCTTCGCCTTGCTTTCATCGCCCACCACGGCGGGGAACATTAAATCAGGCGAGGCAAAATAGGCTTGGTAGGTAACGCCTGACCCGTAATTTCGAACATAACCAGTTTCCAGCGAAAGCACTTTTGTATCTGGATGCCTTGTTTTCCAGTCCGCCCAAGTTGTGATTGTATTGGGTCTGATATTCAAACCAATTCCGCTATCAACCAATTTGCCCACTACTGGTTTTCCGGTAAATTGATTCCAAAGGCTTTTGGTTTCACGGTCAAACATCAGTTTATTGGAACGGTACAAAAGTCCGGACGAACCAAAGACAAACGGTTTTTTGCGACCCTCCACTTGTGTCTCAAACAAAATCCCTGCACCGCACAAAGTACAATAGGCAAGTGTCACCGGAACACCGCCGATCGTATCGTTAAACATCTCATGCCAGCCCATGATGCGAAGCGGATAAGCGCGAATATCGCCATTGATTTCTACCCCAAACACCAGATCATCCTCGAGCAGATAATCAGCATCACTTGCTTTAATCATCTTGGGATTATCAAGCGAAGTAATGCCATCGACCAGCACACCGCCCCAAGTGACTTCTTCCAGCCTGATTTTCATATTCTCCGGCTTTCCAAAATCGCCTTCGAAGAAATCCAAAAACTTCTTGTCCGTATTACCAAGCAATTTCATCTTGACTGCGTTATAAGTTTCATGCGGTCTAATATGCGGGTTTAATTCCTGAAAATCATAAGCCTCATGCCAATGGGTAATCTTCTTACCAGCTAATTTTGACAAAGCTTCCGCCACATAAATATTGCTGCCCGTCCAGCGCATCGCCAATACGAATGTTGGAATAAGACTTTTATCTTGTGTGGATAAAAGCCCATCAATAGGTTCACGCTTTGCATCACCCTGCAAAGAAAACATCTGCCAGCTCATCCGCTCAATCTCTTTTAAATCATTCGCATATGCTACGCCCGAAAAGAGAACGAGGTTGAGAACTAAAAGTAGTTTAAGAAAAAATTTCATAAGAATTTTTAGCTCAAAAACTTAACAGAGTGGGTAACAAATTTATTACTGCATTGCGATCAACGTTTTTGGATACGGCTTGCAATAATTTCTGACAATAAAATCGCAGCAAAAGAAATCACCACGCCTAAAATAATCAAGGTCAAAGCCGCTTCATCCCCAGAAGGCGATTGCAGCAGCGAATAAACCGCAAGTGCCAGCGTTTGTGTTTCGCCCGGAATATTAGAGACCAGCGTAATCGTTGCACCAAATTCACCCAATGCCTTTGCAAATCCCAAAATGCCCCCTGCGATTAAACCAGGCATTGCCAGTGGCAAAGAGATTGAAAAAAAACCAGCAAACCGATTGGCACCCAGTGTTTTAGCAGACTCCAACATCTGTCTGTCCTGCACCTCAAAAGCAAGCCTGATGGGTCGCATCACAAGTGGAAAGGCCATAACACCCGCCGCAAGTGCAGCTCCCGTCCAGTTAAAGGCAAAGGTAAACCCAAAGAGTGATTTCAAAATGCTACCAATCGCACCATTCGGCCCGAACGCAACCAATAAAAGATATCCCGTAATCACAGGCGGCATAACCAATGGCAAATGACATAATGCGTTTAATAAATGCCAACCACGAAAACGCTTTGTTGCCAAGATATAGGCAACAGCAGTTGCAAGCGGCAAGGTGAACACCATCGCAACCAAAGACACTCGAACGGAGAGCGCAACAATCTGCCAAACTTCGGGCGAAAATAAATTTCCCATCAAACCACACTCACTGCGTATTCACACTGGAAAGGGAGAGAAAACCAAAACGGCTGAATATCTCTTGCGCGATTGGTTTGGTTAAAAACGTCACAAAACTATTCGCTTCATCATTTTGCTTGATGACACCTGCTAAATAACGGATGGGCGTATGGCTTTCTTTGGGAAACAGATAATGCATGTTCAGCTGCGTCTGCCCTTGCAAGTCCGACTGATAGGTAATGCCAGAGAGTAAATCGCCACGCTCAATCTGTTTCAAGGCAACCCGTACATTTTCTGCAAACACTGCTCTGCTTTTTACGCCTTGCCAGATACCTAAACTTTGCAAGGCTTCGCGTGCATAAATGCCTGCAGGCACACTTTGCGGATCAGCCATGGCAAAACGGTCTTGCGATAAGATACCAAGCCCGTCTTCGGTTTTGCTTGAAGAAGCGATTACCAAACGGTTGCCCGCAATAACAACACTATGATTAGCTGGCAGACTTCCCTTGATCTCCAACCAATCAATCCACGCCTGATTGGCAGAAATAAATACATCAGCAGGCGCACCTGCCTCGACCTGTCGCGCAAGTGTTGAGGTTGCAGCAAAGGAAAATACGATTTTGCAATCACATTGTTTTTCATATTGCCTGCCAATTTCCTCCAACGCATCTTTTTGGCTGGCCGCCGCAAAAACAAGCAATCGTTCGGACGCACTCGCGGGAAAAGCCAATAGGCAAAAGCAGAAGGTAAAAATTCTAAACATGCACCTGTTTTAATGCATGTTCATAAAGCGTGAAAGGTGTAATTTTCACTCACGCGGCAACCGGCAATTTACGCCTTAACATTTCAAGCGTCTTTGGCCCAAAGATACCATCGGCTTGTAGATGGTTTTCAAGTTGAAAGCGTTTCAAGGTCACCTCCGTTGCAGGGCCAAAATCACCATCGATACGAAGCGTAAGACCCAGGCTAGATAAATCCTTTTGCAATTGACGCACTCCATAGCCACGACTGCCAAAGCGTAACATCTGAATTTGGTTTCGCTTTAAAACAGGAGAAGATAAATCGGGCTTTCGTTTAAGTCGCAAAAATTTCAAATAGGCATTTCGCATTTTGGTATGGTATTTATATCGCGCATAGGCAGGACCGTTATAAGCTCTGGCAAAACCAGCCCAATCGTGGTTCTGCAATTTGGAAATCAATCGCGCTTTTTTAATGTAGCGCATCATCAAACGAATTTGCCCTGCTGCTCCATCACGTGCCTCAAATACTAGCGCATCAATATTGCCATAGCCTAACCAACGCCAGTGAGATCCCATTACCTGTCCACAACCCCAAGAACATGATGAAAGCGCTGCAACACGGTCAATCGCTTCCGCACGTTTCAATAACTTCCAACGTGAGGCTTGACGCAAAGGGTTCTTCACCCGCCCAGCACGCGAATGGGCAAGTCCACGCACCACTGCCTTATTGCGTTTTGAATTTGATAAAAGACGATAAAAGTAATGTCCTTCAAATCGAATAAGTGGTTCCATTCGCCCATTAATCTTCGCCCCCAACCTGCCATTGCTTTCCACTTCAACCACCGCCATCAGAGCTTCTGGCTCTATATCATGCGCTTTGGCAATGTCAGTAATTTCCTTCATTAATTTTACTTCAAACATAAAACGCTCCTTTATTCTAAAAAGCATCTCATGGGTTATTTGAACGGGGATAAGTTTCTTTGCAGAAAAATAAATTCCTGCTAATGAAACTGCATGAAAAAATCTATTCTTTTACTCAATGGCCCGAACCTCAATTTACTAGGCACGCGTGAGCCTGAAACCTATGGCTCACAAACACTTGTAGACGTTGAAGCACTCTGCAAAGCGCACGCTGAAAAACATGGCATGACACTTGAAAGTTTCCAGTCAAACCATGAAGGCATATTGGTGGACACCATCCAGCAATCAAAAGGCGTTTATAGCCATATTGTAATGAACCCTGGCGCTTATACCCATACCTCCATCGCCATTCGTGATGCGATTATTGGGGTAGAAGCGAAAGTCTATGAAGTGCATATCTCAAATGTTTACGAGCGCGAGGAATTTCGCCATCATTCCTATATCAGTGATATTGCAAAAGGTGTTATCGTAGGCAAAGGCATTCCAGGCTATATGGAAGCAATCGATCAAATTGCAGAGGATAAATAATGCGCGATTATTCAGAAGTTATAAAAACCATCGTAGCCCTTTGTGAAGGCGAAACAGATACAATCAGTAAAATGGCAACCATTTCCTGTGAGCTTTTTCATACGATGGAAGGCTTTGACTGGGTAGGTTTTTACCGTGTAGTAGAACCTGAATTATTAAAAGTTGGCCCTTATCAAGGCGGGCATGGGTGTCTGGTTATCCCATTTGATAACGGTGTATGCGGCGCTTGTGCAAAGACACAAAAAACGCAAATAGTCCCCGATGTTCACGCCTTCCCAGGCCACATCGCCTGTTCATCGTCAACACAGTCAGAGATTGTGTTGCCTGTTTATCAGGATGGAAAACTAATTGCAGTACTGGATGTGGACTCAGATAAGCCCAATGATTTTGATGAGAATGATAAAGTGGCTTTGGAAGAGATCCTAAAGCAAAATTTTTGATATTTAAAAACGTCCGTTAATAGTCGCAAATTGTAATTGCGAACTTCCCTTCAAAATGCCACTTTTGGTTGAGCTATTTCGGAGGAACGCATGCCGCTTACACCCAACAAAGATGTTTTCATCACCTGTGCAGTCACTGGCTCAGGCGCCACGCAAGACCGCAGCCATCACGTACCACGCTCACCAGAACAGATTGCCAATTCAGCCATTGATGCGGCAAAAGCAGGGGCGGCCATCGTTCACTGCCATGTGCGCGATCCTGAAACCGGTGCGCCATCGCGTGATCCAAAAATGTTTCGCGAAGTAACAGAGCGCATTAGAGATTCCAAAGTCGATATGGTGTTAAACCTCACCGCTGGCATGGGTGGTGATATGGTGTTTGGTGATGTTGAAAATCCTCTACCCGTCAATACGGCAGGCACAGATATGGCAGGTGCAACTGAGCGCGTTGCCCATGTGGCTGAATGCAAACCTGAAATTTGTACACTGGACTGCGGCACAATGAACTTCGCTGAAGCCGATTACGTCATGACCAACACGCCCGGCATGTTGCGCGCCATGGGCAAAATGATGACTGACATGGGCGTCTGCCCAGAAATCGAAGCCTTCGACACAGGGCACCTTTGGCTTGCCAAAACACTAGTCGATGAAGGCATATTAAAATCGCCGGCACTTGTCCAACTTTGCATGGGTGTGCCATGGGGCGCGCCCGATGATCTCAACACTTTCATGGCTATGGTCAACAATGTG
>CALDZF010000233.1 GCA_937944165.1 uncultured Rhizobiaceae group bacterium | reverse complement strand
GCGGTAATTTTCCAATTGGAAAAATAAAGCATGTTATTTGCCTTCTAAGTAGCGCAGTTTAAAAACTGTCTTTAAATACAGATTACTTTGCAGGTGTATCGCCTTTGACACGAACTTCTGCAATCAAAGCACGAACCACACGAACCTTGGTATCTTTTGCGATTTCAACTTCAACTTCATTGTCATCAATAACTTTTGTGACTTTGCCAACCAAGCCTCCGCCTGTCACAACAACATCATTACGACGAATTGCTGCAAGGACTTCTTCACGTTTTTGCGCCTGCTGACGTTGTGGGCGAATTAAAAGAAAATAGAAAATAACAAAAATTAAAATAAATGGAATTATCTGAATTAAAATTCCACCACCACCAGCTCCACCAGCAGCTTGCGCATATGCAGGGGTCACAAACATGAACACCATACTCCTAAACAATTACATCTCTTCAAAGACAAAAGATACTAAACCAACGTTAAAAGCATTTAATACTTGTCGGATGGCTTTTCAAGAATCTAAATAAAGTCCCGAACCTTAGCGGACTATAGCCTCGATACATGCAAATGCAAACACAATGGAACAGCCTTATACAAGGCTTTATATGTTTATTGGCTAATGCTAAAGCAAAATAGATATAATAAAGGATAGACACCTTGGCCGACGATGCAATTATACTCTTAAATCAAAAGCTTGACCATCTAACATTGGTACTGGAGAAGCATTTTGGCGCAGTTGACATTAAAAACGATTTAGATTTAGCAACTGCTTTCGTATGGCAAGCAGAAACCAATTGGTTAAAACCCGTCCCAAAAGTAAATCGTGTTAAACTTGAACTGCTAAAAGGCATTGATAATGTCAGCGAAATCTTAATTGATAACACGAAGCGTTTTGCCAATTCATATGCTGCCAATAATGCATTACTATGGGGCGCACGTGGTATGGGCAAATCCTCTTTGGTAAAAGCAGTCCACGCGCATGTCCTAGAGTATGTGCCACAAAGTAACTTAAAACTTATTGAAATTCACCGCGAAGACATCAATACACTGCCTTTACTCCTCAACATTTTACGCGATGCTCATTGCAAGACAATTTTGTTTTGCGACGATCTATCCTTTGATAATGACGATACATCTTATAAATCATTAAAGGCTGCGTTGGATGGGGGTATTGAAGGTCGCCCTGATAATGTTATCTTTTATGCAACATCAAATCGTCGCCATTTATTACCACGTGACATGATGGAAAATGAACGCTCAACCGCAATTAATCCATCAGAAGCAGTTGAGGAAAAAGTATCCCTTTCAGACCGTTTTGGACTATGGCTTGGCTTTCATAAATGCTCACAAGATGAGTATCTTGAAATGGTGCAAGCTTATGTATCAGACATTGGAATAGACATTAGTTTTGACAAACTAAAATCACAAGCTTTGGAATGGTCAACCACAAGAGGCAGCCGTTCTGGCCGTGTTGCCTGGCAATTTGTTCAAGACCTTGCAGGTAAGCAAAATAAAAATACCGTCTAAGATTTCTCTTACACGGTATCTTTTGAACCCGATAGGGAAACCGGGAATTTTTATTTCATATAATTTTAGATTACGGTTTACCCAGCCAAATACTTTTGTGGGTTAACTGGAGAAGAATCTTTACGAAGTTCAAAATGTACTTTTGGTCTGCTTGTATTACCTGTCTTGCCAGAACGAGAGATAATTTGACCACGACGAACTTTATCGCCTTTTTTCACTTCATAGTCACGGTTATGCGCATAAGCAGAAACCCAATCATTGTCATGACGAATAAGGATAAGTTTGCCGTAAGAAGAAATTTCATCACCAGCATAAATTACCACACCATTTTCTGCTGCATGGACTGCTGTACCTTCAGGAACTGAAATATCAATGCCTTCGTTAGCACCATTTGTTCCGCTTTCACCAAAGGTAGACACAACTCTACCTTGTACAGGCCAACGGAAATTGGAAATCCCTGTTCTAGCTGGCGCAGGTGTGGTCGTATCAACTGCATTGGGCTTAATTGAGCCTGTAACCACTGGATCAACATTTGCTGGTACTTGTTTCACATTTTTTGCAACAACAGGCGTTTGAACAGAAGCAGTTGTAACCGGATCAATGCTATAACCAGGCACCCGCAGTGTTTGACCTAATCTAATGTTGGAACCTGTTATACCGTTTGCTTCTTGAAGAGCTGCCACAGTAGTACCATTGTTTCTGGCAATTTTGGAAAGTGTATCACCAGACTGAACAGTATAAGCACCTCCTGGAGCAATGGAGCTTGTTACGATTGAGTGATCCGGCGTTGTTTCCTTTGCTGGAGGTGCTGAATGCCCTTTTGGTACGTAGCGTTGTATTTTGCTTTCAGAAATATCACCAGTTGCAGATACGGCAGCGGTACGTGTTGGTCGTCTTGTCGGAAAAGCTGCCTTTGAAGGATCAACTTCACCAAGATAACCTGTGCTGGCACGTGCAGCGCGCGTATTCGGATCATTATCAGGTGCAGAAACCCCTGCACTTTGAGAGAATGTATAGTTTGGAATTATAATTCTCTGCCCAGCATTTAATGAACCACCTGAGTTCATACCATTTGCGCTGCGAATAGCAGATACAGGAACACCATAACGTTTTGAAAGGTTATAAAGTGTTTCACCTTGTCCAACAGTTATTGTAGTGCCACCTTGCGCGTTCCAACCACCATTAGTAGCAGATGGGTTTGCAGCAGCAAGTACAGTTGATTTAGGAGCAACCGCTTCAACTGATGATGTTCTAATAGGATCTGCCTTTACTGTCGGAATGTAAACAGCATTTGAAGCCAAAGCAGGTTTTGGCGGCACATAAGTCACAGCTTTTTGTGCAACCGCTGCTTTAGAAAAACTAGGTGCAGATGGTTTTGGCAAAGCAGTCTGTGTAAATGTTTTAGCCTTGGACAAAGGTTGACGAATAGGCTGCGTCACCTGTTGTGGTGCAACATAAGGCTGATAAGGTTTTGGTGCAAAATTCGCGGGCTGTTGCGCCACTAAAGTCGGTTCAGGCTGATGATAAACACCTTGAGGAACCGCACGAGGTGCAACATTTGCCACTGGCAACAAACGACTACCTACACTTGCTGTTGTGCGATTGTCTATAGCACCAGGAAATGGGTTTTGTGTTGTTTGTTGCGGGATAGCATCTTTATATAAAGATGTATCAAACCTTTGAAAACCAGAACTACAACTTGCAAGCACGCCGCCCAGGAGCGCAATTGACGAAACTCTGGAAATCAACGAAATACGTTTACTCAATACAACGGTATGCATAATAAATTACTCTAAACACTTACTTATTAGTCACTGCATTAAACCTTGTTAATGTTACCGTTCGGTTAATTTAAAAAGAAAAATTGAAAATACCCTCCCTGAATTAGGGGTTAAATGGCTTTTGAAATACCAGGAATATAAGGTTGAGTTCTTACAGGGAACAGATCTTCAGAATGAAACCTTAAGCCAATTTTAGTCAGGCATTTCATAATTTGAACTTCCCCTGGTTGCCCAACAGGCACAATCATCATACCGTTGGATGATAGGTTTTCGATAAATGACTTGGGAGCTTCTGGAAAAGCAAAATTGGAAATAATTCGATCATTCATCCCAAGCTCAGTAGCGGCAACAGACCCATCCAGTAATTTGACATAGACATTATCTACCTTAAGTTGGGATAATCTGTCTTTAGCTTTATCATGTAATGTACGAAAGCGTTCTACCGTAATAACCTTGGCAGCCAATCTGCCAAGCAAAGCTGATTGATAGCCTGTTCCTGTTCCAAGTTCCAAGACACGGTGGGAAGATTTAACTTGAAGCGCCGATAAAACTTTTGCAACCATCGTAACAGCAGTCATGGATTGACCGCATTCAATCGGCATTTGGCCTCTGGCGTAAGCTTCAGTTACATGAATAATGGGAACAAAATTGCGACGCGGAACATCTTCAAATGCAGTTAATAAACGATGGTCTGTAATACCATTAGAGCGCAAGCGAAGTAAAAACTCAGCCAATGCCTCGCGGTTATCACTATCCATGGTCTACCCCATTACAAATAAGAATCAAAACTTCTTGCTTAAAACGTTCATAAACGCCTCATTGGTTAAATCAACCTTGAGCGGTGTTACTGATATACGATTTTCGCGCAGACACATAATATCCGTGCCTTCACGTTGACTGGGTATATCACGACCAAACTTTAGCCAGTAATAGGGAAAACCGCGCCCATCATGACGTTTCTCCATAAATAATCCATGTGTAAAAGTGCCTTGATTGGTAACACTGATACCCTCAACTTCATCAGGCGTACAATTAGGAAAATTGATATTAATTAAGGTCTTTTCCGGAAAATCTTCTTCAAGAACTTTCGAAATAACACTTGCAGCATGGGTTTCAACAGTTTCCCATTTTACATGACGAACACCTTCAGCAAAATCATACGCTTGTGATAGGGCAATCGACTTGATGCCTAATGCAGTGCCTTCAATTGCACCTGCTACTGTACCTGAATAAGTAACATCATCTGCAATGTTTTGTCCCGAATTCACCCCTGACAATACCAGATCAGGCGGTATATCCATAAGTTCCCTAACACCCATTATAACACAGTCTGTAGGTGTTCCATTCACAGCATAATGCTTATCACTAACCTTGCGTAGGCGTATAGGGTGACTGAGTGTGAGCGAGCGAGCAACGCCTGATTGATCTGTTTCTGGCGCTACAATCCAAACGTCATCCGTAAATTCTCGTGCAATTTTTTCAAGCGATCTCAAGCCTGGAGCATTAATACCGTCATCATTAGTAAGGAGAATGCGCAAGATTAAACTTTCTCAATTTTGGTAACACCGCCCATATAAGGCACCAAACACTCAGGAACGGTTACAGAACCATCTTCGTTTTGATAGTTTTCCAAGACAGCAATTAACGCCCTACCCGTAGCAACACCCGATCCGTTTAGTGTATGTAAATAAGAAATCGTCTTACCATCTTGTTCACGGTAACGCGCATTCATACGCCGCGCTTGGAAATCACCACAAACAGAACAGCTGGAAATTTCGCGATAAGCATTTTGGCCCGGTAGCCATACTTCAATATCATATGTTTTGCGTGCACCAAATCCCATATCGCCAACACAAAGTGTCATTGTACGAAAATGCAAGCCAAGCTTTTTTAAAACATTTTCTGCACAATCGAGCATGCGTTCTAATTCAGCTTCAGATTCATCTGGCTTGGTAATTGAAACCATTTCACATTTGGAAAACTGGTGTTGACGTAGCATACCGCGCGTATCACGCCCAGCAGAGCCTGCTTCTGAACGAAAACACGGCGTTAGAGCAGTAAATCGCAATGGCAATTGTTTGTCATCAAGAATTTGTTCCCGCACCAAATTAGTCAATGGCACCTCTGCAGTAGGAATAAGCCAGCGCCCATCTGTTGTCTTGAATAAATCTTCAGAAAACTTAGGCAATTGGCTAGTACCAAACAAAGCTTCATCACGCACAAGCAAAGGCGGTGATGTTTCCATGTAACCATGTTCAATTGTATGCATGTCAATCATGAATTGCCCAAGCGCGCGTTCTAGTCTGGCAACCCCTTGCTTAAGAACAACAAAACGACTTCCAGAAAGTTCAGCCGCTATTTCAAAATCCATCTGTTGTTCGGATACTGAAATTTCAAAATGTTCTTTTGGTTCAAACCCCAACTCAGGCTTTTCACCATGCACTCGGTAAGGCACATTATCTTCTTCATCTTTACCTTCTGGCACACTTGATAAAGGAA
>CALDZF010000232.1 GCA_937944165.1 uncultured Rhizobiaceae group bacterium | reverse complement strand
TCCATCTTTCGACTTATTACAGCTCATGCAACCTCCATCTTGGAACCGATTATTGATTCATACTAACAATGTTAAGCTAATTTATTTTTTTAATCAATTGGTAAATATTTTAAATTACAGGCTACTAAAATTAACTATTTTATTCGAAAAGCATGTTGTTCATTTTGCTGCCACGTAATAGTACTTAGGGCATTGTCACGTTAATTGACACTGAACGCGATTAGATTGTGGACAGATCGATCATGCAGATTTGGTCACGGCTTTCCACTCAGCCATTGCGTTAAGACGATGATTATGAATTTGAAGAGCGTTACGTTTTGAGCGAGGTGGGACGAAGAGATTGCGGAGGGCTGAGAAGACTGGGATAAGCCGTTGCAAGGAGCCGAAGGATCGAAAGCCCTGCATCATACGCTCCCGCCTTCGTATCGGTATCAAGCGTGTTGTGATTGGAGAGAATAAAACCTTTGGCGGCAATGAAAACCTGTTGCGTGAACGTGGCCTTGAAGTTGTGATTGCTGATGATCCAGACTGCATTGCGCTGATGACAAAATTCATAAATGAAAAACCTGAACTCTGAAACGAGGATATTGCAGAAAAATGACCCTTCATCCAAATGTAACGCTTGTTGATCATCCGCTTGTCCAACACAAACTCACCTTGATGCGTGAGAAAGAAACGTCCTCTGCTGTCTTTCGCCAATTGTTAAGAGAGATTTCCACACTGCTAACCTATGAAGTGTTGCGCGATATCGCTCTCACAACGAAGACAATTGATACGCCTTTGGAAGCAATGGAGGCACCTGTTTTAGCAGGTAAGAAACTTGCCTTTATTTCTATCCTGCGCGCGGGCAATGGTTTGTTGGAAGGCATGTTGGATTTGGTACCTTCCGCGCGTGTGGGACATGTTGGCCTTTACCGTGATCATGATACGCTTCAACCGGTTGAATATTATTATAAAGTACCACGCAATATTAAAGATCGTTTAGTAATCGCAGTTGATCCAATGTTGGCTACATCAAACTCAGCGTCTGCTGCCTTAACCAGACTAAAAGAAGGTGGCGCGAAAAATATCAAATTTGTTTGTCTGCTTTCAGCCCCTGAAGGTATTGAAGCCTTAACAACTGCTCATCCTGACATCCCCATTTTTACCGCTGCCGTTGATGCACGGTTAAATGAAAAAGGTTACATCCTTCCTGGTCTTGGAGACGCAGGCGACCGGATGTATGGAACCAAATAGAATTAAGTTGTTATAGGCTGAATTAAAAAGATAAAAATTTTTTGGGCTGTTAAAGCTGTAAGGTGTGATATGGGGCGCTGTCATGTTAAGACGATGATAATAAGATTTAGTTTTAAAACTCCAGCATGAACCAAGCATCCATTAGTTACAAACACCATCGTTTTCCGCCACAAGTCATTGCGCGAGCCGTATGGCTTTATTATCGCTTTCCTCTCAGCCTACGTTTGGTTGAAGAGATGTTGCTTGAACGTGGGATTGTCGTCTCTTACGAAACCATCCGCCGCTGGGGTTTGAAGTTCGGGCCTGACCATGCCTGTCGATTGCGCGTCAAGCAGCCCAGTTCAAATGATATTTGACATCTGGATGAGGTTGTGATCGGTATTGGTGGTAAGAAACACTGGCTGTGGCGTACTGTTGATCAGGATGGCACGATCCTAAATGAGATTATGCATTGCAGGCGCTGTTACTTTACGGCCTTGCCGCTGATGATCGTTTTTGGCGCATTAATTGTGCGACGGGAGAGCTTGAGAGTAATAATGAAATCACAGACATGGAGAATGCAGCATGAAGTGGCGTGCGATTATAAATCCAAAAGGTTTTGCGTATTCGTAGTCGGCATGGTCTTTATGTATACCGTCAAGTTTTTATTTTTTTCCAGCGAACCAGAATGGAAGTATGGTAGAAAGCTGATTTTACCCGAAGAGCAGCAGGATGGAACAATTCATTATTCTCTTTATGATAAGTATTGGCCTAATCCTCATCCCGCTGACCCGGAACTGCGTGTTTGGAAGTTGGCTATCCCAAAAGATATTTATGTTAATTTGCCGGAAAAAAATAATGATCCAAGTAAGAAACCAAGTGCTGAAAATCTGACAACAATCCCGGGCGCGGTTCATTTCAGGGCAAACAGTATGCCTAATAATCTTGTAGATATTGCGTTGAACATTCCCGAAATGACACTGGTTACAGTCAAGTAAAACAAGAAATTTGTTGAAGAGAAAAATTGAAAATATCGACGTCTCACACGATGCGAAAGTTTCTCATACAAACATAGACAAGAATAAAGCATTTCATGCTTTTATCCTCAAGCATGTGGGTAAAATTACTCAAAAGATTAAACCCGAAGCACGCGGTATTGCGAGCAGGTAACTCAAATCAAATAAAGACAAAGCGGATTAATACGTCAGGATTAAACTGAGTTTCTTATTTTCAGCTTAAAAAGAAAAATGGAACTAAACCTTTTTACAGACGTTACCTTTATGAGAACGAAATAAAGATAAAACGGGAGCAATATTATGCTTAAGCATTTTGGAAGAAACATACAAAGATCATTAATTGCATTGACGATTGTAATAGCTGCAATCTCTGCAACAAACATTTCAGCACAAGCAGCAAGTGACAGAGATAAAGCCGCAGCTGCAGCGGGCGCAATTGTTGGCGGTATTATTGGCTATAAGCTTTATAAAGACCGAAAAGACACAAGAAAAAGCTCCCATCATTCGCGTAAAAACCACTATTATGGGAAACGCCATAATAACCAAATTCGCCATTATGGTCATTCTCACCGCCATAACCGTTATGATGGACATACACACAGACGTCATCATCAGCACAGAAGATATCGTTAATCTCTAAATGGTTTTTAAAGCATAATGGCGATACTGATTATTCAGTATCGCCATTTTTGCTTTGGTACTTGCCTGATTAACTACCGGGTCCACAGTCTATACATCGCAAGGGTGGGTTTGGTCCAAAAGATAATTTCGCGTTTAAGTCTCGTAAGGCTGATCGCAATCCTTCCTCGAGAACAGGGTGATAAAACGGACGCAATAAAACCTCGCTAACCGTTAAATTGCTTTCTATTGCCCAGGCAAGTAAATGTCCCATGTGTTCGGCGGCAGGCCCTATCATTTCAGCGCCCAATAGACGGCCTGTATCATCTTCCCCATAGACGCGTAGTAGACCGATATTTTTCCCGATTACTCTTGCGCGTCCCTGATCTTCAAATGAAACTTCACCATGGCTGAACTTGATATTTGCCTTGGTTAGTTCATTGTAGCTTCGCCCGGCAATTGCAATCTGCGGGTCAGAAAATACAACGCCAAGACCTGTCCTTCTAGCTCGGCGGTAGATATGAGGATATCGAATAGCATTTTCACCAGCGATACGCCCTTCATCAGCAGCTTCATGGAGCAGTGGCGGGCCTGTTAGATCGCCTGTGACAAAAATGGACGATAAACTACTGTCTTCAGTTTCAGCGCGCATAGACTTTGGATCAACGTTAGGTGCCCCTCTATCGTCCAGTATTAACGATGTATTATCCAAACCGATCTTATCCAGATTGGGAATGCGTCCTGTAGCAGCGAGCAGATAATCAAACTCTTCTTTCCCACTATCTGAGCCTTGTGACCATCGAATTGATACCGCATCTCCTTCACGCGTTATTTCTGTTTTTGCATCAAAATGACAAGGAAATTCGTTTTCAAATGTCTTGCGACCATAAGCAATGAGATCAGGATCTGATAATGGACCCACATCACCACCATGGCCAAAAAGGTGAATTTTAACACCAAGTCTATGCAGTGCTTGACCTAACTCCAAGCCAATGACACCAGCTCCAAAAACAGCAACCGACTTGGGTAAATCTTTCCAGTCAAAAACATCGTCATTAACAATAAGTCTGTCACCAGCTTTTTCAAAAGCCTCAGGTACATTTGGTCGTGATCCAGTGGCAATAACGATACTATTCGCAGTTATTCGATTTCCATCGTCCAATTCCAATGTATGATCATCGATAAGCTGCGCATTTTGTCTTATCAGATGCTCTTCGGGGAAATCATTAATTGCTTCATTTACAAAGCCAACAAAACGGTCGCGCTCATTTCGTACACGAGCCATAACCGCAGAGCCATCAACTTCTACATCCGCAATTCTGATACCGAATAAATCACCATGACGTGCTTCATGGGCAGCATCAGCTGCCGCAATGAGAAGTTTGGATGGCATACATCCAACCCGCGCGCAGGTCGTACCCAGTGGACCGCCATCAATTAACCGAACCTTGTTTGAATGTTTGGCAACCTCTCGGTATGCAGCCATGCCAGCCGTGCCAGCGCCCAGGATAGCCACATCGTAGTCATATTCAGAATTAAGCATAATAGTCTTCTCTTTCGTTAAGCTTCAAAACTTAAATTTAACCCGCCACTCTATGAGTGACGGGTATTATTATTGATAGTTGCGATACCGTAGAGATTTAAATACTCTACAAACTTTGTTTTAGGAAAGGACTTGCTTGCCGCTATTAAAAATACCGTATGATACAGCGAGCAATACGATATCCTTCAACAAAAACTCTCCTGGCATGCCAGATAAAACCGGGAAACTTGTACCTTCCGGCACAACACCTGGCGTGGTCAGCATAAAGCTAAGTGTGATTAAAAAGGTAATGATTGCGCATAGACCAGCTATAGCTCGTATTTTCATATTAGTCAGTCCAACAAGAAGCAAAATGGCGATGATTATTTCAAGGCTACCCAATAAGGCACCAAATGTGGCAACGTCAAAAATCTGATATACCCAGGCTAAGATTGGGCTGTTATTGACCAAGCCTTCAATCCCGCTTGCTCCGCCATCCGTATATTTAATGATGCCAAACCAGGCAAATACAATTGCCAAAGATATTATAAGAGGTTTGATTGGAAAATTCTGTGTTTGATGAGTATCCATTTTGATATAGCTTTTCTTGACCGATTTGTCATTTGAAGTGGGTTTGTCGTAATTATTTTAAAATATTGAAAAATGATAGTAATTACAGTTAACTGAGTCAAATTATGAATTTTAAAATAGATAGTTTGATAAAATTGTATGAAAATGTGCGGTTGGTACAAATACATTGCTTGTAACAGCATTTTAGCGTTTGGTGTTATTCTGCCGACTTTCGTCAATAACCTAAATTTTCGAAGTTGCTACTATAGAAATAAGTGCGTTGATATATGAGTAATCAGCGTCGTTGAGTTACAAAAA
>CALDZF010000231.1 GCA_937944165.1 uncultured Rhizobiaceae group bacterium | reverse complement strand
CAATCTTCCGCTTCCCGTTTTGTTTGGCTGTATGGGTCTTTCTTGCCAGCTTCCTTTGCATGTAATGATGTGAAGTAAACAAGTTTGGGAATGCCAGCATCTACCATGCCTTTAATCAGCTGTTGTAAAAGAACTACATTAGCTTCCCTGAATTCTTCCAAGGAGCCTGTCTGATCATTATTACGGGCGGCAAGATGAATCATGACATCAAAGTTAGCCGCACACATTTGCCATTTTTCATAAGAGGTGCAGGCAATCTTGTTGCCGAAAACCTGCTCCAATTTTTTCTGGTCCCGACCGACAAGCAACAATTGGTGTTTCTGGTTTTTCAGAAAATTGACAACACTTTTCCCAAGATTGCCTGTTGCACCTGTGATTACGATTTTCACTAAATTGCCTCTTGTATTAGTTTCAGGAGGTATGGCTGGAAATGACAGGATCAGTTCTTGTGGTTATCCAGAAACCATTCATAGGTAGTTTTAATGCCTTGCTCCAGTGGAATGGAAGGTTTCCAACCGAGCCCCGATATTTTGGATGTACTCATAAGCTTTCTAGGGGTGCCGTCCGGTTTTGATAAATCGTGTTCTATCGTGCCTTCATATCCCACAACACCACAAACCAGTTTGGCTAAATCCAGAATTGCGATATCTTCTCCCGACCCAACATTGATGTGCTGTGTTTCGTCATAGTTTTTCAACAAAAAGATCAAGGCATCTGCACAGTCGTCTGCATGCAGAAACTCGCGCTTTGGAGTGCCTGTACCCCAGATAGTGATGGATTCAGTCTTGGCTGCTTTGGCCCCATGCACTTTTCTCATTAAAGCTGGCAGAACATGGCTGGAGTGCAGGTCGAAGTTGTCGCCAAAGCCGTAAAGGTTGGTCGGCATGGCAGAAATATATTCCCTGCCATATTGCTCACGATAAGCCTGAGCCATGTAAATACCGGCAATCTTAGCAATCGCATACCACTGGTTTGTTGGCTCAAGCGCGCCTGTCATCAGCGCGTCTTCTGTGATCGGTTGGGGTGCAAACTTTGGATAAATACAACTTGAACCCAGAAATAAAAGCCGATTTACGTCATGCACATGGGCTGCATGAATAACATTGGATTCGATCTGCAGATTTTCATACAGGAATTTTACGGGATACGATTGATTGGCAAGAATTCCACCAACAACAGCTGCAGCCAATACAATCGCATCTGGCTTTTCCTGTTTGATATAGTCTTGTACCTGCTGTTTATCAAGCAGGTTAACCTGATCTCGCCCAGCGGTCAGAATATCACAACTTTCTCTTTCAAGGCGTCGTTTGACAGCACTGCCCACCATACCTCGATGGCCTGCTACCCAAACGCGCCTACCATGCAAATCATAATTATAGTTAGACACTTTTATGATACTCTTCTGTTTTCATCAACTCAATGTCTGCCGCCACCATTTCTTCAACAAGTTCCTGAACGGTAATTTTGTGGCACCAACCCAACTCTTTTTGTGCTTTTGAAGGATCTCCCAACAACAATTCCACCTCGGTCGGTCTGAAGTATGCTGGATCAACCTCTACCAGACATTTCCCTGTTTTGGCATCATAGCCTTTTTCATTGACGCCTTCGCCCTTCCATTCCATGGTAATGTCGATGTGACCCATGGCCCAGTTCACAAAATCACGCACAGACGTGGTCTCACCGGTGGCAAGCACATAGTCGTCAGGCTTTTCTTGTTGCATCATAAGCCACATGCCTTCCACATACTCCTTGGCATGGCCCCAATCACGTTTCGCATCAAGGTTTCCAAGATAGAGTTTGTCTTGCAAGCCAAGATGTATTGCGGCTGCTGCCCTAGTAATCTTGCGAGTAACAAATGTCTCACCGCGCAAAGGGCTTTCATGATTGAATAGGATACCATTGGATGCATACATACCGTAAGCTTCACGATAATTTACAACAATCCAGTAGGCATAAAGTTTTGCTGCTGCATAAGGCGAGCGAGGATAAAACGGTGTAGTTTCCCGTTGCGGCGTTTCTTGTACCAAACCATAAAGCTCTGAAGTTGAAGCTTGATAAAAGCGTGTGGTTTTCTCCATGCCTAAAATTCGAATAGCTTCCAATATCCGGAGAGTGCCAATGCCATCTGCATTAGCAGTATATTCAGGTGTTTCAAAAGAAACCTGAACATGACTTTGTGCAGCCAGATTATAAATCTCATCTGGCTGTACTTCCTGAATTATCCTTAGGATATTTGTTGAATCGGTTAAGTCCCCGTAATGCAGAATAAATTTAGGATCTTTTTCGTGAGGATCTTGATATATGTCTTCAATACGCCCCGTATTGAATGAGGATGATCGGCGTTTAACACCGTGTACCTTATATCCCTTGTCCAGCAATAAACGGGACAGATATGCTCCATCCTGCCCAGTTACACCAGTAATCAATGCTGTTTTCGTCAATTGCTTTTCCTTAATTGCTACCGAACAAATATATTAAGTCCGGCCAAATTCATCTTCAATACGTATAATGTCGTCTTCTCCAAGGTAAGAACCCGTCTGAATTTCAATTATTTCTAATAAGATTTTTCCCGAATTCGACAGACGATGAATGGAGCCTTGTGGAATGTATGTACTTTGATTTTCCGTAAGTGTGATATGATTATCATCAATTTGCACATCAGCTGTACCGCTTACCACTATCCAGTGCTCTGCACGGTGGTGATGCTTTTGTAGAGATAATCTTTTACCTGGTTTTACAAAAAGTCGCTTAACCTGAAAACGATCGCCTTTTAAGATGGATGAATATCCACCCCATGGACGATAATTGGTCAAATGTGACCTTGTTAAGTCCTCATTTTTCTTGTCTTGCTGTAATAGCTGAACTATATCGCCGACACTTTGCGCGTCAGAAAGCCTGCCAACGTATGCTGCATCCTCACTCAAGACAACAACTGCATCTTCGAGGCCGTTCACTGAAACATGCATGTTTTCTGATATGACAAGAGAATTCTTAGTCTTGTTAAGTGTAACAGGGCCAATTCTAACGTTTTGATGTTCGTCTTGCTCACCCATCTTCCAAACTGAGTCCCACGACCCTAGGTCGGACCATTCAAAGCTTGAAGGTACGACAGATACGGATTTGGCTTTTTCAAAGATGGCATAATCAATAGAAATTGCCGGAGCTTTAGAAAAACTTTGTTCGTCAAGTCGGAAAAAATCCAGATCGGCTTTCGCCTTGCTAACCGCAATGGTCGCTGCATTATGAATATCCGGAGCAAGTGTTTTGCATTCTTTCAAAAGCACATCAGCGCGGAACATAAACATGCCAGAATTCCAGTAAAAATTCTTATTTTTGATAAACTCGCGTGCTCTTTCCACGTCTGGTTTTTCATAAAACGAGATCACAGGAAAAGCAGTCTTCTCTTCATCCTGCTGTGCTTCTATATATCCAAATCCGGTTGCTGGTTCTGTAGGCTCAATTCCAAACGTTACCAAACGCTTTTCTTGGGCAGCTTCCAATGCATTTTCGATGGATAAGAAAAAGCTATTACTTTCTCCAATATAATGATCCGATGGTAAAACATGCACGATAGTTTTGGGGTCTTTTGAATTTAAAAAGCTTGTTGCAGCAACAATTGCTGGGGCGGTATCTCTTGCAATAGGTTCAAGTAAAATAGCGTCAAGTTTTACACCACATTCTTCAGCCTGTTCGGCTACGAGAAAGCGATAGTCATTATTCGTTATGATGACAGGTTTATTGTATAATGGGTGGTCTTCAAACCTTAATAAAGTTTGCTGGAAGAGGCTGTATTCAGATAATATCTTCAAAAATTGCTTAGGTCGTTCAGATCGTGACATAGGCCACAATCGTTTGCCTTTTCCTCCAGCTAGTATAACTGGTGTAATTTTTGCAGATGCGTCTGTCACTATGATAACTCTTAAAGGCTACAGAAAGATTTTAGGATATAATGGATTAGAAACTGATGGTTCGGCTTTTCTTACTCAACCGGTACTATAATTACTAAGCCACTAACTTAAAAGAGATTTCTCTCACCTCTTCCTTTCAATGATTGTGTCTTCGAGGACAAGCAAGTCCATATTTGTTCTCAAGAAACAGTCTAATGCTTCTTCGGGCTTGCATACAACCGGTTCATTTTCGTTAAAGCTGGTGTTGAGAACCATAGGTACGTTTGTAATTTTGTGGAAAGCATTAATTAAATTCCAATAACGTTCGTTGGTGTCTCTGTAAACAGTTTGTAGTCTACCAGATCCGTCTGCATGGCATACAGCAGAAATCTGCTCTCTCTTATCTTCCTGGATCTGAAACACTTGCATCATAAATGGGACGTCATGATCTTCCTCAAACCAATCACTGACATGTTCTTTCATGATAGATGGTGCAAAAGGTCGAAAGCTTTCTCTTCGTTTGATTTTTAAGTTGAGAATTTCCTTCATATCAGCACGTCGTGGATCGCAGATTATTGAGCGGTTGCCCAATGCTCTTGGTCCCCATTCAAGTCTTCCCTGGAACCAGCCGATGACCTTACCTTCGGAAATTGCTAGCGCTGTTTTCTCACAAAGCGTCTTGTCGTTTTTATATTGTTTGATTTTAAATTGATTTTTGTCCAAATCATTTGAGCGATCTTCTAAGAGCTTATTGATATATGTGTTTGAAAACCGAGGACCCCAATAGGCGTGATCCATAACATTACGATAAGCTTTTGCACCATTCATCAAACATGTCGTTGCAATTTCGTGTGTCGGATTATCCTTGGGCTTTTCATTGTTCCATGCAATGAGAGCAGAGCCTATGGCGCCACCTGCATCCCCAGCTGCAGATTGTACATAGAGATTTTTAAATTTTGAGCGACGACGAACCTTTCCGTTCGCCACCGAATTCATTGCACACCCGCCAGCAAGTGTCAGTGCATCTGTCCCAAACTTGGGATGAAGGGTATCCAATAGATGAAAGAAGGCCTCTTCATACATTGCCTGAACGGAGTGGGCGATATCCATGTGATATTGTTCTAGGGGCTCATCTGCTTTTCTTTTTGGCCCCAGTAGTTTTTCCAGTTCTGAAGAAAAGAGCTCTCCTATTTTTGGAATTCCACCCTCCCACTCATATGCAACATTGCCTTTGTGATGTTGAAAAAAACTAGTGTTGAGTTTAAACGACCCATCATCTTGGAGCTTCACAATCTGGCGAATTTCATCCATTACGGTAGGCTTGCCATATGGTGCTAATCCCATGACCTTGTATTCATCTCCATAATGGGGGAAACCAATATATTGTGTCAACGCTTGATAAAATATACCGAGTGAATGGGGGAAATGCACATGCCCATGAATATTTATCTTATCTTTTTGACCAAGCCCCCAAGCTGCAGAGGAAAAGTCACCAAATCCATCAATAGAAACGGTAACCGCTTCTTCAAAAGGTGCTACCAGATAACAAGAAGCCAAATGTGCAAGATGGTGTTCTATGCGATGCACTTTTGCGGTAAGATCAGAGTTTGGAAAAGTGCGTTTGAATTCTGCTTCGAGACAATCTCTTTTTTTTCGGTTTGCAAGACGCGATAAGATGAATGACGGGTTATGTATATTCAATAGCGTATATTTAACTTTTCTGCTAAAATTGGCAGAGGGATCAGAATTAACGGCTACGTGGTCAACCTGGTCAAGACGTATCCCTGCTTCTGACAAACAATATTCAATCGCTTGAGAAGGAAAGCCAGCCCAGTGTTTTATTCGACGAAAACGTTCTTCTTCTGCCGCAGCAACGATATTGCCATCCTGAAGTAGACACGCAGAAGAATCGCCATGATAGGCATTTAAACCCAGTATAAACATTTTTTACCCTAGAAATAGCAAGCCTGTAAGAATCGTTGCTAACGAATAAACACAATCTATTGTTTTATATCTTAAAAAGCACTCAATAATTATATTTCAGTCACTATATTCCATAATGTGAATTTTACCTGTACCCAATAACAAGGAAAATGTGACATGACAATGGTTTCAAAACGTAATAATGAAAAGTTTGCGTGTAGCCACGGTTGTTTAGTCTAAGTTTAACGCATACTAAGATTTTTTTATATCTGGTGAACCTTTATGAGCGGTATTAAACTCTCTATAGTAACGGCTGTTTATAACAGGGAAGAAACAATCAGTAGAGCTGTCAGCAGCGTTGCGGATCAGAATTATAGCAAGGTTCAACATGTCATTGTGGACGGGAATTCCACAGATCGCACGCTAGAACTGGTCAAAAAAAACATCCAGCAAAATTCAATTACCATTAGTGAGTCTGATTGCGGTATTTACGATGCATTGAACAAAGGAATTATTGCATCCAGTGGCTCCGTTATTGGAATGTTGCATTCTGACGATGTATTTAAATCTAATACCATCTTATCGCGTGTAGCAGAGCTATTTGAAGATGAAGCAATTGATTATGCTTATGCCGATGCCGCATTTTTTAAAGCAGAAAATAAAGACAAGATTGTGCGTTATTATTCTTCAGAAGGGTTCAGCGTAGAAGATCTCAAAACAGGCAATATGCCAGCGCATACCACCCTGTTTGTACGCAAAAAGGTGTTTGACGAACTGGGTTTATATCGAACAGACTACAGGGTTTCAGCAGATTTTGAATTCATGATACGTCTGTTTTCATCGAACTTTAAAGGGCAATACATTCCCGAACTTTGGGTGCTCATGCAAACAGGCGGTGCGAGTACAGCAGGTTTGAAAGCAAAGCTAAAAGTGAATCAGGAAGTTTTAAAAGCTTGTAAAGAGCATAATATTAAAACGGGTCCACTGACATTAATGCGCAGATATCCCAAGAAAATTCTCGGAATGCTACGCATAAAAACCTGATTAAAGCTGTTTAACGCCAAGATTGGATACTTGCTATCCTGCCAAAATAAGATTCTGGCTTAGGCGTTATGTTTGCTGGAATGAGAAATGGAAGTGCCATAAGTAATTGCGCACCTTGGGATCCATAAATACGAAAAAGTGTTGCATTATAGTCGTTGCTTGTCATGGGATTAAGCTGCCCCACAACCACAATTTGCTTCCAGCCATCTTCTGGCTCCAAGACCAATGTTTCAGACTGCAATTCACCATCTATATATTGTAAGTTTGTTGGGTCAGGCGCAATTGCCAGTGAACCAGATTTTGCTTTGACATTAATTCCCCATGTTGAATGAGACCAAAGCGGGGCAGTTATATTTACAAATAAAAGATGACGAGTAACTGCATTCGTGGTGAGTGGCGCAACGGTCCCTGTGCCTGCATTGACTTGTGTGAGATAAAATTCAGGTCCTAATCGACGCGATAGCGCCGTCGTTTTCAATTTGGAAATCAAACTTGCAGTATCTGCATCTAGCGCAGTTGCAGCGCCGCCAAATGTTGAATTATTATGTGTAAATTTTCCACCTTCAATGAAGGTAGAACCATTATAACTGGTAAAATAAGTAGGCTTTATGAAGTTACCTGCTGTAGTGCCTGGATTTTCTGGCGAGCCTGCAAAACGCCCGCCGTCTTGTAAAAGGTTGAACATTAGATGTTCGTTAAAAGCGTTATTAGGAAAATTGACACTTGCCGAATTCTTATCAAAGATAGCAGAGGTGCGCCATTGAGAGCCATCTATGGATTGCTTCAAGCCAAAGTGATCATCCCCCAAAAGCCCAAACTCTGCTTTGCCAGAAAAGTCATTTTGAAAAAGTACAGATGCCGTTTGGCTCTCTGATGATTTATTAATATTCAGCCTGTGGTCTGTCCCATCATGGGTAAACAGGCTGGCATCCGAGCTAACAGAAAATCGATTAATGTTATCAGAAGTTGTGTTGATACCGAGGTTTTCCAGTGGATTACTGGTGTTACTGGTGTTACTGGATTGACTAAAAGTCATCCATTGACCTTCAGCAAAAACGATTATGGATTTTGTGTCTTCCAGCCATGCAAGCCAGCCTTCGCACGGTTCATAAAAATGCCAACCTTCATCTTGCCACGCTGCAATCTGACCACTTTTATTCGACCAAGTTCCTGATGCATTATCTGCAATGATATAACGATCACCTGCTAGCGGCGTATTTGGTGGGGTTGCCAGCTCCCGAGATTTTGCCGAAAGCTGTACAATAGCATCGAGTTTTCGAATTGCTTCATTATGCGTCACGTGCTTTTGTGCTTGTGAGGGCATAATATAGGGTAGATGTAGTTTTTCAGAATTTTCCATTGCAAAGACTCCGTAAATTGCTTGACTTGGAGTCTATGGCGCGGAGTTGAGTACGGGGATAAATATTTATTCTGTTAAACAATACCAATCATCAAACATGGAGTAAGACTCATACTTGCGTGTATATCCATTTTTCAAAAGTAATTCATGAATATCAGCACGTTTGGGATGTTCGAAATTATGTTCAACAGCAATCAATTTTATTTTTCTATTCTTCTTAAAATCGTAAGCAGACAAAATATCAAATTCACTGCCTTCTGTGTCGATACTTAGAAAATCGATTTTTTCTGGAGCATTATATTTGTCTAGCATATCGGACAAAGATATTGTTTCTACAGAGATTTTCTCTGAAGCTTGTCTCTCAATATTAGTTGTTGTTGCAAACTCTGGATCATCAGTAAGCAACAATTCTAATGTATCACCGCTCTTTACTGATACACATTTTGTCTCAATCTCTGCAGTTCTGTTTTTGCGCAAGGCATCGTGCCAAAATGGGTTTGGTTCAGCAAGAATTCCTTTCCAGCCAAATGCCTTTTCTAAAAGGCAAGTATTGGAAATATCTTTGCCATTGGTCGCGCCAAATTCTACAAAATATCCAGATTTTTTTTCCCCATGTTCGAAAAGAACCCATAGGTCTTGAAACACCTGTGATATTGATTGATGCGCATTTGCTATGACATAATTTTCAAATCCAAAGTCGACTTTTCCTTCTTCTGTCTGTGCGTCACGCATACGCCTTAAGGCAACAAACAGCGTGTTCGCTAAGGCGGCTTGTGTCGTGTCTCGATTGTCGGCAAAGGTGCCTGCATCGCCTCTAATGAGCCATCTCGCAGATGAGGCGGCATTGCGCGGATGATGTTCTAAGCTTTTCTTGACTGAAGATAACTCTTTGTCTCCAGTAGAAATTCTAGCGCGCTGAAATGCCAGCTCTGACAATATTTGTTTGATCATTGATTTGGTTGCCTGTGTAAAGGTTCAAGTTTTTTATATAATTCTTGACTGACAAAAAGAATATCGGATTGAAGTGTTGTTCCAATATCAGACTCCATTTCAACAAAAAATGCAGCCAGTACATATCCCTTGTTCTTTAAGGTTGATATGAGGTCGCCTACAAGCTTCTCATCTTTGTAAATGCTGAAAAATGATGCCTCTAGAAGGATTGCAGGAAATCTGGAAAGCAATACACCAGCGCCCTTCATAACTGAATGTTCAAATCCCTGAACATCAAGCTTCAATAAGGTATTACCATCAGGTATCAGATCTGATGTCTCCAGAAACTCTTTCAAAGTGCGTATTTCAACTTTTGCAGTTTCCGTCATCTTCACATCGATCATATCTTTTGACAGCTCGGATAATTCAAGAAATGAACTCGCAGATGAGTGATTATTATTGGCGATATTAATATCTTTAGTGCCGGCTACATCACCGAATGCAAAGTTATAACAAGTCCAGTTCAAATCATTCTCTGCTCTTGAAGACAAAGTTGTAAATTGTTTTTCAAGTGGCTCAAATGAAAAGATATTTTTTACATAGCCTGATTTTCTAAGATCACCAGCGAATTGTCCTATATTCGCACCCACGTCAAATACATGCGTAATATTTGTGGCGTTCAGAAATTTTGAAAGCTGATCTGATTTGCTGGGTTTTTTCTTTACAAGATCATATCCAAGACCATGCAGAAAAGATCTTATAAGATTTTTCAATTCATTCATTCCAATTTTGAATTAAGCGGTTCACAGAGCCACTAATAGTTATGTGAATACCTAAATGCAACAATGTCAGTATGCCAAATGCGATAAACCTTTCAAAAGTAGACCAGTCTGCGATCCAGGTTTCATTTATTATTGGAACAATCAGATAAACTGCAATAGCAAGGCATAACATCATTGCAAGGCTTCGGGATAACAGCGCAGTGACGTTGACTTTTGCAAATACTAGCCCGCTGGCAAATAAATAAATCTGTGATACTGCCAGTGACATGGACATGCATAAAACCTGCCCCGTCACTCCATAAGTATTGCCTACCATATAACAACTTACAAAGACCAGGCCTGCATAGATGGCTTGTGCAATGATGGGTATGCGCAGTTTTCCTAGACCCAGGAATGCGTAATAAATTGGGCTAACCATCACATTAAATACCCAGCCGATTATAAGAAGCAGGGTAATGGTTTCAAATGTGTCACTCTCTGCACCTACCCATATTTCGCCAACCCAAATATGGGTTATAATCACAATAGTTGCAAAAATGATGGCCAGACTTATTGATAGCTGCAATGCCTTTTTAATAGCATTCTTCAAGGTATCTGGGTCCGACTTATCCAGACTACCAAAATAACTTCCCAAGTAATTCTGTGGCAACGCAAAAACGCCCCTGACAAACAGGATGAAGCGATTGGCCATTTCATAAATGCCGACAGCTTGGATGCCAATAAAATGGTTTATGAAAAACTTGGCGGAAGCATCTGCAACTGCAGAAAACAAACTTATGGATTGTATGCCCATACCAACCCCAAAAAGTGAACGCACATAAGTGCGTCTAAATCCTGATGGCCACAATGGGATTGATTTGAAATGTTTTGATGTCAACGCATTACCCAAAACCAACAAAACAAGCCCCGTGGCAAGGTTGCCATAAGCAAGCGCTGACAGCCCGTAGGTCTCGACGGTTTGATAGACGACAATAATATTAAGCAGATAGGCTAGGATTACGATTAAGTGGCCTTGATAAGCTTTTTGAAGACCTACCAAAGCGTTGATGCCAGTCTGTCCGACGTTGACGATTACAAACGCCAAAACTGCAAAGGGAAAGACTTGTTCGAATTGTATAAGATAAAAGTCCTCAAGAGTTTTTTGTAGCAACTCATGTGCAGGCGTATAAAGTAGAATCGCAAGGACTGAGAACAGGATTGCTGAACACACAAAGACTGTATCAAAATAACCCTTAGCGCGCGCTCTGTCTTTTTCCTCAATGGCCTTTGGAATGAAATGAATGAGGCTTTGTGATAAGCCGAATTCGGCAATTCTACCAAAAAACAAGGTTGTTTGTATTAAAGCCCATACCCCTAGGTATCCCGCACCCAGTTCACTCTTTATGAGCCAATAACAAATTGCTAGACTTGCGCCTTGTACAATGACAGCCGTTGCACCAAAACCAAGGGATAGCACATGAACTGAATTAGCTGCACGAGCGAAAATCCGAGAAAACATTATTGAGCTCTAATTAAGTGGCGTAAAGAATACAAATTCAATCAGCGGAATAAAGATAAATCATTTTGTGCAATAAATGATATGACGTTGACAGTGCTGACTTCATAGTACAATTAACAGGTTCGAGCAACACGCCCTGGGAAAATTACTTGCAACATCTAAGCAACAAAAGAATTCTGGTAACGGGAGCTTGTGGCACAATTGGCGAAGAATTAATTAGCCAACTGGCAGCTATGGGTGCGAATGGGCCAATGGAAATCATTGGCATTGATAGCAATGAAAGCGAGTTGTTCTTTATTGATCAGAAATATAGAGCAAACGACAAGATAAAGTTTTGGCTTTGTAACTTACGCGACCAGGCGACACTAACTCACTTATTTGATGGCATTGATATCGTCTTCCATGCAGCCGCCTTAAAGCATGTCATTATGTGTGAGCAATCACCGATGGAGGCCGTGCAGACTAATATTATCGGTGTGCAAAATGTTATTCAAGCTGCACTTGCTAACGATTTGGAAAAGGTAATTTTTACCAGCTCTGATAAGGCTGTTAATCCGACCAATGTCATGGGTACATCAAAGCTCATGGGGGAGCGATTAATCACGGCAGCCAATATTACCAGTGGTTCAAAACAAACCATTTTCAGCTCAACCCGCTTTGGCAATGTTCTGGGATCAAACGGTTCTGTATTTCCAATATTTAAAAGACAAATAGAGCAGGGCGGTCCAGTTACTGTTACCGACAAACACATGACACGCTTTGTCATGAGCATTTATGAAGCAGCTCAGCTTGTCCTTAATTCCAGCGCTATTGCAAAAGGAAGCGAAGTTTTCGTAACAAAGATGCCGATCATTAAAATTGCGGATTTGGCAGAAGTCATGATCGATGAACTGGCTGGTGGATATGGTCACAACCCCAAGGATATCAAGATTGAAGAAATCGGCGTAAAGCCTGGTGAAAAGCTTTATGAAGAGTTGATGACTGATGAAGAAACAAGACGAACAATTGAACTGTCACAGTTCTTTTGTGTACGCCCAGCATTTGCAAACTACTACCAAGAGACTGACTTTTCGTTTGATGATGTCATCAATACAGAAGTTGACCGGCCTTATAATTCCCACAATGAAAGTGCATTGAGCAAGGCAGAAATCAGAAAACTACTGAAA
>CALDZF010000230.1 GCA_937944165.1 uncultured Rhizobiaceae group bacterium | reverse complement strand
GTTACATCATTTTGAAAATCAATAAATGCCTTGGTGAAATCCTCTGGCCCTGCACCCTTTGCAGAACCAATATGAAAGCCTCCCATGCGCGGGCCATTTTCAACAAAAGCAGCTTCTGCCTCATCATCTTCAACAGCATCTGCAGCGGCTTGAGCCGCTTCTTCCATCGCCTCACCAAGATCATGTGTACCGTTACAAGAACCGACCGAAATACAATCTTCTGTATAAATATCAGGCAGGAATGTACCTGTATCTTCATCAAATTTCACACGCCCACGTGATTGCGAGAACAGGTGTATTGATGGTGTCCAACCACCAGCCATCAACAAGCAATCAACAGAAACATGTTCGACGTTCTCACCATTAACAGGTTGAACAGCAATTTCCTTAACGCGAAGGCGACCCTTCGTACCAACGACAGCAAAACCTTTCAAAACGCGAATGCCAAGTTCTTCGGCTTCATCCAACAGTGTCTGATTAATCGTCTCGCGCATATCAATGATAGCGGGCACTTCAATGCCAGCATTCTTCAAATCAAAAGCTACCTGATAAGCACTGTCTGATGAAGTATAAACCGCAACATTGCGACCAACTGCAACACCGTAACGGTTTAAGTAAGTCTGTGCAGCAGAGGCCATCATGATGCCTGGGCGATCATTATCCGGGAATACGATATGACGCTCAATCGCACCCGTTGCCAATACAACCTTCTCGGCACGAACCTGCCAACAACGCTCACGCGGCAAGTCTGGATCAGGCTTTGCCATATGTTCGGTTACAAGCTCGGTCAGCGTCACCATATTGTGGTTGTAGTATCCAAAAGCCGTTGTGCGCGAAAGAACGATAACATTCTCCATTGCAGCCAATTGCGCCTTTGTATCAGCAACCCATTCTTGCGCAGACATACCATCTATTCTGGAAGTAACATCTGATAAAAGCGCGCCACCCATTTCTTCTTGTTCATCGCAAAGGATAACTCGCTTTCCGGATTTACCAGCCACAAGTGCTGCTTGAAGGCCGGATGCGCCAGCACCAACAATCAGCACTTCGCAATGGGCAAATCTGTTTGCGTAATGGTCTGGATCGTCTTCTGTAGGCGATTCACCCAGACCAGCAGCCTTACGGATGAAAGGTTCATAGACATGATCCCAGGCTTTTTGCGGCCACATGAAAGTCTTGTAATAAAAACCAGCAGAGAAAAATCGACCAAGCCCATCATTCACAGCACCTACATCAAAGGCAAGCGAAGGAAAACGGTTTTGGCTTTTGGCAATCATACCATCAAATACAGGCTGAACCGTTGCGCGAATATTTGGCTGACGACGCGCACTATCACGCGAAATATCAATCAGCGCATTAGGTTCTTCTGAACCAGCACCCAAAATACCGCGAGGACGGTGATATTTAAACGAACGCCCAGTTAAGTGGATGCCATTAGCTAGCAAAGCAGATGCAAGCGTATCACCTTCCAACGCATTATAAGTTTTATCATCAAAGGTAAAAGTAACCGTCTTGGCAGGCGATAAACGCCCCTTTCCAGCAATACGATTTGCGCCTGTGTTTGGAGTTGATCCGCTCATTATTTTTTCCCCTCAACACCATCAGCATAAATAGGCTCATTGGCAGGTGTAGATTTTGCAGGTGGCAACACTGCATCAATTTCTTCTTGGGTTAACTCAGGTTTTTTCTCACCAGCTTTGTAAGTCTTGATGAATTTGTCAGAAACCGAATGACGCACCGCATTGAAGAAGCGACCACACCCATGCAGGTGACGCCAGCGTTCAAACACAATGCCTTTATGGTTATCACGAATGAAGAAAAACTTTTCAAACGCTTCATCGGAAATGTCTGCCATATTGGCAGGACGTACAATATGCGCCTCGCCTTCGCCATGAAACTCAGTTTCAGGAAGGTCTTGTTCGCAATAAGGACAGTGAATTTTTAGCATTATTTATTATCCTTATATTCCATATTTGATAATTCAGGCCTCTCAACCCACATACCTAGATTTCTAGACACATTGTACTTCCACAGATTAATTCTATCATCTAATCGCAAACTCTTTTTTTCACTCAAAGCATTATAGTAACCGCGTGTCATTGTACTTTGAAATCGTGCAAGCCAGCCATAAATTCCAAATAAAAAAACAGCACATATAGCTTCTATAACGAAAAGAAATTTAAGAGACTTTGATAGAAAACTTGAACTACCTTGTGAAAAGTTTACGTACTCAAGCAAATAATGTGTCGGGATCATCAACAGAATTGCGACAAAGCCAATTTTTATAAATTTTTGGTTCGTTTCAAATGTCACATTAATCCCCTAATGCGCCACGGCTGCAGCGGCTGCTTCATCGACCAAACGGCCGGCTCTGAAACGCTCAAGGTGCAAGCCTTCGTTGATTTTGTGCGGTACGTCTTTTGCGATTGTATGCGCGAAGACATTGCCTGAACCAGGTGTTGCCTTAAAGCCGCCTGTACCCCAACCACAGTTTACATAAAGACCTTTAACAGGAGTCTTTGCAACGATTGGCGAACGGTCTGGTGTCACATCCACAATACCACCCCAGGAGCGCAACATTTTCATGCGGCCAAAAATCGGGAACATTTCGCATATGGCTTCAAGCGTATGCGTTGCAATATGAAGTCCGCCAGTTTGTGAGTAAGATGTATATTGGTCTGTACCAGCACCAATCACCAGCTCCCCTTTATCAGACTGGGAAATATAAGCATGCACCGTGTTTGACATCACAACACATGGGAAAATCGGCTTAACAGGTTCGGATACCAGCGCTTGAAGTGGATAACTCTCAAGCGGCATCTGTACGCCAGCCATTTCCATCAACACGGATGTATGGCCTGCTGCCACAACGCCCACTTGTTTAGCGCCGATTGTACCGCGTGTTGTCTCAACACCCGTTACAGCACCAGAAGCATCGCGGTTGATGCCTTTCACTTCGCA
>CALDZF010000229.1 GCA_937944165.1 uncultured Rhizobiaceae group bacterium | reverse complement strand
TGTGAAAGTGCAAGAGATGGATAACATTTGCCTACAGGTTTGAGTACACCTTGTTCTTTAAGGTTTTGGATAAACCTAATATTGAGGTCAGAATCCGAAGCCAGAACATCACGATAATTTCTCACATCTCTATTGGTGAATACAATATCAAACAAAGTTGAGTCTCCAACTACACGATGATCGATACCCTTTTGTGATAATGGATTACTGAATGCCTCTTGCAAGGCCTTGCCCAAGTCTCTAAGTTTTTCATATTGCCCATCCCGACGAAGTATTTCTAATGTTTTCAAGCCCGCTGTAGCAGCGACCGGATTGCCAGAAAGCGTGCCTGAGTACATAAGTGCTCTATCACTACCAACCTTTTCTTTTTCAAAATGCGACATGATATCAGTATGCCCAGCAATTGCTGCAAGTGGAAAACCACCTCCAATGATTTTTCCAACACAACATATATCAGGTGTAACGCCATAGAGTGTTTGGGCGCCACCATAGTCAAATCTGAAACCTGTGACGACTTCATCAAAAATCAAAACGATTCCGTATTTATCACATTCTTTACGCACTTCTTGCCAAAAGCCTTCAACAGGAGGGATAATGCGTTGTAATGGCTCTGCGATCAGGCCAGCAATCTTTGTGCCATGCTCAGCAAGAAAAGATTGAAGAAAATCAATATCATTGAAAGGTGCAATAAATACATTATCTGCAACACTTTGTGGAATGCCAGCGCTGTCTGGTATAGGTTGTGGAAAGTTGGCAAGTTTTGTAGGCGCAAGGCTCATCTGAGCCTCTGAACACATTCCATGATAGCCGCCTTCAAATTTCAAAATTTTATCACGGCCTGTAAAGGCGCGAGCAAGGCGAATAACATACATGTCTGCTTCGCCACCTGTTGATGTAAAACGTAATTGTTCTGCACAAGGTAAAGCTTTACAAATCTCTTCTGCCAGTTCTATCCCGACTGTGTTGGTTGCATAATAACTTGTGCCTTTGTCTAACTGCTCTTGAACGGCTTCCATTACCTCCTCATTGGCATGGCCAAGAATAAGAGGGCCTGATGAATTTAACAGATCCAAATATTTATTGCCGTCCATATCCCAGATATGAGAACCTTTTCCTCTATGAATAATAATATCTGAATTAAAGTTGCCAAACCCACCGCCAGGCATGACCGTTTTTGCGCGTTCAATCCACTCTTGTTGAGACATGGTTTTCCTATTTAATTACTATATCTTGAGCCTAAGCTTTGCACTTTCGTTTGAGAAAGTGTTACCTTGCCATGGTTCTTATCGAAAATATATGAACTCATAAGTTCGAAAGGCTGCTCTTTGCTGCCTTTCTGTTTTTAAAATATGCTGATGATAACTTTTATTTCAAAGCTTCATCCGTAATCGCTGATGTCCATGCACCTTCAGGCTTCTTTGTAATGACCGGGTCAGAACCTGCAGACAATAGTGTTGCAACCGTACGGTCATAATCTGCTTCACTCAAAGCACCGTTTGATCCGGCTGTAAGTTTTGCAATTTCACCCATCATGCGTCTTTGATGTTTTTCTGTTTGTGCACCAGAAGCATCATTTTCCAGCACGATATCAGCGGCTTCATCAGAATTTTTTTCAGCATATTTCCAGCCCTTCATGGAAGCACGAACAAAACGTACCATCTTGTCTTTGAAAGCTGCATCTTTGAGGTTGTCTTCCAATACATAGATACCGTCTTCCAATGTGGCGACGCCTTCGTCTTCATACTTGAACGTAATCAGGTCATCAGCAGAAAGACCTGCATCAATGATCTGCCAGTATTCATTGTATGTCATGGTGGATACACAAGCAGCTTGCTTTTGAAGGATCGGATCCACGTTAAACCCTTGTTTGAGAACCTTTACACCGCCTTCAGAACCATCTGTTTTGATGCCAAGCTTGCTCATCCAGGAAAGGAATGGATATTCATTACCAAAGAACCAAACACCAAGTGTTTTGTCTTTAAAGTCAGCTGGTGATGTAATGCCTGAATCCTTGCGGCAGGTTAGCATCATGCCTGAAGACTTGAACGGTTGGGCAATATTGACAAGTGGAACGCCCTTTTCACGAGTTGCCAGTGCAGATGGCATCCAGTCAAGAACCACATCTGCGCCGCCACCGGCAAGAACTTGCGCAGGTGCAATGTCCGGACCGCCAGGTTTGATTTCAATATCGATACCTTCTGCTTCATAAAAACCTTTGTCTTTTGCAACGTAATAACCTGCAAACTGAGCTTGCGTGACCCACTTGAGTTGTAACGTCACTTTGTCTGCTGCCTGTGCTGCCATAGCAGACAAGGACAGTGCAGTTGCTGTTAAGAGAAGAGTGAGTTTATTCATTTCATAGTCTCCCTGTTTTGTCCGGCGTCAATTGCGACTTGCACGGATAGATGGATGCCAGAATGTGACGGCTCGCTCTGCAAGGGCCACACTGCCATAAAATACGGAACCAGCAAGCGCTGCTACCGCTATCTCTGCCCACACCATATCCACATTCATACGTCCCACTTCCGTAGAAATACGAAAGCCCATGCCGACAATAGGTGTTCCAAAGAATTCAGCCACAATTGCACCAATGAGCGCAAGTGTAGAATTAATTTTTAATGCATTGAAGATAAATGGTGCCGCCGCAGGTAATCGCAATTTAGTTAACGTTTGCCACCAGGATGCAGCGTAAGTATTCATCAAATCGCGCTCCATGTGGTTTGCTGCGGCCAATCCCTGCACGGTGTTTACTAACATAGGGAAGAAGGTCATGATCACAACAACAGCAGCCTTTGAATGCCAGTCAAAGCCAAACCACATCACCATTATTGGAGCAACGCCAACGATTGGAAGCGCTGATACAAAATTTCCAAGAGGCAACAGACCTCGTTGCAAAAATGAGGATCGGTCTATGAGCAGCGCAACAATAAAACCGGAGCCACAGCCCAGAATATATCCAGCAAGAACTGCTTTTAAGAACGTTTGTTGAAAGTCCGCCCAAAGTATTGGCAATGATGAAGCAATCCGCGCTCCGATCATGGAAGGGGGTGGTAATAATACAAACGGGATTTGCAATCCCCGCACAACGAGTTCCCAAACAACCAGTAGCGTAACCCCGAATATGAGAGGCACAGCAAAATTGATTGATCTAGCAAGGGAATGATTAAAGCCTGTATCAACAGCAACCAGCCGTTGATTGATCCACCACATGGCAATCCAGAAAACAAGAGCAACAAGAACTAGCGTCATGCAATTGCTCCTTCAGGTTTTTCGCCCATGCGTTTCAAAACGTAATTATGGGCCCACCCAACCAACATAACAAGCACAGCGGCAAGGGCTGCGGCCATGAACAGAGCTGACCAGATCTGTATGGTTTGCCCATAATAAGACCCCGCGAGCAAGCGTGCTCCAAGTCCTGCAACTGCGCCGGTTGGCATTTCACCTACAATGGCGCCAACCAAAGAAATCGCGACAGCAATTTTTAGCGAAGTAAACAGGTAAGGCATGGAAGACGGCCAGCGAAGTTTCCAAAAAGTCTGTGAAGTAGAAGCGTTATAAGTGTGCATTAGGTCAAGTTGCGCTGAATCAGGTGCGCGCAGACCTTTGACCATGCCAACGACTACCGGGAAGAAAGATAGATAAGTTGAAATTAATGCCTTGGGTAAAAGGCCGGAAATACCTGCTGCATTTAATACAACAATGATCATTGGAGCGATGGCTAGAATAGGTATTGTCTGCGAGGTGATAACCCAAGGCATAACGGATTTATCCATTGCCTTGTTGTGCACAATGCCAACCGCTAACGCGATACCAAGAGCGGTACCTATAATAAACCCAAGCATGGTGGCGGAAAGTGTGATCCACGAATGGTAGATTAAAGATCGCTTCGATGTGATTTTTTTAAGGACAGTTGTTTTGTAAATTTCTTCAGCTACTTGATGCGGGGCAGGTAAAACAGGTCGCTCCTGCGCCATGGTTTTAGAAATAAGCTCTGAAAATGCTGGTGGCTCTACCTTTGCCCGTTCAGCCTGATCATAAACAAAAGGGGCATTCATCATAACAACACTTGCGTACCATATGGCGATGATGGCTAAGACGACCGTAAGTACGGGTATGGTTTTTCCGTTCTTAGTCATCATAGGAATGACCTGCTTTCAAACCGTCACGTACACGAGCCGCAATATCCAGGAATTCCTGGCTCTCGCGAATATCCAGTGGCCGTTCACGTGGCAATGTTGATTTAATCACATCATAAACCTGACCTGGCCTTGGTGACATAACCACAATCTTGGTGGAGAGATAAACTGCTTCAGGAATGGAGTGTGTTACAAAACAAATGGTTTTATTGGTGGTGTCCCAGAGTTTTAACAATTGTTCGTTAAGGTGATCACGAACGATCTCATCAAGAGCACCAAAGGGCTCATCCATCAAAAGCAAATCAGCATCAAACGCCAGGGCGCGGGCAATGGAAGCCCGTTGCTGCATACCGCCTGATAACTGCCATGGATATTTTTTACCGAAATTACTGAGATCAACCAGGGAAAGAACATCTGAAATACGCTTTTCCTGATCAGCTTTTGAAAGCCCCATGATTTCCAGAGGAACAGCGATGTTTTTATCGATGGTTCGCCAGGGCAATAAGGATGCAGCCTGAAAAACATAACCATAGGCGCGAGCCTGTCTTGCTTCTTCAGGTGTCATGCCGTTGACTGATATCGTACCGCCTGTTGGCCTTTCAAGATCAGCAATTACACGCAAGAAAGTTGTCTTGCCACAGCCTGAGGGGCCGATGAATGAGACAAAGTCACCTTTATCAACGGTGAGGTTTATGTCTTTTAATGCATGAACCGGGCCATCATTTGTTTCGAATGTGAGCGACAGGTTTTGAGTTGAGACAACGGAATTAGACATATAGCCTGATTATACCCCACTTGCAGGAATGCCGGTACGCTTAACCGGTGTCGGATTGGTTAATTCTTTCCATGTAGACAAAGCTTTGTTCACTGTGCCGTTAGCTTCACGTTTAACAAATCTACCATGACCTTCCTGCGTTTGAACTTTGCCGTCCATCACAGAGACATGTCCGCGAGAAAGAGTATAGCGTGGTAAGCCTTTTACGTGTTTGCCTTCAAATACATTGTAGTCAATCGCACTTTGCTGGTTGCTAGCTTCAATGGTTTTTTCCTTGTTAGGATCCCAGACAACAATATCTGCATCTGAACCCACTAGTATGGCACCTTTTTTCGGATACATGTTCATGATTTTCGAAATATTAGTAGAGGTTACCGCCACAAATTCATTCATGGTGATCCGGCCTGTTGCAACCCCGTATGTCCAAAGCATTGGCATGCGATCTTCAAGCCCACCTGTGCCATTAGGAATTTTGGTAAAATCACCAACGCCATAACGCTTTTGTTCGGTTGTAAAGGCACAGTGGTCTGTTGCCACTACGGAAAGTGAGCCAGCCTGCAAACCTGCCCATAGCGAGTCTTGATGTTGTTTGTTTCTGAAAGGAGGGGACATTACCCGTCGTGCTGCATGATCCCAGTCCTTGTTGAAATACTCACTCTCATCCAATGTTAAATGTTGGATGAGCGGTTCACCCCAAACTCGTTTTCCTTGTTGGCGAGCCCGTCGAATTGCCTCGTGACTGTCTTCACAGGAAGTGTGTACAACATATAATGGTGCACCAGCCATATCGGCAATCATGATCGCTCGGTTTGTAGCTTCACCCTCTACTTGCGGTGGGCGGGAGTAGGCATGGGCTTCAGGGCCATTGTTTCCATCAGCAAGAAGTTTAGCTGAAAGTTCTGCAACAACATCACCGTTTTCAGCATGAACCATGGGTGTTGCACCAAGTTCTGCACAACGCTGGAAGGAGGAATACAGTTCATCATCATTCACCATCAAGGCACCCTTGTAGGCCAAAAAGTGCTTGAACGAATTGATGCCCTTGTCCTTTACGACACTCTCCATTTCATTGAAAACTTGTTCGCTCCACCAGGTAATCGCCATGTGGAAGGAATAATCACAGTTCGCTCGCGTGGATTTATTGTCCCACATCTGGATTGCCTCAAGAAGCGATTGACCAGGAGCAGGTAGGGCAAAATCAATTACCATGGTTGTGCCACCTGAAAGAGCAGCACGGGTGCCAGATTCAAAATCATCAGATGAGTACGTGCCCATGAACGGCATTTCGAGATGGGTGTGTGGATCAATGCCGCCAGGCATAACATAGCAATCTGTTGCATCCAGTTCATTTCCAGCAGAAAGGTTTGGGCCTATGGCGGTTATGACACCGCCTTCAATTTGTACATCCGCCTTGTAGGTCAAATCAGCTGTTACGATGGTTCCGTTCTTGATCGTTATAATAGACATATCTTTTCCTTACCCCACGATTTCAGCGGTTTCGACCACTGCATGGAACAACACTTCTGCCCCCGCTGTCGACCATTCTTTGGAGATTTCCTCTGCTTCATTGTGGCTAAGGCCATCAACGCAGGGACACATTACCATGGCAGTTGGCGCACAACGGTTTATCCAGCAGGCGTCGTGACCGGCACCAGATACGATATTACGGTGCGAATAACCCAAACGTTCAGATGCATCGCGAACTGCTGTTACACATTTTTCATCAAATTCAACCGGGTCAAATCCGCCAACTTTTTCCAGCTCAATATCCAAACCCATCGCATCGCAAATTTCCTTTGCACCAACTGCAAGGCGTTTTTCCATATCCTCAATCACATCCAGTTGTGGTGAGCGAAAATCAACAGTGAATACTACTTTTCCTGGAATAACATTGCGGGAATTTGGATAAACATCAATATGTCCGGCTGCACCAACGGCATCCGGTTTGTGGCTCCATGCAATGTAATCCACCAGCTCCAGGACTTTCGCCATTCCAAGTCCTGCATTCTTGCGCATCGGCATTGGGGTTGAACCGGTATGACTCTCACGACCTGTGATTGTGACTTGTGTCCAGGAGAGCCCCTGGCCATGGGTTACTACCCCAATATCCGTTTCTTCAGCTTCAAGGATGGGACCTTGCTCGATGTGTAATTCAAAGAAGGCATGCATATCACGTGAGCCAACTTCTTCTTCACCTCTCCAACCAATACGTGCCAGTTCATCACCAAACTTCTTGCCGTCAGCGTCTTCTTTTGCGTAAGCCCATTCTTGTGTGAATTGTTTGGCAAAGACACCAGATGCCATCATGGCAGGTGCAAATCGCGTACCTTCCTCATTTGTCCAGTTGGTTACTACAATAGGGTGCTTGGTTTTGATGTTTAAATCATTGAGGGTTCGAACAATCTCAAGACCTGCAAGAACACCCAGAACACCATCATAGCGCCCACCCGTTGGTTGAGTATCTAAATGGGAACCGACATAGACGGGGAGAGCATCAACATCGGTTCCCTCTCGGCGCATAAACATGGTGCCCATCTGATCAACGCCCATTGTCAGACCTGCATCTTCACACCATGCTTGAAATAAAGCTCTGCCTTCTGCATCTTCATCAGTTACAGTTTGTCGGTTACTACCGCCAGCAATGCCAGGGCCTATTTTTGCAATTTCATGGATCGAATCCCAAAGCCTATCACCATTTATACGAAGATTTTCTCCCGGTGCAGCCATCACTTTATCCCTCCCAAGATGCGTAAACTTGCAATTTTTTACCGTCTGGTAAATATTACAGATTTTGTATCGACTCTCAAGGTGAAAAATGCAATTTCATGAAGTTTAATGCACAATCAATGATGCTAGCTTAATTTTACAGAGGTCATTTTGTCTAACCCCAGATCTGCCAAGACTAAAAAGCGTACCCGGATCCAGCAGGAAAACGAGGTCAAAATTTTAAATGGCGCTCTAGAAGTCTTTTCTCAGCATGGGTTTAGAGGTTCAACAGTAGATCAAATTGCAGAAATCTCCGGCATGTCAAAGCCAAATTTGCTTTATTATTTCAACAGTAAGGAAGCAATGATCAGAGCATTGCTTGATCAACTTCTGGATAAATGGCTGGACCCATTGCGCAAGATTGATCCGCACGGAGAACCGCTCTTTGAAATTCAAAGCTACGTGAGAAGAAAACTGGAAATGTCCAGAGATTTCCCAAGGGAATCCCGACTCTTTGCAAATGAAATTCTACAAGGTGCACCCAGGGTGCAGGACGAACTAAGAGATTTAAAAGAACTCGTAGACGAAAAGGCGGAGGTCATTAATTCCTGGATAAAAAACGGAAAGCTTGCAAAATGTGATCCGTATCATTTGATTTTCTCCATCTGGGCAACCACCCAGCACTATGCTGATTTTGATGTTCAGGTGAAAACCGTGTTGGGACCAGGACATTCAGGACCTGGCCGTTTCGAGGATGCCGCAAGGTTCCTGGATCAGCTATATGTTGATGGATTAAAACCCTAAAAGCAGCTCATGAATCGGGGGCAATAACCATCACCAATAACCCCATTGCCGTAACCAGTGCTCCCAACAAAATAAAACCGCTAGCCCATCCATGGCCTAAAAGACCTTCATACATGATCACAATACTGGGGGTCAGATAACCGTAGGAATAAACTTTGGAGGCTGGCAGCCGCAGAGTTGCAAACTGCAACAGAAAGAAAGTGATTGCGGTTGAAAATATTGCAAGAAAGGCTATGGCAATCCAAACAATCAATGGAAGTGCAATCCAATCTGTTAGCCAAAGCGCAGGGTAACCCCAAATCAGCAGGCAAATCATTGTTCCAAGCAGTACAGAGAAAGTAAAATGCAACAAAGGTTCTCCCTGGTTGAATTTATTGGCCAAGGGCGCATAGGCAGCATAAGCTATTGCTCCAACAAAGAATATAACTTCACCCTCTCCGATATTAAAATCCATTATGGCATGGGCGTCTCCTTTGAAAATAACCCAAATTGCACCTGCCGCAGCAATTCCAAGGCTGAATAAAACAATAGGGGCTGTGCTTTGTTTGAGAAACAACCAACCAAATCCTGCGCTCATGAAAGGTATGAGCGTAAATACAGCGCTTGTTGAAACAGGTGTGGTAATTTTCAGCGCCATAAACATGGTAACAAAGAATATTGTTGTCAGCAGTCCCAGAACTAAAAACCGCCATGCTGCCTTGGTAATAAATGGCGATTCTTTGTGAATGACGATGCCAACTGAACCCATAATCAAAACTGCAAGCATGAACCGAATGGCGTTAAGAGCAGTCGGGTCGATATGGGGTGCTGCAAGATGTCCAATAGAAAAAGACCCCGCAATAAGAAAGGCAAAGAGCACCATAGCAAGGTGGGCTTTTAGTTTTTCAATGCCCGTTGCGTGAAGACTGTAAGGTTTGGACTTTGTCAAAATCTGAAAAGTCTTTAACTTGCTCTTGAAGGATTATTTGGATGCTCGGTCCAGTTTCCATAGGCCTCAGGAACTTTTTCACCGGTCCGCTTATCAACTGAGCCGGCAGGCAATTGCTCCATGGTTATGCAGTCCTCAACCGGACAAACATTAACGCAAAGATTACAACCTACACATTCTTCTTCAATCACCTCAAACTGTCGTTTGCCATCAACCAGACTGGTAATCGCCTGATGTGACGTGTCTTCGCAGGCAATATGACAGCGCCCGCATTTGATACAGGAATCCTGGTCGATTTTGGCTTTTGAAATGTAGTTCAGGTTCAGATACTGCCAATCGGTCACATTTGGAACGGCACGTCCAATAATATCATCCAGTGTTTTATGGCCCTGATCATCCATCCAATTTTCAAGCCCGGAAATCATCTCTTCAACAATCTTGAAGCCATAGGTCATGGCAGCGGTGCAAACCTGCACATTTCTGGCGCCGAGAGCTAAAAACTCAGCAGCATCACGCCAGGTAGTTACGCCTCCAATTCCGGAGATCGGTAGATTACTGGTCTCGGGATCTCGGGCAATTTCTGCCACCATGTTTAGCGCAATTGGTTTTACAGCCGGGCCACAGTAACCGCCATGACTACCCTTTCCATCAATCGAGGGTTCTGGAGAGAAATTATCCAGATTGACGGAAGTGATGGAAGAGATGGTATTAATCAAGGATACTGCATCAGCACCACCCTCTTGGGCAGCGCGTGCAGGGTATCGAATATCGGTAATATTGGGTGTCAGTTTTACAATTACAGGCATGCGTGTATGAGCCTTGCACCAGCGTGCAACCATCTCGATATATTCTGGCACCTGCCCAACGGATGAGCCCATTCCACGTTCACTCATACCGTGCGGACAGCCAAAATTAAGTTCAATGCCATCAGCACCAGTTTCTTCTACCAACGGCAGAATAGCTTTCCATGCAGCCTCTTCACAGGGCACCATGATTGATACAATCATGGCTCTATCAGACCACTTTTTCTTCACTTCCTTGATTTCGCGCAAATTTAAATAAAGATCGCGGTCGGTAATTAGCTCGATATTGTTCAGACCAAGCAAACGTCTGTCAGCGCCCCAAATAGCGCCATATCTGGGACCATTAACATTCACAATGGGAGGACCTTCTTCACCCAGTGTTTTCCAAACAACACCACCCCATCCAGCTTCAAATGCTCTTTCAACATTGTAAGCTTTATCGGTAGGAGGAGCAGAAGCTAGCCAGAATGGGTTGGGTGATTTAATGCCAAGAAAATTACTACTGATGTCTGCCATGATCTTTCCTTAACTTTCAAGTGTACGATTGATTGACTCAGCCGCATCGCGGCCATGTGCTACTGCAGAAACTGTCAGGTCTTCACCATCAGCAATGCAATCTCCACCCGCCCAAATGCCGGAAATGGAAGTTTTAAACTCCTCATCAACTGCTATGCGACCATTTTCAATTTTTACTGAATTGGAACCTGCTTCAAGGTCTGAAACAGATAGTTTTTGTCCAATTGCAACAAATATTTGATCTGCAGAGATTGCCATAGTTTCACCAGTTGCAGCTAATTTGCCATTCTTGTTTTCGGTATATTCAAATTGGATTGAAGAGAGTTTGCCATCTACCGAAGCAACTGAACCCGGTTGTAGCCAGTGTCGGATTATAACACCTTTGGAGGTCGCTAAGTTTTGCTCATATTGAGATGCGTTCATGTTTTCCGCGCCGCGCCTGTAACAAATTGTTACGTTTTCAGCGCCCAGCAGTTTCGCCTGAATGGCAGCATCAATTGCAGTCATGCCGCCGCCTATTACTACAATTTTTCGACCAATCTCGATTTTTGCTAAATCATCTGACTGTCGAAGATTTGAAATAAAATCAACCGCATCTTCGATGCCTTCAGCTTCAGCGCCTTCGATCGATAATTGGTTGACGTCTGAAAGCCCCATGCCCAAGAATACGGCATCATATTGGCTCGCCAAATCGTCCAGGCTGATATCTTTCCCAAGCGCCTTTCCGTGGTTGATATTAATTCCGCCTATGTCCGTGATGTAATCAATTTCATCCTGGGCAAATCCATCCACGGTTTTATAGGAGGCGATCCCGTATTCATTAAGTCCACCTGACTTTTCTGCAGCATCAAAAATTTCTACATCATGGCCGTGGATCGACAACCTGTGGGCACAGGAAAGACCAGCTGGTCCAGCGCCAACAATGGCTACTTTCTTGCCCGTTGATTTTTCACGCTTGTAGAACTGGGTCCGGGTATTCATTGCTTTATCTGTTGCATGGCGTTGAAGCAAACCAATCTTGACAGGTTTTCCTTCAGCAATTTCCCTGACACATACCTCTTCACACAAGGTTTCAGTTGGACAAACTCTTGCGCACATGCCGCCAAGGATATTTTGGTCAAAAATGGTTTTGGCAGAACCCAGTGTATTGCGGGTGCTAATTTGTCGGATGAACATTGGTATATCAATGCTGGTGGGACAGGCCGTCATACAAGGAGCGTCATGACAAAAGTAACAACGATCTGCCTCCACTAAGGCTTCATGATTATCAAGCGGCGGATGAATATCAGAAAAATTTTCCAGATACTCTGTCTGATCCAATCTGTTGGATACCACTCCATCTTTCGACTTATTACAGCTCATGCAACCTCCATCTTGGAACCGATTATTGATTCATACTAACAATGTTAAGCTAATTTATTTTTTTAATCAATTGGTAAATATTTTAAATTACAGGCTACTAAAATTAACTATTTT
>CALDZF010000228.1 GCA_937944165.1 uncultured Rhizobiaceae group bacterium | reverse complement strand
ACACCCATATAATTTGCCCAATCCTTCCAATAAAACCAACCTTCATAGGCAAGTGCGCAAGTCTCATAAGCTGAATAATATGTACGAATGATTGCACATGAGCCCGATGTTGAGCCGTAGCCCGCTTCAGGTCCTTTATCGATGCTGAGCGTTTTGTAACCTTTCTTGGACAATTCAAAAGCCACACAAGCGCCAATAACACCTGCACCTATAATGATTGCATCATATTTCTTGTTCATAATTATACTTTCTTTTGCCCAAGATTGGTAATCGTTTTTCTTTGAAATTGTACATAACCATTTTCAGTTGTTTTTAAATATTTTTTTGCGATTTTATGAAATTTTGGCAACTTATGAAAAGGCACAGCTGGGTAGGCATGATGTTCTGCATGATAAGGCATATTCCAAGCTAACCAGCGTACAAATTTGTTTGTAAAAGTTGTGCGGGTATTCTCCAACATGTTAGCCACATGAGGGCAACGACCATGCTCTGCCATTAAATAAAGCCTTAGAAATGGTTGCCCCAAGGCGATTGGTGCAAGCCAAAGCCAGATGAGTGTTGCAGTTTGCGCCACAATACTAAAAACCAGTAAAGAGGCATAAAAGCCAATCATACCCCATGCTTCTTTTTTAATTTTTGAATATCCTGCTTGTGGCACATAGTCATATATTGGATTTAAAAATGCATTCATTAAAAGTGTTTTAAAATGGAATTTCCAAACTGGAATACCGCTAATCGTCCAGATATACTGCATGAGTGTTTCAGGCTTTCCACCTTCCAATTCGGGATCTTTATCAGGGTCATGCGTATGACGATGATGAGCTAAATGAAAATAACGAAACCAGATTGGCGGTAGAAAAATCACCAGTGCGCAAATGCCACCAATCAAATTATTGAGCCAAGGAGACTTGAATGCTGTGAAATGCGAAGTCTCATGTAAAAGTGTGAAGAGGAATATCAACATTATTCCATGCATTACCATCACTATTTGCCAGCCTGCCCAGCCCATAGCAATCCATATGCCTGTAAAGCCAATAACAAGCAGGTGCGTTACAAAGTTCAGCAGCCCTTGCAAATCTGATTTACGTGTCAGCTCTGCTTTTTGTTCTTCTGGTAGGCTTGCAATCAGTTGTTTATGATCGAAATTCAGTTTACTCATGGCTAGAGATAATTAGAATTTTAAAGCAATGGCAACCTGTAATTTTATTCAAATGAGAAAACTTATATGCAACCAACGAAACTGACTGTTCGCAAAGACAAAAAATCAATCGAAATTGCTTTTAGCGATGATGAAATTTATGAATTGAGTGCAGAAATGTTGCGTGTGCTTTCACCTTCAGCAGAAGTACAAGGCCATTCACCAGAACAACGCAAAACCATTGGCGGCAAGCGTGATGTTGAAATCATGCAAATGGAACCAGTCGGTAATTATGCCGTTCGTATTACATTCGATGATATGCATAACACAGGAATTTTCTCTTGGGCTTATTTTCAAGAGTTAGGCCAAAACAAAGACGAACGTTGGGCTGATCACCTAGCGGAACTAAAAGAAAAAGGCATGGAACGCTAAGTTGTAATATTAGGCTCTATCGCTATATGAAGTCAAAACGGCGCAAATCAAACTTGAAATTTTGGCTTCTTGAGCTAACTCAATTATTATATTAAAAGTGGAAGATTAAATGCACCGTATTGATAACCTACAATATGCAAATTGGTCAGAGAAAATCTTTCGACAAATGCGCGAAGGCAATGTGGATGCAGTCCACGTGACGATTACCTATCACGAAAACTTTCGCGAGACAGTTGCCAATATTGAAAAGTGGAACTTATGGTTTGAACGCTTTCCAGAATTAATCTTCCATGGTCTTACTGGCGATGATGTTCGTTTAGCCCGCGAAACTAACCGCACTGCAATTTTCTTTGGCTTTCAAAACCCATCACCAATTGAAGATGATATTGGCTTGGTTGAAATCTGCCACATGCTCGGTGCGAGATTTATGCAACTGACTTACAACAATCAGTCTTTATTAGCGACTGGGTGTTATGAGAAAGATGACACTGGCATCACGCGCATGGGCAAGCAGGTGATTAAGGAAATGAACCGCGTTGGGCTTGTAATTGACATGAGCCATTCTGCGGAGCGTTCAACATTAGAAGCCATTGAAATTTCTGAACGCCCTATCGCGATTACGCATGCAAACCCTAATTTTTGGCATCTTGCCTTACGCAATAAATCAGACACTGTCTTAAAAGCGCTAGGGCAATCGGGAGGCATGTTGGGCTTTTCCATGTATCCGCATCATCTCAAAGATAAGTCTGATTGTACGCTTGAAAGCTTTTGCGGTATGATTGTAAAAACTGCTGACCTTATGGGCGTTGAAAATATCGGTATTGGGACAGACCTTTGCCAAGATCAGCCAGACAGCATAGTGGAGTGGATGCGGGTTGGTCGATGGACAAAAGAAATAGATTATGGCGAAGGCTCTGCGTCGGATGCAGGTTTCCCGCCAATGCCTGAGTGGTTCAAGGACAACCGCGATTTTGACACAATTGAAACAGGCTTAAAAGCAGCAGGCTTTTCAACTGAGGAGACTGCCGGCATTATGGGTGAAAACTGGTTGCGTTTTTATGACGATAGCTTTGGAGTTGCAAAGTGATTGAACAAGAAGAATTATCAAATACAACCATAAAGAAACGCGCTTCCTCAAAAGTTATGCGTTTAAAACGCATGGGGTCTTTTCATCAATCCCGTTTGAGTTTCATGCGCGTTTTATTGCGAAGACTAAAGCGCGAAAACTGGCATTTTGACAGACCAACCTTTGACATCAACAAAAAAGGCGTTGGTGTTGCAACCTATCGTGCAATTGGCCCAAAGCGCACCTATACGTTGGTAGCTTTTGCCCACGATTTGCCAGCAGAATTACGTTCTGACCGTGTTATCGCAGAAGCATGGGATGCTACTTTTACGCTATTTGACGGAACGCCTACTCAAGTAGATATAGACCGTTTATCGCAAAACGTACCTTTACAAGAAGCTGGGCGTATATCAGAAAAAGAAATCTGCCTTTCACGGGCTAATCGTTCGGTTCGCTTGTTTGAATATGTTACTGAATGTTTGTCAAAAGGCGAACAGCCTGACATTAGTGAAATAGAAAAAGTAGGCTACTTAATGCGCACAACTGCGGTTTATGGGTCTGCAAAATTTGGTGCTTGTGACCGTAATAACTGGGCACAACGTGAAGAATTTTCAGGCTCATTTCAACCAGAGCTTTTATCTGTTTGGTTGATTAGAACCTTTGCTATTGATATGGTTGAACATATGGCGAAAGTTCGAGATGATAAAAACGCGGTCAGACTTTCACCAGACATACGCCGCCGTTTTGGCGTTGGTAATTCAACTGGCCTTGGCATGGCACCTTTTTTGATCAATCACCCTGCACTTATTCACGCTTGGATTAATGCACGCGAGACAGCAATTGCAACTGTGCGCGGTATTAAAAAAGCTGACCGCAATGAAATAGATCAATTTAAAAGCTTAATTGCTCGCGCATCTTTAAATGCAAATACATGGCATACCGATCACGCGTATCAACAAAAAAAAATTGAATGCCTGCGCAAGGATTTCATAAAAGTTACGAATATACTTGAGAATAATATTCTGGAACAACCCTACCCTTGGAACGGGCTTATTAATTGGTGTGAAGAAAACCTGGGCTTTGAAGGCCAAGAGCAAGTTGCTTCTCTTATTCTTGAACCTTATGGAGAACGCATTGATGATCTTGCCTTGCAAATGTGCGTTGATGAAAGCAACAGTTTTCGCATTCAAGGCAAACAGCACGTCAAAAGCTTGAGACAAGATTTATCCAATCTTTATGATTGGGCAAAGGCAATTGACTTTAATAACAAAAAAGCCAATGCGCGCGTTTGGTATGTATCGGAAGAAAAGTTAGAACCTCGTCTTGGCGAACGTCATGAAGAACCGATTGAACCTTATGAACAACCGCTTGCTCCAGGTCGTGATGTAAAACTTTTGATGCATGATTTGGAAAATTGGTCTGATGATGAGGTTGTTGCAGCTTTTTTAATGAAACACCCAGAACATCGTCATATTGTAAGGCGCGTTCAGCTTGTTTCAGACAAACAATATGCAGAGATCCAGGACAATACGATTTCATCCAAAATGCTGCCGATAGACTTATTACGTTGTAAGCTTTCATTTTTTGGAGCGACCAAATTTGATCCACGTTCTGACCGCTGGGTGCGCATAACCATGTATCAAGGCGCGCCATTTCCAGATGAGCTTGCCACGCTTGATCCAGACGATCTTGCCTACCCACCATTGTCAATCTCGTGAACTGGTCTTTAGGCGAAATACGCGCGCTCAGTGTTAAAGCAGCGCGAGGTGCTGGCATGGACTGGGGAATGGCGGAAGAAGCAGGCTTTGCAGTTGAATGGCTTGAAGCACGCAACCTTGCTGGTACAAAAGCAATGGCTGATTATTTATCCATTGCTTCATTAACATCTGATTTCAAATATGATAGCTGCCCGCTTAAACTGGGATGTATGGTCTCTGATTTGAATGATTGGAACCATGCAAATAAAGCAGAAATTTTTCAGCCCTTATTACTCTTGCCGTTTGTTGCCGCTCTAGCAGACAAACAACCAATTTTATTAAGTTGGGATAATAGTCAAGTCTGCGTTTTGAAAGATGTAGTCTATACAAGTTCTACTAATACTCATACTGGTTTTGATAAGGAAAGACTTTTTAAAATTAGAATTTCAACTGAAGCACTAAACGAAAAGCCGTTGGAATTTAAAAGACGTGTAAACAAAGACGCAGAAACACATGTTAAAACACTGACGCAACTTGCACATAAAACTTACGCGCCAGCAACAGAAGCATCTCGTCTTGCAGGTGCCGGCGCTGGCTTAAACGATAATGATTAATCAATTTGGGAAAGATGGCTGGGGTGGTAGGACGAAAAATATCCTTTTTTCAACCTATTGTTTTAAAATAAGAAGTTGATTTTTATATACAATTTTAACATTAGTTTTACGACTAAGTGTTACGAACGAGATATGGAAACAACTAATATGCCAACAAATATGACAAGACGCGGCGCAGTCTACTATGCGCGTGTTGGCATACCAAAAGAACATCAAGAGTTGTTAGGCAAAAAAGAAGTTGTAAAGTCATTAGGTACAAAAAATTACCAAGAAGCTCGTCAGAAACTATCTAAAGCAATCCTAGATATACAGGCTGAATGGATATCATACAAAAATTTGGAAACAGAATTTCAAGAGCTCAATAACAAGCCTAGAGATAAGTTTAGACCTTTAGATGAAGATTTAATTACATTTATAACAGGGGCAATTTACGAAGCTGATTTAGATGCGGATGTGAAACAAAGAAAGTCATTTGGGTCTTTAAACTCTATAATCGAGAGTAGTAATTTTGAAGCCCCCAATCTTGATCAAATGGTCAACGATGCAATTGCAAACCCTGCATCAATTGATGAGACTGAATACAAGCAATATCTAACAAAACTAGCAGTTACAAAAAATATTCTTATAACTGCCTTAAATAACCACGATTGCAGACCGGTTCAGCAAGAGGTCGAAGCTTTTAGTTTTCTTTTTAATGTAACACTCGATTCTGAACGTGATTTTGAAACACTGGCACTAGCTATAATAAGAGCTAAAATTGCCGCACTGAACGATATAGAAGCAAGAGATACTGGAATATATAATTCATCACCTTCTGACCAGATTGTAAAAACTTTCATTGAGAACAAAGGCAATGAAAATAACGGATCTGTTTGGGATGTATCGGTTAAAAATAGTAATGAAGATATTATGAAACTTCATGCTCAATTCATTGATGATAATCCGAAAAATATCGGACTCGATTCATTGCAACAAAACAAGAAGTCTATTTTATTATTTTTGAATAGCATTGATAAAAATCCTTCTCTTAAAGATTTTAATAGAGGTCAGGTTAGAATATGGCGTAATTTACTCAAAGACTTTCCTGTCAGAGGAATCGAGCTTAAGTGCTTTCAAAACCTTTCTATTAAAGAGATTGTTCAAGCTAATAGAAGAATTGGCAAATCCACTATAAGCACTCGAACCGTTAACAAGCACCTCAATTACCTTAGCTCGTTTTGTAATTGGCTAATGGTAGAGGGACACATTGAAAATAACCCAGTTCAAGGAATGCTCTTAGCCGAGACATTTGACAAGAACGCGCGGCGTCCTTTCATAATTAGCGAGCTAAACGAGATATTTTCATCTCCCCTTTTCAGAGGATGCAAAAACCATGATAAGTGGCATATCGCTGGCACTACCAAAATTAATAACCACATTTATTGGTTACCTATTATTGCACTTTATACAGGCGCAAGATTGGCCGAAATAGCTCAATCACTTGTAAGCGACTATAGCATTCGTCATAATCATTGGACGTTCAAAATTTCAACTGATGATGACACAACCAAATCCTTAAAAAATAAATCATCTGAACGTGTTATACCCATTCATAGAAAACTCATCGATTTAGGTTTCATCACTTTCATTGAAAAACAGAAAGCTAATGGCGAAACTCGCTTGTTTCCTGAATTGCAACGTAACAAACGAGGTCAAATAGCCGCTACATTCTCAAGAAAATGGGGCAAATACTTATCAGCAATAAACATCAAACAAGACAGTTCACTTAACTTTCATTCCTTCCGCCATACATTTACTGATGAATTAAGAAGAGCGGGACACAATGATAACGAGATAGGAATACTTCTTGGTCATAGCCAACATTCTACAACCTCACGTTATGGAGTTGAAGCACAAGGAACAATTGAGCAAAGAGTAAAAATTATAAAAAGTATTAAGTACGAGGGTTTCGAAAGCTTAGAAAATTTGGATTAAACCAAAAAACGTCTCTCAAAAAATTCACATTTGAATGTAGCCAATCATACCTCTCCAACAACACTTTCCTACCCCCTATAGAACCAACGCAACTTACAGTGGCAGTAATCAATTCAATTCCACATATAAACCTGCATTGTCATATTGGCTTTGATACTTTCTATTATCTAGCACTATGTATTCTGGCTATAGAAGATTTGATTGTTGGAAGCTTTTCTTAGTAAGGCTTTACTATTATCTGCCGTGTGATTTTACGGCATTTTTCTGCAAGTTTTTTGCATGATTAGTGTGTTAGTTTTTTGCAGTTTTTTGATAATGTTAGATTTATGGTATGAGGTTTTGGCTTCTTAGAAAATGTATTTGAAACTATGCTGGATAAGTCACTGTATTTGTTGTTATAAATTGGTTTGAAACTTGAAAAGTGTTATAAAAATCCTGAAAAGTGCAATATCTTGTAACGCTTTTTATCACTTTTTAACGCAATATAACACTTTTGAAGTCTCATTTTCTCACAAATGTTACCTGAAAGATATCCTGTAGCGATCCACAATGATACCATTTCTTGCAGATTTAGAGGGCAAAAAGGTGTAGTTTTCTTGCAGATTTATAACCTCGTACAAGTGCCGTAAAAACCCACAACCTTGCTTGAAACCTTTTATCAATTTCTAATTGATTTGAAATAATGAAAGCTTCACCATCGCTACAGTATGTGGATTGGTATTTTCAAACGTCATTCATGTTACTGATAGCTATTCTAATATACAGCGATATTTTTCAGGACTTCAATCTGCATTTAAGCAAATCATCAAGGACGGCTCTAGCAGCGCTGTTTGTAGTAATTGGCAGTTGGGTAGGTATTTACGCTCGGACGTTCCCTATGGCTCTTAGGATGCATCCTTAAGTGGTTTGTGGTCACTAACCTAGACCAAAAAGCCCATCCTTAGCTATATCTATATTATTGCCAACTAAACCACGCAGACTAAAAGTGCTGATTATGGCTTCCTGATTCCAAACTGCAATCTAACGCCTGATGCAAAATAGCATATTCAAACGATTACCAACAATGAGAGGCTGACAATTAAGATTGAGATTATTGATCAAACACGCCTAATTGAATGCATGATACACAGGGCAAATTCAGTGTGTGGATATGGGCTACATAAAACAGATGGCCTGGGGATTTATTATTTGAATCCGAGGATGTTGAAAGATTCTAAAGAATAGAACTTTATAGATTATCTATAATAATTAGCCACCAAAAGCAAAAGACCGTAAAGTGACGAACAACTTTACGGTCTTTAAAAATTAAGTTCTAACTTTTTAAATATCACCGCTTCGAGCAATATCAAAAAACCACCATACCTTTAACTGAGATCAGCGGCATTCAATTCATCCCGCAACTTTCTCAAGCGCTCTTTTAATTGTAAATTACTACTTTCAAAAGCTTCTGGGACTTCTCTCATACGCCGTAAATCCAATTGCTCTTCTTGATTGTTAAATGTCCCGGATGCCATGATTGCTACAGGTTCTACAGCAGTTGACTCATGACACTGGTAGAAAGTTTTCGTAAGCAAGATATTAAGGTCAACTAGTCGATGGAGTGGTATTTCTTCACTCATTCTACTCCACTTATCATCGGGCATTCGCCAAACCTTAGCTGACAACTCATAAGTTTTATCATCATCACGCCATTGCGCTAAGCCAACAGATAAATAAAGCGCATCCGTATCGTTAGCATAAGGCCCATCGAATGGCTCATAAGGCATCATAAAAATTGGTGAGTGTTTGAGATAGGTAGGTGGCGGGTAGTCCTGCATCGTTTTTGAAGTTTCAGAAGTCGGTTTGGCTAGAGGGTTCATTTAGCATTTCCTTACAATTATGATTTATATATAGTTTGTAAAACCATTTTGTAAACCCTTTTTGTAAAACTTTTTTGTAAAAAAAATTGCTGTATTTAGACCATTAAAATCATAAGAAGACAGGAAGTGTTTCAAAAACCAACCTTCTTGCAACACTTCCTGTGGATGAATGAAATCAATCACTTGGTTGTCCCATAACCCTGTCGCAGAATATATTCATGAAATGTGTTTATGTACGCGTAATATCAGCCGAAGAACAAAACGCCGATCTGCGATGCACTCAAGATTGCTGGCTGCGAAAAACCATTATTTAGAAAGTTCCTCGTACATCCGCAATGCGGCCAATACCTGAAAGTTTAATTACCAAACTAGGGTCTAAACACATAGGTATTATTGTGCTTCAATAGCTTATTTATTTGATTCGATGATTGTAAGCTGTGTCTCACCTTTTTTATCTTTCTGACGCTCAATGGGCGGCCATTCAACCCCATCTTCCACCAGACCGCGGCCGCAAGCCACGCGTTGATGACAGGCGTGTAATTAGCGGTATCATTCATATCTTGCAGTCAGGTTGTAGATGGATAGATGCTCCAAGGGAATATGGCTATCATACCACGCTTTATAATCGCTATAATCGATGGTCAAAGCGTGGCATTTGGCAATACCTGTTTCGCGAGATTGTGGCTCGACTGTCGGATGAAGATGAAATGGTAGCTCTGGACAGTACCCATATCAA
>CALDZF010000227.1 GCA_937944165.1 uncultured Rhizobiaceae group bacterium | reverse complement strand
TTTTTTTGGGGTATTTGCGCTCGACAGCGCCAAGAAAAGCATTACTTTCCATAGAAATGATTCAATGGAGATACCATGGCCAAACTTCCTACTTTTACATTTTCAAAAAATGCAGTGCCTAGCGATGGCATATTAGCAGTTATTATGCCTGCAGAAGGAAAACTTCCACCGCTTATCAAGGCAATGAGTTGCGCCAAGCAGCTTGAAAGAGCAATTTCAGTTGAGAAGTTTTCTGGAAAACATGGTTCTATGCTGACCTTGGTTGCGCCAGAAGGTGGTTTGGATAAAATTATCCTTTTAGGGTGTGGCAAACCTTCTGAGCTTGATGAGCCTGCTTGTTTTAAAATCGGTGGCAAGTTGTTTACAAGGGCTGGTAGTGCAGAAAAAATTACCATTGTTACGGAAGTTGCTGCCAAGTCCAATATAATCTCTGCGCAGAATGTTGCAAATATTGCTGCTGGTGCAAAGCTCCGTGCCTATAAGTTTGATGATTATTTTACCAAAGGGCGTGAAGCAGATAAAAAGCAGAAGAACCAGAAGAAAATCAAGGTTGGAGCAGACGATCTGGTGAGAACCAAAAAAGCCTGGACCAGAATTGATGGGGTAACAGATGGGGTAAATGTTGCGCGCCAATTGGTAAATGAGCCGCCGAATACATTGGGTCCTGTAGAATTTGCCAAAGAAGCACAAAAGCTCAAGAAATTGGGCGTCAAAGTTCAAGTGCTGGGTGTTGCTGAAATGGAAAAGCTTGGCATGGGTGCGTTGCTTGGAGTGTCGCAGGGGTCTGCTAAAGACAGGCAAGCTCGCATGGCTATTATGCAATGGGATGGTGGAAATAAAGGCGACCAGCCTTTGGCATTTGTTGGCAAAGGTGTTGTGTTTGATACGGGTGGTATCTCGCTTAAACCTGGCAATGGTATGGAAGATATGAAAGGCGATATGGGGGGAGCAGCAGCTGTTACGGGTTTAATGCACGCGCTTGCGGCGAGAAAAGCCAAGGCTAATATAGTTGGCATTATTGGACTTGTTGAAAATATGCCTGATGCCAATGCCCAGCGCCCCGGTGATATTGTTACTTCAATGTCTGGTCAGACTATTGAAATTATTAATACAGACGCAGAAGGGCGCTTGGTTCTGGCTGATGCGCTTTGGTATTGCCAAAAACGCTTCAAGCCAAAATTCATGATAAATCTTGCGACACTTACCGGTGCTATTCTTGTGGCGCTAGGCAAGGAACATGCTGGCATATTCTCAAATGATGATCAGCTAGCAGCTAATTTGTTTGAAGCAGGTCAAATTACAGATGAAAAAGTCTGGCGCCTACCCATCAGTGATGCTTATGACAAGATTATTGACAGTAAAAATGCGGATATGAAAAACTCAGGCGGGCGTTATGCTGGATCTATTACAGCAGCGCAATTCTTGCAAAGGTTCGTTAATGATGTGCCTTGGGTGCATATTGATGTTGCAGGCATGGCAATGGGGTCAAAAAGTAACGAATACAATCAATCTTGGGGCTCTGGCTATGGCGTAAGATTGTTGGATAAACTTGTATCCGAGTTTTACGAGTAAGCTATCTTGGGAATTGAAAAAACCCCTGTATTTAAAAACAATATACAGGGGCTTTTTTATTATCTGGAAACAAATAATTGCATACCCGGTTTAATTAACCTTGGGTTTTCTATGTTATTGATTTCAATAATTTTATTTGCACTGATTTTATAAGCGCGGCCAATTGAACTTAATGTGTCACCTGGCTGAACAGTATAAGTCTGCGCATTCGTTTTAACTGAGGTAGTGCTAATTTGTTCAGCGGTTGTCTCAGGCTTTATTACAACTGACTGGACTTTGACAGGCTTGAGAATACTTGCCAATTGATCAGAGGATTTCTTCTGCTTCAGTTTGTTCACAGAAGCAGTTTTTGTCAGGTCAATTTTGCGAACATCTTTGCTCTGACTTTCCAGAGTCGTAAACTCTTTTTCAACCGGACTTTTAACAGGCCTACCTGACCAGTCATAAGTTGGTTTAAGGCCAGAAACATTGGTTGGTGCCATACTTTTGCTAAGAAAATGATACGCGCCATAGGCCGAAAGTGCTACTAATACGAGCATGCCACTTTTTAGTAGAATAGAGCCAAAACCGGCACTGTCCTCCTCGAAAGCTAATGTGTCATATTGTTGGGGTTGGTGTACCTGATCCATAGGATCTGTAAAATTTACGTCAACGGGAGGTACTTTTCTGCTATCAGCAGACATACAAACTTCATACATGATGATTACTCACTACATTTATCAACTCCTTAAAATTATAACAAAAACGTTAACAATTACGCAACGTTAGTTTGTGGTTTGAAAATATGTTTTAAAAACAGTGTTTTTGAGGGTGATTTATGAGTATAAAACTGTCTATTTAAACCCTTGCCAGTGTAATTGTCTGTAAAAACTGAGGGCTATTTTGTAGCTTTCCTTAGCTTCCGAAAAGTTTTTTGCCCATGCTTGAAATTGCGCTTCACTTATGCGGCCGCGATTTCTATTGCGTTCTTGTTGTCGGGCTAATCGGGTTACAATACGCCAATTACGCTCCATGCTTGAGCGGTATTGTTCCAGTGAACCGTTTTCCTTAAATCGTTCTTTTTGCGAAAGCGGATCTGAGAGTGCTTTTTTCGTATCTT
>CALDZF010000226.1 GCA_937944165.1 uncultured Rhizobiaceae group bacterium | reverse complement strand
GCAAAGCCAGCGCGGTAGACGCCATTGTTAACGGTGTTGTAAATACGTTCGTTTAACTGGTCAATTTCATTGCGAAGTTCTGTTGGATAATAATCCCCTTCTTTTGCTCCAATCGCGTCAAAAGCTGAATTGAACATGCGAATAATTTCCGAAGATTCATTGCTGACAATCGTATTTTGTTTCTTGTCCCAAAGTACAGGAACGGTAACACGGCCAGACATATCAGGATTGGCCGTGGTATAAATCTGATGCATGAACTGGGCATTATGTATGGGATCAGCAATAACACCGTCTCCCTCTTCAAATGTCCATCCCTTATCGCGCATGAGCCAGTTAACAACGGAAATTGAGATCATGTCTTCAAGCCCTTTTAAAGCTCGAAAAATCATAGTACGATGCGCCCAAGGGCATGCATGTGAGACATAAAGATGATACCGTCCAGTTTCCGCTTTAAAACCAGCCTCTCCTGATGACCCGGCAGAACCGTCAGAAGTTACCCAGTTACGAAAACCTGCTTGATCACGAACAAACTTACCACCACTTTTTTTGGTATCATACCATTTGTCATGCCATTTACCGTCGACCAGAAGACCCATTTCAAACTCCAATCAAAATCATTATTGATATGAATATAGCGAATGAAACAGAAATTAGTTCCCTTAAAATGTTGAACAAGACGTCAACCAGAAAACGATACTAAATCTCTTCGCCTTTTTTGAGAAGCTCGTCGATAAGCTTACGGTGAAGATTGCGGCTATCTCCGCCACCAAATGTCATCGCACCAGATGAAAAGGCAGTTCCATAGGTCTTTACCAAATTAACGACCTGGCCTATTCCTTCAATAAGTTGTTTTTTGTCCAATTCTTTCATTGGATGAATAAAGACGCTTAGAATATGACCTTTGGCAATTGCGTAGCGTGCATCCAATGCACTGTCAAAATTTGCTTGTAACATACGATATAAGAGCTGCTGGTTTACACCATCCAGGTTTTGTATTGGTGTAAAAGCACGCATTCTGTTACTTTTAGCATCTGTAATCACAGTAACTCTAACATCCGCAATCGTTAAACGCATTGTAGAACCACGTATCTCAGCATTCTCATCTATAGCTTGAATAACTTCGATGAAACGTTCCAAAGTCATATCATTCTGGATGGAAACTTCTGGTTCAATTATGGAATCGCCTTCGAGACTATTGTCCGGTTCAACAAGATCAGGGTTTTTGGGTGGAACTTCAGAAGCAACTTGCGCATTCGCAACATTAAACAACGAAAAGACAAAAAACAGGCTAATAAAAACTCTCATAAAAAAACATCCTTTACTCACAAACTAAAGCAGAAAGACTATCCTGCAATTCACAATTATGTTTTTCAAGTTATTTTATCACAAATAAAAATTTATAAAAATAATTTATAATCAACCATTTATACCACTTTTATTCATGATAACCATATTTATTAGTTACTTTTTTTATTGATTAATTTTAACCAAAGATAAAACTTTATAATGATTTTTGTAAAGTTTTATGTAGATTCCAACTCAGCATCTGGGGCAAATATATCAATTAAAAATTGGAATATCCTTATGACAACAATGACAAACATACGATCAATTATGAAAAAGCAGTCTAATGCTTCACATGATCAGAGCAATGAGAAACACAGCTCTTTAAAAAAAGTTATTCAAGCTGCTGATAAGAAACTTGAAGCTTCAAAGATAATTGAAGCCAAGGCAATTGCGGAAGAAATTCAAAACAGACTTGAAGAAGACATCGCAAAAGAAATCAATATTGAATTCAATTCAGGTTTGAATAAGAATACGAAGCCACCAGTTAGCGTCGATATTAATGGCAAACAAATTGGCACTTCTATTAAACAAAATGAATCAACTCATATTTTAGAATTACATCGCAAACAAATTGAAATTCAAGATCTGCATCATGAGATTCAAAAAAACTCGTCTGCACTTGAACAACTTGTCAACAAGTCTGTTAACATATCAGATTACCTGGTCAAATCAGAAATTGAACTTTCTAGGCTTGAAGATGTAGAGAAAAAATATATCAAACTTCAAACAGCCTCAGAAACACTTGCAAAAGAGTATCGTGAATTAAAGCTGAAACTTGATGAAAAGTATAAGCAAATAAACATTCTCGAGGGTCAAAAAATTAAAACTCGTGATATATTGAGCAAATCTCAATTAGAAATAAACAGTTTTAATGAGCAAATAAAGGCGCAAGCTGCCGAGATGGAATCTCAAAAAGTTGTACTTTCAAAACTGAAAGATGAAAACTCAAATGTTATTGAAAAAAATAAAAGTTTAGAACATGATCTAAGCAATCTACTTACATTCAATAATGAGCTAAAAGAAAAGTTAAAAGCTAGTCATACAGAAATTACGAATAACGAAAAGTCACTGTCCAAAAGTGAGTTAAAAATTAATACGCTAACAAACGAAAACGAGCAATTATCTCTTGATAATCAAGACATTCAAACACGTTATAAGAGTTTGAGTGATCACAATGCAGAGACCATTTCTTTATTAGAAGAGGCTCAACATGAACTTAAGTCTAACAATAAAAGTGCAGAAGAAAAACTACGCTTAAAAGATGCTCGCATTCTAAAAATGGAGCGCCAACTTAAAGTTCTAACAAGGCAATTGTCCTTAACAGAGCAAATGGCAACAGAAAGTCAGGATGCCGCAAAAACTAATCTTGATTTAAAATTACATAAGAACAATAAAGTTCAATGTAAAAATAACAAGTATCAGACAAAGGCTCCTGTCATTGAAATGCCAAAAGACGTTTTGGCTGCAGCTTTATAAATTTTTACTATCTTGGTAGGCGCTAAAAACCTCTATCAAGATAGTAAGCAATTTATCTAAAATGTAACTTTACCGCATGGCTACCATCACGCCCTAATACGCATAAACGAATATAAGTTTTTGGCATACTTGCTCTCTGCGCTCTTGAACCATTACCAAGTAAATATTTTATCAGGTTTTTGGTTCTTGAAACAGACCTTGGCTGAAGCGACTCCAGCCTTTTGGTTCGTGTCTTACTAAAACGATCAAAACCAATAGGTGTGGCTGGGTACTTCCTGCCTTGCGACAAATTAAGAAGACGCTTATTTGATATATTTCGGATAACTCTTTTACTCATATCCGTACTCCACCCTACAACAAAAGAGCTACTCATTAAAATTAACTGTTAAGTGCCAAGCAAGCAAAACGTTTTTGTTTCAATATTCTACAAGCTCTATTAGCCTCTTTCTTACCAGAAAACCCTACAAACCTTGCGCGGTGTAATATTGTATTACCTTTAGCAACCGCTTCGGTATAAACTGACTTGCTACCAAGTGTTTGCGGGAACCTTGATTTTGCCTTGGATAACAACCCGAGAGCGCCATCTTTACTGTCAGAAGCACCAATCTGTATTACCCAACCTTTTGGCTTTTGAATACTGGCTGTAGTTGTCTGGTCAAGTCCAGGTTGAGCTAATCTTTTTTGTAAAGCTTGCTGATTGAAACTCGCAGATGAAGCAACAACAACCGATTCATTGACATTAACAATCTTCTTGGCAACTTGTGTTGTTCTAAAGACAGGTACTGGCCCACGTTTTGGCAATTTAGCTGATGCCACTACGATATTGCTTGCTTTACGAGAAGCTATTAACTGACGCTTACTGCCTCTTGACGCTCTTTTGAGGTATTTACTAATCAGATTCTGCATTTGTGCATTACGGCTATTGCCTGTACGCCCGCCCATAACCACAGCAACAATTGAACGACCACCAGTTTGAACAGAAGACACAAGATTAAAACCTGAAGCTCGGGTATAGCCGGTTTTGATACCATCAACCCCTTTTACACGACCTAACAGTTTGTTATGATTGCGATAACTTCTACCAGCATATTTAAAATTAGTTGTCTGAAAATATCTATAATACTGGGGAAAATGCTCACGAAGCGCTACACCAAGACGTGCCATATCACGTGCAGTAGTTAGCTGCCCTCTTGAAGTCAGTCCTGATGCATTTTTAAATGTAGTGCGCTTCATGCCCAGTTGACGTGCTTTACGCGTCATCATTTTGGCAAAATTACCTTCAGTACCACCAAGATGCTCGGCAACAGCTGCAGCCACATCATTGGCAGACTTTGTGGCAAGCGCTTTAATAGCATGCTCGGCTGCGATTGAACGCCCTGGTTTGATGCCAAGTTTGGATGGCGGCTTGGATGCAGCATAACGAGACATGCGGATTCGCGTCGTTTTTGTCATTTTGCCATCAGCCAAAGCTTCAAACATCATGTACATCGTCATCATCTTTGTTAAAGATGCAGGATAACGAGTGGCGTCAGCTTTGTGAGAATATAAAGTTTTGCCTGTCTTGGCATCAATGACAATCCCTGCGTATTTGCCATTGGCATGTGCAGAATTATCCGAAAAATTACCGGAAACAACAAACGAAACTGTGACAAACGCCAGCGCAAAGCGGCGAAGCCAGAAAGCAGATAGGGTACGCAATACCTTTTCCCATCTAAATTCCCCCAATCAGAGGGGGTATGCTTGAAACTTAAGAGGCGCACATACACTGCGCATCGACTAGATTACAATTTAACCGAGGTTAGTTACCAAACGGTTTATACTGAAGAAAACCTATGTTAATTCCATAAAAATTTATCAAAACCCATAAAAACGCAACGTAACTTTAGCAAATTTTATGGGTAAGATTTAAAAAGAACTGCATTGTGACTCTTGCGACTGACAAAATGCGCATTATATTATCGTTGAAATCAAAAAGGTTTTTCATAATAAATATAGGCATCTACAGAGACACAGATGATAAAAATTATAAAGATGCAAAACGATGACGAACAGGATAATGACTCTAACAACGGCACAGGTCTTGCTACCAAAGTCAGGCCAAAAACAAAAAAACCAAACTTATATCGCGTTCTTTTGTTAAATGATGACTTTACACCGATGGAATTTGTTGTTCATGTATTAGAACGGTTCTTCTCAAAATCAGGAGAGCAAGCAACACAAATAATGATGCATGTCCATACCAATGGTGTGGGAGAATGCGGTGTCTTTACTTATGAAGTGGCAGAGACAAAGGTCACGCAAGTTATGGATTTCGCGCAGAAGCACCAACACCCATTACAATGTGTAATGGAAAAGAAGTAGAACGAACGGATAATAATTTGCCATCTTTTACAGACAGTTTAGAAAAAGCCCTTCATAAAGCTCTTACGTTCGCAAACGATCGTGCGCATGAATATGCAACGCTTGAACATTTGTTGCTTGCATTAATTGAAGATGAAGATGCTGCAAATGTCATGAAGGCATGCAGTGTTGATTTGAAAAAGCTTCGCGAAAATATAATAGAATACATAGACACTGAATTGTCTAACCTTATTACAGGTTATAATGAGGATTCAAAGCCAACCGCTGGTTTCCAACGTGTTATTCAGCGCGCAGTAATTCATGTTCAATCATCTGGGCGCGAAGAAGTAACGGGTGCAAATGTATTGGTCGCAATTTTTGCCGAACGTGAAAGCCATGCTGCCTATTTCTTGCAAGAACAAGATATGACACGTTATGATGCGGTCAACTTCATTTCACATGGCATTGCAAAACGAGCTGGAAGTGGCGAATCCAATCCTATTCGCGGTGTTGAAGATGATCAGGCACAAATGGGTGAAGACGAACAGCAAAACAAAAGTGACGCTCTGACAAGTTATTGTGTCAACCTGAACGAAAAAGCAAAAGCTGGCCGAATAGATCCGCTTATTGGCCGTGTTGAAGAAGTTAACCGTACCATTCAAGTGCTTTGTCGCCGTTCAAAAAATAATCCATTATATGTGGGCGATTCAGGTGTTGGTAAAACTGCTATCGCAGAAGGCTTGGCAAAACGTATCGTGGAAAAGGACGTGCCAGAAGTATTACAAGAAAGCACAATTTATTCTCTCGACATGGGAACATTATTGGCAGGCACCCGCTATCGTGGTGATTTTGAAGAACGTTTAAAACAGGTTGTTAAAGAAATAGAAGAAACACCTGGCGCTATTATGTTTATTGATGAGATCCATACCGTAATTGGTGCTGGTGCAACATCAGGCGGGGCAATGGATGCATCCAACCTTTTGAAACCCGCCCTCTCCTCTGGAACAATCCGCTGTGTTGGCTCAACAACCTATAAAGAGTATCGCCAATTTTTTGAAAAAGACCGCGCGCTTGTTCGCCGTTTCCAAAAAATTGATGTTAAAGAGCCATCCATTGAAGATGCTATTGATATTATGAAAGGCCTGAAACCTTATTTTGAAGAGTTTCATACCGTGGAATATAGCGATGAAGCCATTAAAGGCGCTGTTGAACTCTCATCACGTTATATAAATGACCGTAAACTACCAGATAAAGCAATTGATGTTATCGATGAAACTGGCGCTTCACAAATGCTGGTTCCTGCAAATAAACGCAAAAAGAAAATTGGTATTTCAGAAATTGAAGCAACAATTGCTACAATGGCACGCATACCACCAAAAACAGTGTCGAAAGACGATGTGCAGGTGCTTTCAAATCTTGATACCCAACTCAAGCGTGTTGTGTATGGCCAAGATGATGCTATTGATGCCCTATCCGCTGCCATCAAGCTTTCACGTGCCGGTCTTCGCGAACCTGAAAAACCAATAGGCTCTTATTTGTTCTCAGGCCCAACCGGCGTTGGCAAGACAGAAGTTGCAAAGCAATTGGCAAGCTCGCTAGGTGTAGAGCTTCTACGTTTTGATATGTCTGAATATATGGAACGCCATACAGTTTCGCGCCTTATTGGCGCGCCTCCAGGCTATGTGGGTTTTGACCAAGGCGGACTTCTGACCGATGGTGTGGATCAACACCCACATTGCGTCTTGTTACTGGACGAAATCGAAAAGGCACACCCTGACCTTTTCAATATCCTTTTACAGGTTATGGATAACGGCAAACTTACCGATAATAATGGCAAGAGTGTAGATTTCCGCAATACAATCATCATAATGACAACAAACGCTGGCGCCGCTGAAGCACAAAAGTCAGCAATCGGATTTGGTTCTACCAAACGCACTGGCGATGATGAAGAAGCAATTAATCGTTTGTTTGCACCTGAGTTTAGAAACCGTCTTGATGCAATTGTTCCATTTGGCACCTTGCCAACACCTGTAATACACAAAGTCGTTGAGAAGTTCATCATGCAATTGGAAGCACAACTCGCTGAACGCAATGTAACTTTTGAGCTCAGCAAGGAAGCAATTAGCTGGATTGCTAAAAAAGGCTTTGATGATCGCATGGGCGCTCGCCCATTGGGACGTGTCATACAAGAACACATCAAGAAGCCTTTGGCTGACGAAGTCTTGTTTGGTAAACTACAAAAAGGCGGAACTGTTAAAGTCAGCCTGGTAAAGGATAAACTCGGCAAAGAAAAGATTACTCTTGAGAGCATTGAAGAAAAGCCAGCCAAGAAAATAACCAAACCTAAGGCTGTTGCAAAAACAAAAACAAAACCCGCAGCTAAAACAGCATCTACAAAAACACCTCCAAAACCTAAAGGGAAAGGCGGAGGTGGTGCATCTGTTCCAAAGGTGCCGTTAAAAACCAAATAATACTATGACAAACAAGCCCTGATAACACGCCTGGGTTTGTTTTAAAAGCAAAAGCCTCTTGGGAAGGCTTCTTTAATAATTACTTGCTACTTTGATAAAACTTAAATCAAGTTGTGAGCACCCATGTTTTCAAAAACCTTAATAGCAAACCGCCTTCATTTACGACCAGCAGAGTTTACAATGCTGATAGTAGCCATATTTGCCCTCCTAATTGATTTCTGTTTGATTTTTTACAAGGGTGCTAATGTAGATTATGCAGGTTACTCTGGAATAATCTTGGTCGTGATAATGCTTTCAGCAATCGGGTACTTCTACCGTCTCAGCGGCAGAAGCGAAAATATTGCTTCAGGCTTATTATGCGCTTCAATTTTTGTCTTTTTCTCTGCATGCTTAGCTCTTTTTAATTACCTATTATTACCAATAAGCTTCGGTCCATTTGATCAACTTCTTACAAAAGTGGATAGTTATTTTGGTTTTTACTGGCCAGACGTTATGGCCCTTGCCACAAATTATCCTATGCTTACTCAACTCATGAAGTGGGCATACATGAGTACTATGATCCAGTTTGCATTACTTGTAGCAATTCTTGGGCTTTCAGGGCGCACAAGAGATCTGCATATAATGATTACGTCAGTTACAATAACAGCGACTTTGACGATTTGTTTTTGGGGTATTTTCCCCACTACAGGAACAACCACCGTATATGAAATACCATCGGACATTTGGCAGGCAGTTAACCCACTCGTAGATCGCAATTATGCGCTTGAACTCATAACAATTGTGAAACATGGGCCATCAATTATTTCACCAACAGAAATACGAGGGCTAATTGCATTTCCTTCATATCATGCAGTATTAGCTTTTACTGCAATGTATGCAGCAAGAAACTTAAAGGTTTTAGGTGCAATCTTTTTGCTTATTAACTTGTTGATATTACCTTCAATCTTTGTACATGGCGGTCATCATTTTGTAGACCTGCCAGCTGGACTATTAATGTTTTTATTGGGTACTTATTTGGCAATAAAAACAGTTAAAATCCATAACATACCTGAAAGACTAACTCACCAATCAACGTCACAATCAAATCCTAATATCGCCTAACTCTGCCCAGACAATAATCGCATTTTACTAGCATCCTATGAATGCATTAAGCATTAATAGGGAGAATACAAATGGAAGAAATTAAGCAACTTAAAGCTATGCGTGATGATGCGTTTATAAGATTACAATCCATTCCAGATTATAAATTACTCACATCATTAGATAATATAATTATCGAACTTGAAGGCGTAAGCACTATTGCAGAGTTAGCCCAAACAAATATCGAAAAACACACCAAACCCAAAACTGTCTCAACACCTGTAAAATTTGAAAAGAAAGTAAGCCAATCACTCGATGAGGCTTTTGACAAATTAAATACAACAAATAAATCAAATGGCGCAGGCAATAGTGTAATGGATCTTACTGATGAGATTAACGGCGGCGTAACTTTAAGCTAAAC
>CALDZF010000225.1 GCA_937944165.1 uncultured Rhizobiaceae group bacterium | reverse complement strand
TTAATCTGGTCGCGGGGCACGCGGTTATCGCCTATGTGCTTGAACATTCCGAAACACGTTTGGTTTTAACCGATGATAAAACCTATTCTCAAATCACGCCTATTGTTGTGTCATGTCCACAACCTGCAACAATATTGGATTTAAAAGACATCAATAATGATCTGAATAACACAAATAATCTTGACGATTGTGATAGCGAGATTGATGGTTTGCTGATGTACACTTCCGGCACGACGGGTCGCCCTAAAGGTGTGGTGTTAACGCATTCAAACCTATTGGCAGGTGGACATAACACCGCTGCTGCACATCAATTACAAAAAGACGACTGCGGGCTTTGCGTCCTGCCATTATATCATATTAATGCTGTATGCGTTTCATTGATGGGGGCTCTTGTTTCAGGCAGTAGCATCGTTATCCCACCAAAATTTTCTGTCTCCACGTTTTGGGATAATATTCGAACACATCAATGCTCCTGGTTTTCGGTTGTTCCAACACAGATTTCTTACCTATTGCAAAATGCGGAGAATGCAGGTGGCGATGCTACTGGCTGTGAAAGATTACGTTTTGGCCGCTCAGCCTCTGCACCATTGTCGCCAGATATGCATTCAGCTTTTGAAGAACGCTTTCAAGTTCCGGTGATTGAAACTATGGGGCTGACGGAAACTGCTGCGCAAATTTTATCAAATCCATTACCCCCCGGCATTCGTAAAATAGGCTCCCCCGGCATTGGCTTTGGCAATGAGGTAATCATTGCTGACAAGGCACAACGTGAGGTCATTCGAAATGTTGAAGGCGAAATTTTGGTGCGTGGACCCAATGTCATGCGCTGCTATCTTAAAAATGAAGAAGCCACGAATGAAGCTATAACAAAAGATGGTTGGCTGCGCACTGGAGACCTCGGCAAACAAGATGAAGAGGGCTACGTTTATATCACTGGCCGCTTAAAAGAGCTTATTATCAAAGGCGGTGAAAACATTGCCCCGCGTGAAGTTGATGAAGCGCTTTACAGTCATCCAGACGTTGTAGAAGCTGCCGCATTTGCGCTTACCTGTCCAAACTACGGCCAGCGCATTGAAGCTGGCGTTATGGTAAGTGAAAACTCCAAACTTACAGAAGCTGATTTGATTGCTATATGCGTAAAACAAATTGGCAAATTTAAAACACCAGACCGAATTCATTTTTTACCGGAATTACCCAAAGGGCCGTCTGGTAAAATTCAGCGCATCAAAATCGCTGAACTGGTTTCGAAATAATCTGATGGTCTAAGCGCAGTGCTAATCACAAAGTGCTACAAATTAAACCTTCAGGGTCAAGCAAATCTTCAACCACATCAAAATGGTGTTTGCCTGCTATATGCGCAGACGTTGTGGCAACACCCATGCCGCGCCATATGTTTGCGAGTAAATCATTTTGGCGAATAAACTCCGGGCGCTCATCACTACCAACTATACAATCAACCGGAATATCGAAATGCGGTTTTAGAAGTGCGGGGCTTTCCTTGATTGCCTCCTCTTCATTAAGATTGATGGTTTCGTTTTGTACTATTTTAAGGATTGGGCGTAAATCATGAACGCCTGAAATTGAAATGACTTTTGGGATGCGTTTTAAAATACCTTCATCCAAGTTACTGTCTTGGCAAATCTGGCGTGTTACCAAATGTCCGCCTGCTGAATGTCCACAAAGGATAATATCGCTTTCAAAACGCTTGGCTATTACTTCAATGCTTGTCGTTACTTCTGCGGTAATTTCAGGAATTCTTACATCGGGACAAAGCGTGTAAGAAGGCATTGCAACTGCATAGCCTCTTGCAAGAGGCCCAGCGCTTAAATGGCTCCAATAAGATTTATCAAATCTAAGCCAGTAACCCCCATGAACAAATATAAAAACACCTTTGGCGCTACCTTCGGGATAAAAGACATCAAAGGTATTTCTATCACCTTTGCCATAAGGGACATTAATTTCCGAATTGGTATTTTTACGAAAGTTTTGTGCAATGTCTGGCAAGGCTTGAATAAGTTCGCTAGGCTCCAGACTCACAGGTTATATCCAGAAACATATCAAAGCTGCTAGGCATATTGCAGCCATAAAGTTTCTTGCGAGCTTGTCATAGCGTGTTGCAACCCGCCTCCAGTCCTTGATCCTGCCAAACATTCGCTCAACTGTATTTCGATGTTTGTAACGTTTCTTGTTGTGTGGAATATGAACCTTCCGGTTTGCTTTTGCCGGAATGACAGGCTGGATACCTCGACGAGCAATAAAATCTCTAAAATGGCCTGCGTCATAAGCTTTATCTGCCAGCAAATATTTAACGGGTGGCAAAACTGCACTTAATCCAACAGCGCCTTTTATATCAGCGCATTGGCCAGGCGTCAGATAAAGTAAAACGGGCCTGCATTGCATATCACTAACGGCGTGCAGCTTGGTGTTTCGTCCACCACGGCTTATACCAATGGCTTCCTCAACAGCCCCTTTTTTGCACCTGCAGCACATCTGTGGGCTTTGATATGGGTACTGTCCAGAGCTACCATTTCATCTTCATCCGACAGTCGAGCCACAATCTCGCGAAACAGGTATTGCCAAATGCCACGCTTTGACCATCGATTATAGCGATTATAAAGCGTGGTATGATAGCCATATTCC
>CALDZF010000224.1 GCA_937944165.1 uncultured Rhizobiaceae group bacterium | reverse complement strand
ATGGTCTATGCCAAACTTTGCATCTTACCCAGGTTACCCCGGTTAATTCGAAATAATCTTCTGAAGCCACAACAAAGCCTGCTTTTTTTGCTTGTTCTTCCGGGCCTTTTAGCGGAGCGTTTGCGTCAAACGTCCATCCCCATGCTTGCGGTGTATCAACAAACTTAAAATCTGCACGAAACAAGACATCACTTCTTTGCGGATTATCTACTTCTTTAAACTTACAGTTCAAGCCAGCGAGCAAAAGTCTGTTTTGTCTAGCAAAGGCAGATTGTTTTTTCATTTCTGCTTCTGTAATCCACTCCTCACCTAAAAGCTCTGCATAAGATGGAGTGCTGGTTACAAGTAAAAGAGACGTTAAAAAGCTTTTTAAAAAATTCATGAATTACCGAGCCTTTTGTCTAAACAGAACTGCTTGTTGATCTTTATCTTTATCAAAACTTGATTGCTCGCGTTTTTCCAAACCTAATGCCAAGCCTTTTGCAACGGCTGGTCTGGTTTTTAATCGCTCAATCCATTTTTCCATATTCGGAAATTGTTTTATGTCTTGTCCTTGCCGTTCCCATAATTGCGCCCAGCCAATACAAGATATATCAGCAATCGAATATTCTTCAGCCAAATATTCACGATCTTCAAGTTGCTTGTTTAAAACGCCATAAAGTCTGTTTACTTCGTTTGTATAACGATCAATTGCATAGGGTACTTTTTCAGGCGCGTAGACACGAAAATGATGCGTTTGGCCTGCCATGGGACCAAGGCCGCCCATTTGCCACATCAACCATTGGTCGACTTCCACACGACCGCGCTCATCAGATGGGTAGAATTTATTAAACTTACGTCCCAAGTATTGGAGAATTGCACCAGACTCAAATATTGAAATTGGTTTTCCACTAGGCCCTTCAGGGTCGATAATAGCTGGCATTCGATTGTTGGGCGCTATTTTCAAAAAATCAGGTTTAAACTGATCTCCAGCGCCAATGTTTACATATTTAATTTCGTAAGGAATGTCTAACTCTTCCATCATGATGGATATTTTCCATCCGTTTGGCGTTGGCCAATAGTAAACTTCTATAGGGGCTGATTGATCTGTCATTGTAGGCTCCTGATAAATTTGTTAATCACAAAATAAACAAGCTAACTCCATTTTACGAGGGGATAATGGAGTTGGTTTGTAAATTTGTTTTTACCAACCATTAAGACTGCGGAAACTTTCTCAGCATATGCGCTACTTCAAAAAATTTATTGCCCTTGGAATTTTGGGTGCAATCCTTGGCATTGGATTAGGCTTTCTTGGTCCAATCCATCCAGCCTTTGATACATTTTCCCATTTCAGACTACACGTTAGTCTTGGATTGGTTTTGATGGGTATTATAATTTTGTTTCGCAAATGGCTGATACTTGGAAGCTTGGCAACGCTTACAGGTATTATGGGTCTTTATACTGCTTCTATTGGTACAACTTTCACTGCGCGCATTTTAGAACCAGATATAACCAAACCTGTTTACTCATTGCTGCACTTCAATCTTTTTTGGGTTAATACAGAACGCAAGCTAGCTATCGACCATATTATAAAGCTTGATCCAGAATTGATTTCACTCAGTGAGGCGGGTGAACGATGGAGTATTGATCTACAAAGATTATATAAAAACTGGCCCTTTATGTTGCATTGCGCTGAATGGGGGAAACGTGGTGGGGTAAAATTTTTATCCAAATGGCCATTAGATAAGAGCAATGAATATTGTGGCATTTACGGCTCTTTCGCAAAAACAGAAATTACTTCTCCTGAGGGGGTAAAGTTTACTTCTGGATCTGTGCATGTGCGTTGGCCATGGCCTGCTTCTGGTCCTAAACAGATTGATACACTTATTCCCGAACTTAACAAAATTAAAGATGATGCTCTATTCGCAGGTGATTTTAACGCAACGCCTTGGTCTTGGAGCGTTCAACGCTTTGCCAAAGCAGCTAATATGCAAATAACACCAGGCATCGGGTCAACATGGATTGTTGATGAACTACCAATTCAATATACTTGGTGGGCAGGGCTTCCGATAGACAATGTTATGAGTAAAGGACGCATTAAAGTTTTATCTGCAAAAACGATTGAAGACTTGGGTTCTGATCACTTACCAGTACTTGTAAAATTTCAAATCCAATAGATGCTCACCCTTACGTTAACTATAATAAGCAACTCACACACTTGTGAGCATTTTTCTGCTGGTGAAATTAGTTAATATTCGTTAACAATCTTTGTAAAAATAGGGACTTATAATATGACTCGTATAATTTTACCTGAAGAAAAGAAATTGAACGTATCACGTCGTAAAGTTATTACAGGTGCAACTGCTGCAACAAGTTTATTGATAGCTGGTTGTTCATCTTCTTCAGAAAATAGTACATCTGACAGAATGCGAGCCTCTTTAAAAAAATTACGCAGTAGATTTAAGAAAAAATCTGGCGATGAAACAGAGATTGCTGGTGTAGATACTGATACTGATTCAGGAATTTTCAATAAAAACAAAAGCACATTTGCTTCACTTTACGGCTCGCTTCCAAACGAAAAATTCCCAGTCGCTGCTGTTCCCGAAGGACAATTGGAAGAACGTTATTTTCGCAAACAGGTTAATTACCCAACAAAAGAAAAAGTTGGTTCACTTGTTGTCGACACACAAAATTTCTATCTCTACCTCGTAGAACCAAATGGCAAGGCAATGCGATATGGTGTTGGTCTTGGAAAGGCAGGGTTTGAATGGTCTGGCCGTGCGCGCGTTCTTTGGAAACAAGAATGGCCAAAATGGACACCTCCAGCAGAAATGATTGAGCGGCGCCCTGAACTTGAAAAATGGTCAGAAGAAAACGGCGGCATGCCAGGCGGTCTTGAAAACCCTTTGGGAGCGCGTGCGCTTTATATATTCGAAGGTAATGTTGATACACTATACAGAGTACACGGCACACCAGAACATTGGTCAATTGGCAAGGCCGTTTCCAGCGGTTGTGTGCGCATGGTACACCAAGATGTAATTGATCTTTACGACCGTGTAAAAACAAGATCACCAATCCTTGTTACTTAGAGCATATTCCCAAAAAATGTGTACGATTTCCGGATAAGAAAACCAATTAAAACAATTTAATAAAGCATCTAATTTTGGTTTTTGGATATTTTAAGCTACTATTCTTTTAAGCGGGGGCTAAATTTGCTTATAAGGAGTAGCTAAATGTCTGTTTCTGAAATTTTATCGGATAAAGGCCGTGATGTTTTTACGGCACAGTCTAATATGACAATTGAGAGCGTTGCCAAAACATTAGCTCAAAAAAAGATAGGAGCTGCGGTTATCCTAAATGATAACCAACAAGTATGCGGGATTGCTTCTGAACGCGATATTATACGACAAATCGCCAAATCTGGCACGGATGCATTAGCCAAAACAATTGATGTGTGCATGACCCCAAAAGTTGTTTCCTGTGATGAAACGGAAACCATTGATGCTTTAATGGAGAAAATGACAAAAGGCAGATTTAGACACTTGCCTGTAATCTCAAATGGTAAGCTTACCGGAATTATTTCCATAGGGGATGTCGTAAAACGCAAAATCCAAAAGGCTGAAACTGAAGCCGAAGAAATGAAACGTTATATTGCAGGGTAATAACTAAAAAGCCGAAAGTTGATTGTACTTCCGGCTTTTAATTCTAATTTCCAAATTACATATTCGGATAAACAGGCCCCTCACCGCCTTGCGGCACTGTCCAGTTGATATTCTGGTTCGGGTCTTTTATGTCACAGGTTTTGCAGTGAACACAGTTTTGGCTGTTGATCACAAAGCTTGCATCTTTTGCTTCTGCTTCCTTGCCAAGTGGCACGCTGTCGCCATTGCCATCAACCCACTCATATACACCAGCAGGGCAATAACGTTGGGATGGGCCTGCAAATTCCATAAGTTCGGATTGCTTTTGTTTATCCAGATCAGCAACTTTTAAGTGAACTGGCTGACCTTCCGCATGGTTTGTATTCGACAAAAACACAGAAGACGAACGATCAAACGTCAGCTTGCCATCGGGCTTTGGATATTCGATTGGCTCATGCATACTAGCAGGCTCGGTCGTATGGTAGTCTGCTTTTTCATGTTGCATTGTACCAAAGGGTGACCACTTAAGAAGAATATTGCACCACATATCTATACCAGATAGTACCATGCCCTTGATTGAGCCATGCTTTGTTACCAATGGCTTAACGTTACGAACCGGGTGAAGATCCTTACCAATATCACTCTCGCGCCATGCTTCCTCGTAGCCGACTAGCTCATCATTGGCGCGACCAGCAGAAAGCGCTTCAACAATATGTTCTGCTGCCAACATGCCAGATAGCATTGCGTTATGAGACCCTTTGATGCGAGGCACGTTTACGAAGCCTGCGGCACAACCAAGTAACGCACCACCTGGGAACGAAAGGCGCGGTACGGACTGATAGCCACCTTGTGTAATAGCACGTGAACCATATGAAACACGTTTTGCCCCTTCCAGGAGTGGCGCGATTGATGGGTGAGTTTTGAAGCGTTGAAATTCATCAAACGGAGAAAGGTAAGGATTTTTATAACCAAGCGCTACAACATAGCCCACGTACACTTGATTATTTTCAACGTGATAAACAAAAGAACCACCGTCCTGATTTGATTTCAGTGGCCAGCCGAGTGAGTGCTCAACACGGCCTTCCTTGTGTTTTGACGGATCAACTTCCCAAAGCTCTTTAAAGCCGATGCCGAATTTTGGGGGGCTTGAATCCTTTGCAAGATCAAACTTTGCGATCAATTCTTTAGACAATGAACCACGTGCACCTTCGCCAAATAATACATATTTGCCATGCAATTCCATCCCGCGCTCATGCATTGGGCCGGGTGCTCCATCTTTTTGCAAACCCATATCGCCAGTTGCAACACCTTTTACAGCGCCCTTGTCATCGTGGATTAATTCAGCCGCTGCAAAACCCGGATAAATTTCAACGCCCAGGCCTTCAGCTTTTTCTGCTAGCCAGCGACAGACATTACCCAGTGAAACAATGTAATTTCCATGATTGTTCATGAACTTCGGCATACCAAAGCCTGGAAGCTTCTTTGAACTTGTTTCTGTCAGGAAGTTGAAAATGTCATCGGTTACAGGAACCTTGAAAGGATGGTCACTTTCATCCTTCCAATCAGGGATTAAGCGGTCAACCGCAATAGGATCTATCACGGCACCTGAAAGAATATGCGCGCCAACTTCGGGGCCTTTTTCCAAAACCACAACATCAAGATCAGCATTCAATTGTTTAAGTTTAATTGCTGCAGAAAGACCTGCAGGTCCTGCTCCAACAATAACAACATCAAATTCCATGCTTTCGCGTGGCTCAAGGCCTGTTTCCTCAGACATTTCATTCTCCAAATTCATTCGCTGTTTTCAGCATTTATCTATTCTTATCACGATGTAAGAACAAGACCATAATAATTTTGACGCAGTTTGATTGTGAATCCACGACAGTTTTGCTTACAAAGCTTCAAATTCAAGGCTAAAGTAATCTTATGGATAATATAAGGGAAATCATGGAGTGGTACGTAGAAGCAGGTGTTGATATCCTGCTTGAAGATACTCCAGTCGACAGATTTAGCGAACAGCCCCCGGCACCACGGATAAAAACCCCATCCATGCAAGTAAATTCCCCCCAAGAACATTTGGCAAAGCGGGCAGAAAATAAACCTCGCCCTGTACCCACAAAAGCGCAAGCTGTAATGCCAGATGGGGCTGCAATTGAAATGTCAAAAAATCTTGCTTTAAAGGCCAATACGCTTGAAGAACTAAAACAGGCTATGGCGAGCTTTGAAGGTTGTAATCTTAAAAGGACGGCCAAATCTCTTGTCTTTGCTGATGGTAATCCACAAGCAAAACTGATGCTGATAGGGGAAGCGCCTGGGCGCGATGAAGATTTACACGGCTTACCATTTGTAGGGCGTGCTGGACAATTATTAGACAAGATGCTTGCTGCGATCGATCTGAACCGTGAAAACACTTACATCACGAATGTTATTCCATGGCGTCCACCGGGCAATCGCACACCAACGCCACAAGAAACCGAAATTTGCCGCCCCTTCATTGAACGCCATATTGAATTGGTTAATCCTGATTATGTTTTGATGGTGGGAGGCTCTTCTGCAAAAACCTTAATGAAAACGACAGACGGAATTATGAAGTTACGTGGCAAGTGGACTGAACTAAGAATAAAAAGCCTTACCGTTAAAGCCTTACCAACACTCCACCCCGCCTATTTGTTAAGACAGCCAACACACAAGCGTTTGGCTTGGCAAGATTTACTCTCATTAAAACAGCATTTAAACTCTGCTTAATCTTACATATTAAATCAGGCCATATGCTCACGAATAGATAAAATGAAAAAAAGACATTTTCTCAGACTAATCTGCGGAAGTGTTTTATTTCCTCAAACACCACTTGCTAATGAACCAACTATCCATGCTGAAGGCAGTTTTACAAGCGGCGTGACTAGCGGAAAAGTTTATATTATCCAGATTGATAAGGAATGGTTTGTCAAGTTTCGCGATGATTTTTTACATGAAGGATCACCAGACCCATGGGTTGCCTTAGGCAAAGACGGCTATCAACGCAGTGGACTTATTGCCGAGTTAAAACAATTCAAAGGTACACAAAAACATAAGATTAATCCAAAGATTGAAGCCCTTCAATTTAATGAAGTTTATATCTGGTGTGAACAGCACAATACATCTCTGGGGCGTGCAAAATTGATTTGGCAAAAGCCTTAAAT
>CALDZF010000223.1 GCA_937944165.1 uncultured Rhizobiaceae group bacterium | reverse complement strand
AGGAAAACCAAAGAAACTTCTCCTCGTCGCAATCATGCGAAAAATGCTCATAACCCTAAACCAAATGTGCAAAACAGGAGAACAATACCGTGACCAAAACAAACAAATGTCGTAACATAAATCAAGACAGTCGCTGTCACTGTAATTCATAAGTCAATACGTTCACATGGACTAATCAGAAAAATTACCTTCTCGGATTGATGCTGCAACATTAGATTTAAGAGTAGAGTGAACAGTAACAATTAACTTATCTTTATGGTCTTCTAAAGTTTGGGCATCCGCTGTAAATGGGATAATACATTCCAAATAAATCTTATCTGCAATATCTCCCGCAGCTTCTTTACTGGCAACTGACGTAAAGCTTTGATGATTAAAAAAGCTTGAAATGATATCTAATATATCATTTTCCAACTTTTGATTAACACCATTATAAAAGCCGGCTCTTTGTTGTACATAATCAATCCAATCAAAGCATTGTTGTCGTTTTATTGCTCTATCAATCAATACGGATGGTTTTAAGTAAGTAGTAATAATGATTTTATCTGAATTCCAATCGTAGACAATCGTAGGCTCATAATGAATCATTGGAGTACTTTTACGCCAAACTTTTTCATAAATTTCTTGAGTAGTTTTTATATCTTCTTTTATGAATTGTTCTAATCTAAACATTCCCATATCAAACAAAGACACAGGAGTAGTCATCAAAAATTGCGAGTGTTGATTTGGTTCAGCCCTTGAGCCTCCCAAATTCATTAATGAAAAAAATAAGAAAATTATTAAAACTCTCAACATTCTTAAATATACTCACATTAACTACCTAACGTAAGGTATATGAAAATTTTCGTTTATGCAAATTGTATTATTCAAGAAGTTAAGTACAATGACAGTAACCGTTATTTACTAAAACCCATAATCGCTTTACATAACTCTACTCTCGCCCTTCCGCTGAACCTCTCTTTAACCTAAAAAATGGTGCAGCAAGCAGTAGCCAGCCTAGCAGGCCTTGGCTGTGGGCGGATAGGTTTTGCGGGCCTTGGAAGGTTATATATTTCAAAGCTGCGAAGGGCGCCTCCATGGGTCTTATTACCCACTGCAGCGGAAGGCTGTCTATTAGTATTCTGTAATACATGTAGTAAACTTGCGGCGACAGGCAGACGAATAAAACGAATATTACAAGTGAGCCCAGAATGCAGAGCCAGAATGGCCTGTTCTTAAGCAGATGTCTGGTGGCAAAAAACGTCAGGAAAAAGAGACATGTGCTAATGCACAAAAGCCCTACCCGCCCCCAGGGCGATAAATCAAAAAAAGAATCTTGCAAATACATGGGTGGGATTTTCACTCATGCACAATAACAAAGCAATATGTGTCTTATTGGTAAAACCTTTTTCAGGCGTTTATTTCAATAAAAAAGCCGCCCCAAAAGGCGGCTTCCAATCTTGAAATTTTATTGGTCGATTACTTTAAAGGCGCAACAGCCAAAATCACTGTGAATTTTTCACAATAGATATAAAGCTCGCTGAACTTGTCAGTATCAATGCTTGATGGAACATCGAATGTTGCAGCGCCTTTTTTGACAGTTAGTCTATTGTGGATTTTTGAACCCTTAGCGTATTTTTCGCCATTACCGAAACCGATTTTGATGTCAGGCGGGTTCTTTGTTGGATCAAACAAATAGTTGTCAGCGAGTACAACCTTGGTTTTACCACCTTCTTTTTTTACTTTAACAGTACCTTTTACCTTGTAGCCTTGACGACCTGACAAGCTGCCTTTACGTGCTTCTCCAGCAAAAGAAGGTACAGAACCAAGTGCAACACTTGCAGCAGTAGCAACTGTTAGACCTGAAAATTGGCGGCGTGAAATATCCATAATTAAAATCCTTATATAAGTTATAGCCTATGGCATTATGCAACTTTTATGAAAACCTTGCCAGATTAAAGTTTGTAACATCTCTTCACATGAACTTGTTCAAAACGGCAGACAAACCACAAAGATATGTATGCAAAAAAATAATTGCAGAATTTTTTATTATGTTCTTGTTTTGTTCACTTTTGTTTGTTAGGAATATTTTCCAAGAACAATAGAACAGGAGAAAATCATGAGTGCTATGCGTGAGCAAAATGTTGAAACGATCAAAGCCCATGAGGCCTATATGGGCAGTTCTGTTATTTCTGAAGGCCGTGATACTTCTGCTGACAAGTTACGGCACACTGGTATTAACAAGGGACGCGGGGCAACGCTTAACCCATCTTCACGCTTTGACAAACAGTCTCGCCATGTTTTTGATGATGGCTGGCAGTCACTTGATGAATTGCCCGCTTTTAGAACTCATGTTCAAGTGGAAAAGCCCAAGACCATCATCACCAAAAACGATTCTCCTGATATTGGGTTTGACCGTTCAATTAATCCTTATCGTGGCTGTGAGCACGGATGCATTTATTGTTTTGCGCGGCCTACACATTCCTACATGGGTTTATCAGCCGGGCTTGATTTTGAAACGACCCTTTACGCAAAGCCTAATGCTGCGCAATTACTCAAAAAAGAGTTGGCCAAGAAAAATTATAAACCACGTACGATTGCACTTGGCACCAATACAGACCCCTATCAACCGATTGAAAAGCAATGGCGGATCACGCGCGAAATTCTTGAAGTGCTGGAAGCAGCCAATCATCCGGTTGGGATTGTAACCAAATCTGCGCTTGTAACGCGTGACATTGATATTTTATCCCGCATGGCCGCCAAGGGATTAGCGAAGGTTTGTATCTCCATTACCTCACTTGACAGGAAGTTATCACGGCTAATGGAGCCACGTGCTGCCACGCCTGGACTTCGTTTGAAAACCTTACGAGATTTAACCAAGGCGGGTATTCCTACCTCTACCATGGTTGCACCTATTATCCCTGCCCTTACCGATCATGAGATTGAACGTATTTTAGATTCTGCACAAGCTGCTGGTGCAACAGAGGCAGGCTTTATTATGCTGAGGCTACCACGTGAGGTTTCCCCCCTCTTTCGTGATTGGCTGTTAAAGCATTACCCAGACCGTTACCGCCATGTGATGAACCTGTTGCGCGCGCTAAGGGGCGGCAAGGATTATGATGCTGACTACGGCAAACGCATGCGCGGTGACGGACCATATGCATGGCAAGTGGGTAGGCGCTTTGAAATCGCCTGTAAGAAGCTTGGCCTTAATGAAGTTAAACGCAGGTTGGACCATAGCCAATTTATTGCCCCTGCCAGAGAAGTAGAGAACCAGCTTAATTTATTTTAAGTTTAATATCTGGGTTTACTACCTGATAAGTTTACGCCGCAATTTACTTATCAGGCTTTCAAGAGGATCAGTGAATAGATATTATTCCCCGTATGTCTGTCACTGATTCTCTTAAATCTTTTACCTTGCCTAGTGCGCCTGATTTTTCAATTGAGGCTGCATTATTGGCACAAGGCAAATATGCTATTGCTGGCGTAGATGAAGCAGGTCGCGGTCCTCTTGCTGGTCCGGTAACATCTGCAGCCGTTATTTTAAACCCTGATAATCTGCCTATGGGATTAAACGATTCAAAGAAACTTACCGAAAAGAGGCGTGAAATCTTATTTGATGAGATATTAAAAACATCCCATGTCGCATGGTGCTCGCTTAATGCACAAACCATCGACAAGATTAATATTCGTGAAGCTGCATTGCATGCTATGGAAGTTTCAATTGCGCAACTACCCATCAAGGCAGATTATGCTATTATAGATGGGCGTGACGTACCCAAGGCGCTTACCAATATTGGCGAAGCCTTTATAAAGGGCGATACGCGGTCGCTTTCAATTGCAGCTGCCTCAATCATTGCCAAAGTTGTTCGTGATAGAATGATGGTAGAAGCAGACAAGCTTTACCCCGCATATGGATTTGCAGGTCATAAAGGCTATGGCTCCCAAAAACACCGTGAAGCGATTTTGAAATTTGGCGGTTCGCCACTACATCGCAAAAGCTTCTCACCACTTAAGCAAATGTTAGAAAAAGCAGATAATAAAAAAGGCGCTTAAAGCGCCTTTGAAATTCATAATAAATGATTTGCTTAATTCAGCTTTGTTTTAATTTCTGAAATACTGCTTTTAATTAAACCACTTGCAGTAGCACCTGTTACCTTACCAGCAACAATTTGTTCTGCTGCAGCAATTGCCACATCAACAGCAGAAGATCTAACTTCGGCCATTGCCAGTGCTTCAGCTTGCGCAATTTTTTGCTCGGCAGATGCCGTACGACGCTCAACAAACTCTGCAGTTTTACGTGCAGCGTCTTCTGATAGAACGCTTGCTTCACGCTTGGCAGCAGAAACAATCTCATCAGCTTCTTTTTGTGCTGCCTGACGTTTTGCTTGATATTCCGCAAGAAGGTTTTGAGCTTCTTCACGAAGTTTTCGTGCTTCATCAAGTTCATCACGAATTTTATCAGCGCGCTCGTCCAGACTTTTGGTAACCATCGCTGGAACCTTGAGATATAAAACAAGGCTCATAAATATTATGAGGCCAACGAGAGCCCATGCAGTAGCATCCATGTTATTCTCCTACTTAACTAGACTTGAAACAGCTTTTGTAATTTCAGCATTAGTGAGTTTACCACCAATAAGGTCTTTTACAATTACGCTGGTCGTATCATTGGCGATAGTGCCAACTTCAGACATTGCTTTTGCTTTAATCTCAGCAATACGTGCTTCTGCTTCAGCCATTTTTTCTGCAAGTTCGGCTTCAACTTTTTCGCGTGCAGCTGATGATTCGGCCTTGGCTTTTTCAGTTGATTCCATTGCAATGCTATGAGCGTTTTTCTTGGCATCAGCCAAATCGTGTTCATAAGCTGCGAGGGCAGCATCTGCTTCAGCTTTCAAACGCTGAGTTTCATCCAGATCTCTTGTAATACGATCGCTTCGTACTTCCAAAATACCAGAAAGGCGGGGAATAATTACACGGCTCATTATCATGTAAAATACGCCAAATGTAAGTGTGAGCCACAATAATTGTGATGCAAATGAAGCTGGGTCAAATGGCGGGAATACACCCGGTGTACCACTTGCTTCTTCAGTTGCTGCCAGTGCTTGGCTGATAAACATCATACCACTCCGCAGAAAATAAATTAAACAAAACGATCAGATGACAGAGAGTTTTCTCCGTCATCTGTAGTTTTTACAATTAAACCGCAAATAGCAGTAGAAGAGCGATTAGCAGTGAGAAGATGCCCAGGGCTTCTGTCACGGCAAAACCGAAGATCAAACGACCAAATTGGCCATCTGCTGCAGATGGGTTACGAAGTGCACCCTGCAAGAACTGACCAAACAAGTTACCCACACCGATACCGGCTGCGCCTGTACCGATAGCTGCTAGACCTGCGCCGATTAATTTTGCTGCTTCTGGTTCCATTTCTAAACTCCTTTTGAAATGTAATTATTTATTTGTGTTAAGACATATAAATGCCCGTTAAAATTAGTGCCCGCCAGGATGAAGGGCATCATTGAGATACATGCATGTCAGCATGGTGAAAACGTAAGCTTGTAAGAATGCTACCAGGAATTCCAAGGCTGTTAGACCAATTGTCATTAGCAGCGGAAGTACCGCGCCCGCAACACCCAACGCTCCAAAACTCCCAAGCGAAACAATAAATCCAGCAAACACTTTTAGTGTAATATGCCCAGCAAGCATGTTTGCAAACAAACGAACTGAATGACTGATTGGTCTTGCAAAGAAAGAGATTACTTCAATTGCAATAACCAGTGGCATAATGGCCAAAGGAACCCCGCTTGGAACAAATAACTTTAGGAAACCAAGACCATTTTTGGCAAATCCAACAATAATGACGGTGAAGAAGACTAAAAAAGCCAATGCCACTGTTATTATCACATGGCTGGTAACCGTGAAGAAATACGGGAACATACCAATCATGTTGGCAACCAGGATAAATAAGAATAATGAGAATACCAGCGGGAAGAACTTCATGCCTTCCGAGCCTGCCGAATCTCGTAACATCCCGGCGACAAATTCATATGTCATCTCAGCAAATGATTGCCCTCTTGACGGTATGATGCCACGACCACTTGTTGCCCAAATAAAGAATACAGATGTCAGCGCCACTGTTGCGACCATAAATAAGGCTGAATTGGTGAAAGAAATGTCCATACCACCAATTTCTAAAGGGATATAGGTTTTCAACTGAAACTGACTAATCGGATCGTTTGCCACTTTTGCTTCTCAACTTCTTCATAGCACTATGAAAGTGCAGTTATATCTTTGACGAATATCGCCTTACATTTCTTTTGTCATGCGAATAACGTTTAATACGCCTGCCGCAAAACCAAGCATCATGAATAATATCATTGCCAATGGCGCAATTTCAAAAAACCAATCAATCCCATAGCCAATTACAGCACCCACAAGTATTGCTGAAATAAATTCAGACGCAATGCGCATACCGTTAGCCATGCCAGAATTACCCGGCTTTTTGATCTCATCGCGTTGTTTGCCATTAACATCGCGTCCATGACGCTTGTTAAGATCATTCAATCTGCTCTCAAGATCATCCTTAGCGCTTGTGTCAAACGGGTATCGTTTCTTATTCATCTCAAGCTTTCAATATCGAGTTTGGAGTAATACCACTTTAACTCAATAATATGCGATTAATCTGCCTATCGAAAGTCCTGAAATGAAACCGAAAGTTACCCCTTTGGTAAAAGCCCTTAGGATGCGGGCAACATAGAGACGCACCACTTTTCTGTCAAGCGATGTTAATACTACTTAAGTCTTTGAAAAACATGGATTTACACAAAGAATAAACCCCTGCGACAATAGTGACGCAGAGGTTTTTAGAGAATCCGCCAATGAATGGCTTGTTTGGCGGTGAAAAATCACGACCAACCGCCGCCATATGTGCGGTAAAATATGTGCAAACCGATTCTACCAACCCGTTTCATCTTCTTACGCCACCTAGGAGCGACATAGGTAGCGTGATAATGTGTAGCAGACCCCACTTGCGGAAACCAAATCCTTCCAGCAGTAGTTTCTGATGCAATATGTTGAGCAACCTTATAAAGTTTCTTGTTTCTTACCCGGTCTTTAATCCGATCACAGGCAAAAGAGAATTGGCAACGATTATACCAGTTTTGATTTTGATACACGACACCGCAAATTGACTTTGGATAATGTGGATTACGCACACGATTTAAAATCACCTGAGCAACCGCTGCTTGTCCCTTTACGCTCTCGCCGCGTGCTTCAAAATAAATACCACGCGCAAGACAAGCTTGTTGTTTTTTGGAAAAAGAATTTTTAGGCAGGGGATTAAGCGCCCAGCGGTGATCGCCTTTATTTAATTTTGGAACGATTTTTACGGGCTTTGCCTCAGTAAGTACTGCACTAAATGGTGATTGTTGAACCTTTGGCTTAGGCGCATAAGAAAGCAACGAACCTTGTGATTGTTTTACAAGCTTGGCAACCTGCACAGGCAAATGTTTTGTTTTGGGTAAAAAGTTTTTTTGTTTTTTCTTTTTAGGATGGAAAACGGCAGCAACCTGTAAAGCTTCCTTGTTTGGCTTGGGTTTAACAAAAGCCAATACTTGTTTTTTACCCTGGTCAATTGGCTCAATCAAACTATGACGCTCAAGCACTGAGCCAGCATTAAATTTTTCGGGCGCCTGGCGTGCTGTTGTTTGTAGAACACGATTGCCTTTGATAGCCTTGTTGATTTTTTGAGGCTTTGGCGGCTGTTTAATCGCTTTTGAAACAACAAGGGATTTCGGACTATTGATTGATGCCAATTGGACTTTTTCTTTACCCAATTTATCAGCAGAAGTAAGGGCTACAGTCTCCCCTATTGGCGCTTGAATATGAGCAAGCCAACGATCTTGACCAGTCTTTCCGACAAGATTTGCCACATCTTGGTGTGCAACCTCTATTGTTTGACTTGAATAAATTACTGTTGCCAGTCCACAAATCAATAAGGAATTGGCAACACGCCTCACTATTGAAGCGTCTTTAACACGAGTGCTACGCAAAACAAAAACTCCACTCAATACACAGATGCAATTTGATTTA
>CALDZF010000222.1 GCA_937944165.1 uncultured Rhizobiaceae group bacterium | reverse complement strand
CCGCAGAGCGTTATTGATATTCTAAACCAATATAAGCCAACAATATTTTGCGGTGTTCCAACGCTTTATGCTGCATTGGTTGCGCATATTAATAGTGGCAAAGGGGCATTGGAAATTAATTTAAGAAAATGTATTTCAGCAGGTGAAGCCTTACCAGAGGAGGTTGGTAAAACCTGGGAAGCGATTTCAGGCACAGAAATTCTCGATGGCGTTGGTTCAACAGAAATGCTACATATCTTTTTATCCAATCAATCAGGCTCCGTTAAATATGGAACTTCTGGAACGGCAGTTCCGGGGTATGAAATCAAACTTGTAAATGAAAACGACGAAGAAGTTGGTGTTGGTGAAATCGGCGAGTTGCTTGTAAAAGGAAATTCATCTGCATCTGACTATTGGAACCAAAGAAAGAAAACTCGTGATACTTTTCAAGGGGTTTGGACGCGCACTGGTGACAAGTACGAAAAACGCGATGACGGTTATCTAACCTATTGCGGACGCACTGATGATATGTTCAAGGTAAGTGGTATTTGGGTTTCGCCTTTTGAAGTGGAGCAGGCATTATCATCTCATGTTTCCGTTTTAGAGGCTGCAGTTGTTCCTGCGCGTGATGCTGAAAATTTGGAAAAGCCAAAAGCGTTTGTTGTATTAAATGAAGGTATCAAAACGCATGATATTGAGGTGGAACTAAAAGAATATGTCAAAGGACAAATTGGCAAATGGAAATATCCCCGTTGGGTTGAAATTGTTTCAGATCTTCCAAAAACAGCGACCGGAAAAATACAACGTTTTAAATTAAGAGAAGATAATAAATGATGCCAGAGTTTAATTGGAAAAGCGATGAAGCTGGTTTTATCCATGCTGATAATAAAAAACTGGAAGCTATTTGTTTTGGCCCTTCTCCTGAAAAAGCGCCAACGATTGTTATGCTCCATGAAGGCTTGGGGTGTGCCAAGCTTTGGCGGGATTTTCCGCAAAAATTAGCGCATGAAACAGGCTATGGCGTGTTTGTATATTCGCGTGCTGGTTATGGGAAGTCGGAAGTTTGCCAATTGCCTCGTCCACTGGATTATATGAGCAGAGAGGCAAAGGAGGTTTTACCTCAAGTTCTTGATACTTTTGGTTTTCAACAAGGCTTTTTACTAGGGCATAGTGATGGGGCAACGATTGCAGCAATTTACGCTGGTATGATGCCTGACTATCGTGCGCGCGCTGTTGTGATGATGGCGCCGCATTTTTTTACTGAAGACATTGGGTTAAAATCAATTGCAAAAGCCAAGGAAAAATATGAAGCAGGCGACTTGCGCGAAAGACTTTCAAAGTACCATGAAAATGTTGAGTGTGCATTTAAAGGTTGGAATGATGCTTGGCTGGATGAAGCGTTTAAAAATTGGAATGTAAGTGACGCAATTGATCATTTGCGCATTCCGGCTTTGGCTATTCAAGGGCGTGAAGATGAATATGGCACGCTTGCGCAAATACAAGAAATTGATGAAAGAACCTATTCACCTGCTGATATTGAAATACTGGAAAACTGCGGGCATTCCCCGCATATCGATCAGCCAGAAAGAACGCTAGAAATTATTTCTGAATTTGCTGCCCGTCTTATGCGTATAGAAAATGAGAAAGTCTGTGTCGGGTAATTCTTGCTTGTGAATCATAATGAAATCCCACTTCCTGATTATGCTTATATACCAGGCATAAACGCTCGCCATAAGGAAGGCTTTTTAAATCACGTTAAAGATATGGTGCCTGACATTACCAAGGATGGCACGGCTAAGGACAACCTTGCATGGCTTTACGGAATAAGACTTCTTGAAAACGCTTTTTATTGGGAATGTCACGAAGTCTTGGAAGAAGTTTGGATGAAAGCTTCTCCAAACAGTCGTGAGAAGCATTTGGTGCAGGGAATTATACATTTAGCAAATGCTGCATTAAAAATCAAAATGGATCGAGCATCAGCAGCGCAAAAATTGGCAAGTCTTGCAGCAAATAGCATTCATGAAGCTTATGTGGGATTTACCCAAGATAGCCTACTTCACTTACGCAAATCTGATCTGGAAAATGCTATCACCCAACTTGATAGGGGCAAAATTTCAATAAAAATTATGAATAATAATGCATAAAAAATATAAGTATAACTTATTTATGTTATTTTGTGCATAAAAATTCCTATTTTGCATTGATTTATGCATAATCACATAATAGTTTAAGTTCGTGCATTTTGCATTGGAGTTGCTGCATGACCAAACAAATTAATTTTCAATTAGATCCTTCGCAATACCGTCATTGGAGAGTTGAATATGAGGGTGCGGTAGCGCGTTTGATTATGGATGTTGATGAAAACGGCGGCCTGTTTGAAGGCTATGAGTTGAAACTTAATTCCTATGACCTCGGTGTAGATATAGAGCTAGCAGATATTGTGCAGCGAATGCGTTTTGAACACCCGGAAGTTGGCGCCGTGGTGATGCAATCAGGCAAAGAAAAGGTTTTTTGTGCTGGTGCAAACATTCGTATGTTGGGTGGGGCAGAACATGCACATAAAGTAAACTTCTGTAAATTCACAAATGAAACAAGAAACACTTTCGAAGTAGCGGGTGTTGAATCTGGACAACATTATTTAGCGTCAGTAAAAGGTGCATGCGCTGGCGGCGGTTATGAATTGGCCTTGGCCTGTGATGAGATTTACATGACAGACGATAGTTCAACATCAGTGGCTTTGCCGGAAGTACCATTGCTTGCCGTTCTGCCTGGCACTGGTGGACTTACACGTGTGACTGATAAGAGAAAAGTACGCCGTGATTTAGCAGATGTATTTTGTTGTGTTGAAGAGGGCGTTAAAGGCAAACGCGCAAAGCAGTGGGGGCTTGTAGATGAAGTTATTGCAAACTCTAAGTTTGATGATTTTGTATCTGAGCGCGCAACGCAAATTGCCAACGATGCAAAAGCAGATAAAAGCCCAAAGGGTATTAAATTAAATCCAATAGAGCGCGCACTGCATGATGATGGTTCTTTGATTTATTCATCTGTGGAAGTTGCTATTGATCGTGCTGGAAAGACTGCAACGATTATGATTTCAGGTCCAGATGACGAAGCTCCTTCAAGTATAGAAGCATTACATACTTTGGGCGATCAGTCATGGGTTTTACGCCTCGCGCGTGAATTGGATGATGCCATTTTGCATTTACGGTTTAACGCGCTTGAAGTGGGTGTCTTGATTTTTAAGACCCAAGGTAATCCTGACCTAGTTGCAAGCCATGAAGCCTTGATACTCGAAAACAGAAGTAACGATTGGCTTTGCAATGAAATTACACTTTATTGGAAACGTGTTCTCAAACGCATTGATATAACGTCCCGCTCACTTGTAGCATTAGTAGAAAATGGCTCTTGTTTTACAGGCGTCTTAGCTGAACTGCTTTTTGCGGTAGATCGCTCATATATGATGGAAGGTGACTTTGAAGAAGATAATCGTCACATAGCTTCTATCAAATTAACAGATGCCAACTTTGGACCTTTCCCAATGTCCAATGATATTACAAGATTGCAAACCCGCTTTTTGGGTGCCCCAGAAATGGTAGATGCCGCTGAAGAACAAAAAGGTGAAACACTAGAAGCTTTTGATGCAGATGAGCTTGGCCTTGTAACCTTTGCTTTTGATGATGTCGATTGGGAAGATGAAGTTCGTATTTTCCTGGAAGAACGTGCAAGCTTCTCGCCGGATGCCATGACTGGCATGGAAGCAAACTTAAGGTTTGCAGGGCCTGAAACAATGGAAACCAGAATTTTTGGCCGATTAACCGCATGGCAAAATTGGATTTTCCAACGCCCGAATGCAGTTGGTGAAGATGGTGCGTTACAAAGATACGGAACAGGCAAGCGCGGCAAGTATGATATGCGCCGTGTTTAATGCAGGTAATAAATACATAAAACCTGATGAGCCTATGGTGGTGTCATCATAAAAGATTATTTGAGGAGAACTACTGATGCTGGACTTGGTAAATGTAGAATATGACACGTTAATCCCAAACAATGTGAATTTGTCAAAAGACAAGCGCGTGCAAAAGGCATTAGAAAAATGGCACCCAGGTTATATTAATTGGTGGAATGATCTAATTCCGCAAGATTTTCAAAATAGTCTCGTCTATCTTCGCACAGCAGTCAGTGTTGATCCTAAGGGCTGGGCTAAATTTGATTATGTAAAAATGCCTGAATATCGCTGGGGTATTTTACTTGCACCCGAAGTTGAAGACCGTACAATTCCTTGTGGTGAACATTACGGCGAAAAAGCCTGGCAAGAAGTGCCTGGCGAATATCGTGCCATGCTACAACGCTTGATTGTTATTCAAGGTGATACAGAACCAGGCTCTGTTGAACAACAACGTTTCCTTGGTAAAACAGCTCCTTCGCTTTATGATATGCGCAACCTGTTTCAGGTCAACGTAGAAGAAGGCCGTCACCTTTGGGCGATGGTTTATCTTTTGCAAAAATACTTTGGCCGTAATGGCCGTGAAGAAGCTGATGATCTTTTAATACGCTCGTCAGGTTCTGAGGAAGCGCCCCGTATGTTAGGCGCTTTTAATGAGGAAACACCAGATTGGCTGTCCTTCTTCATGTTTACTTATTTTACTGACCGTGATGGCAAGATGCAGCTTGAATCATTAGCGCAATCAGGCTTTGATCCACTATCGCGCACATGCCGCTTCATGCTGACAGAAGAAGCCCATCATATGTTTGTTGGTGAAACCGGCGTTGGTCGTGTTATTGAACGCACCTGTCAGGTGATGAATGAAAATGGCATTACAGACCCATATGATATTAATAAAATACGTAGTCTTGGCGTTATTGATTTACCTACTATCCAGAAAAAACTGAATATGCATTATTCGCTGTCGTTGGATTTGTTTGGACAGGAAGTTTCAACCAATGCAGCAAATGCTTTTAACTCAGGCATTAAAGGGCGTTACATGGAACACCGCCTTGATGACGATCACAAACTTGGTGATGCAACTTATCCTGTAACTCAACTTGAAGACGACAAAATTGTTCTAAAAGACATGCCAGCATTAACAGCAATTAATATGCGCCTGCGCGATGATTACCGCCGTGATGCTTCTGGTGGTGTTGGTCGCTGGAATAAGATGATGGCTAAAATGGGCGTCGAATTTGAAATGAAATTACCCCATGAAGCGTTTAACCGTGACATTGGTGTCTTTGCCAAAAAGCCCTTTGACCCAGAAGGCACTTTGCTTGGTGAAACTGAGTTTAATGAAAAAAGCAAAGATTGGTTGCCGACAAGCTCAGACGCAGACTTCATTACATCCTTAATGGTGCCATGTGTTGAACCCGGAAAATACGCTGGCTGGATTGCGCCACCCAAAGTAGGTATCGACAATAAGCCGGGTGATTTCGAGTATGTAAAATTACATATCGCTTAAAAAACAATCTCTCTAACCTTATGTGAGCATCTTAAAACATGCTCACACAATTTTATTTATTGGCTCAAACATATGACAGTACCTGTAAAACAACATTTGATCGATCCTGAAATTTGCATTCGTTGCTATACTTGTGAAATGAATTGCCCGATTGAAGCAATCACGCACAATGATGATAATGTGGTAGTGGATTTTGATAAGTGTAATTATTGTATGGCTTGCATACCAGTGTGTCCTACAGGTTCTATTGATGAATGGCGTGTTGTTAAAACTCCTTATACTGTTGAAGAACAATTTGAATTCGATGAATTGCCTGGCCAAGAAGAGTTTGAAGCTGGTGCCAGTGAAGAACAAACTGGCCTAGAAGCACTTGATGGTGAAATGGCAAAACTGCTTGCAGAGGCACACTCAGGTGCAGGCGGAAAAGCCAAGGCACCAGCCTCAGCAGGCAAGGCTAGCATAAATTTACATAATCTTGGGAATCCGGCCGTCATGACTGTGCAGGGAAATTATCGTTTAACCGATGACCCAAGCCATGATGTAAGGCATATTATCTTGGATGCGGGTAGTCTTCCTTTTCCGATTCTGGAAGGGCAGAGCATTGGCATTATTCCACCAGGAAAAGATGATAATGGCAACCCGAATTTACCTCGGCTTTATTCAATTTCCAGTCCGCGTGATGGTGAGCGCCCCAATTATAATAATTTGTCTCTTACGGTTAAACGCGAGACGGATGGTATTTGCTCAAACTTTATTTGTGATCTTGAAAAGGGCGAAGAAGTAAAAGTTACAGGTCCGTTTGGTTCAACGTTTTTAATGCCAAGTGACCCAAATGCAAAAATAATGATGATCTGTACAGGTACAGGTTCTGCGCCTTTTAGAGGTTTCACAATGCGGCGCCAAAGGACAAACCCAGAAGCGGCTACGCCAATGACATTGATATTTGGCGCAAGAACACCACAGGCACTGCCATATTTTGGGCCGCTAAACAAAGTGCCAGAAAACCAGCTTTTAAAACATATGGTCTTCAGTAGACAAGAAGGTCAGCCTAAGCGTTATGTTCAAGATGAATTGCGTGATATGGTAGAAGAGGTTGCTGCTCTCTTACAAGACGAAAACGCTTATATCTATATTTGTGGTCTTTGCGGTATGGAGGAAGGCGTTGATGCTGCAATGACAACAATTGCCGAAAGCTTTGGCCAGCAATGGCATGCTATCCGCGATCGGATGCGGGAAGATGGCAGGTTTCATGTTGAGACATATTAAGTTTAACAATTTGATTTTGATTTAAGTGCTTAAAATGGATTTAATTATAGGAAATATATTGCATAATATGATCTGTAATTAGTATCATAAAAAACATTTTCGTAATTAGGTCTTTAAATATGTCAGAGTCTGCTAAGCTTCAGAAACAAAAGCCTTTTGATGAGGTGAAAGTTGCAAATTTTCTTTTAAAAGTTGGCGAACGCGTTAGATATGCCAGAAAACAAAAGTCCATCTCACGTCGCGTTCTTTCTGAAAACTCGGGCGTATCGCAAAGATACCTTGCACAATTGGAAACTGGTAACGGAAATATTTCTATTGGACTGCTTTATCAAATCGCTGCTGCATTGGAATATTCTCCAGATTGGTTTTTAGCTGAAGATGATGCGATGGAATCTAATTTATATGAATTTGTTAAACTTTTTAAACAAGCCAATGATGATCAAAAGCAACGTGCTGTAGAAGAATTGCAAACTACATATGCTTCAGTCAATAAAGGACAGCGCATTTGCCTGTTAGGTCTACGCGGTGCTGGCAAATCTACTTTGGGTAAATTGTTAGCTGATGCGCTTTCCATAAAGTTTATGGAGTTAAATAACATAATTGCTGAGCAAAGCGGTATGCCTGTCAGTGAAGTTATTGCACTTTATGGGCAAGAAGGATATCGACAATTAGAACGCCAAGCGCTTGATAGTGTATTTGAAACAGAAAACTCTGTTGTTTTGGCGGTAGGTGGCGGCATCGTTTCAGAACAAGAAACATATGCTCATCTACTAAGAAAATTTCATACCGTATGGCTTAAGGCATTACCTGAAGAACACATGGAACGTGTTCGCGAACAAGGTGATGTTAGACCTATGGCTGGAAACCCAAAAGCCATGGAAGAACTGCGTTCAATTTTGACAAGCAGAGAAAGCCTTTATTCACGTGCTGATAGAATGATTGATACAAGCCATAAAACAATAGATGAGTCCAAGGCAGATTTGGTGGAAACAATTTCCAATCTGATAAACAGATAATCATGAGCAAAACCTGTGCCCTAAAATATTGAAAGAAATATCATGGCTGTGAAGATTACTAAAATTGGTTCTGCTGCTCTTGTTATTATGCATAACCCACCTGTTAACGCAATTAACAAAGCAATACGCTTGAACCTGCTTGAGGCGGTTCGTGAATTGGATAAGGATAATTCGGTCTCTTATGTCATTATAGCAGGTGAGGGCAATATCTTTGCTGCTGGTGCTGATGCTCGCGAGTTTGATTTGCCATTGGCAGAGCCACATTTGCCCGATGTTTTATTTGCTATAGAAAATGCACAAAAACCTTGGGTGGCAGCAATTAACGGAGCAGCACTTGGTGGCGGATTAGAAATTGCAATGGCTTGCCTTTATAGAATTGCATGTCCCAAAGCCACTCTTGGATTGCCTGAAGTTACGCTTGGACTTATACCCGGCGCAGGCGGGACACAGCGCCTACCACGCCTTATTGGAATTGCAGATGCCGTAGAAATGGTATCAACAGGAAAACCAATTAGCGCTGAAATGGCTTTGAAGAATGGATTGATTAATGTTGTAAATAGCGATCCCATAGCATTTGCTTCAAAGTTAGATATAGATGAATTGTTGGCGATCGATACTGTATCACGCAATGAAAACCCTACAAGTGATCAAGCTGCAATTGAAGCTGCCAAGGCTTCTGTAGCAAAAAGAGCAAGATTACAACTGGCACCACCTATTGCGATTTCCTTGGTGGAAAAAACATCCGCCTTATCTTTTGAAGAGGGCATGAAAGAAGAGCGCAATGCTTTTTTGAAGTTGCGTGAATCTTCACAAGCAAAAGCATTGCGGTATGCATTTTTTTCAGAACGAGGCGCGAAAGCACCAAAAGAAATTTCCAAAATAGACCCCATCCAAGTTGATACTGCAATCGTAGTTGGAGGCGGAAATATGGGTGCATCCATTGCTTATGCAATGGATGGTATCGGCATAGAAACAACCGTTATAGAAACAGATCAAGATGCAGCAGAACGCGCAAAGTCCAATTTGGATCGGTTGGTCGATGGCGCTTTAAAGCGAGGCAAGATCATCCAAGAAGAAGCTGACGCACAAAAAAAGCGGCTCAGTGTCGTCGTTGATTATAGTGAGTTACCAAAGGCACAATTGGCGATTGAAGCAGCTTTTGAAGATATTAAGGTGAAGAAAACAATTTTTCGGGCGTTGGAGAAAGCACTACCAGAAAACGCTATTCTTGCAAGCAATACGTCTTATCTCGATTTAAATGAAATTGCTCAATCAGTTTCCAATCCAGAGCGTGTGATTGGTTTGCATTTTTTCAGCCCCGCACATATTATGAAATTACTGGAAATCGTCCAAGCTGATGCAACAAGCGATTTGACACTTTCGACAGGTTACTCACTTGCGAAACGTTTGAGAAAAATTCCGGCTCTTTCAGGTGTTTGTGATGGTTTCATAGGAAATCGTTTATTAAGTAGATACCGTGAAATTGCTGATATTATTATGATGGACGGCTCAAATCCTTGGGAAGTTGACGAAGCGATGGTCAACTTTGGTTATGCCATGGGGCCATATGAAGTTCAGGATTTGTCAGGCCTTGATATTGCCTACGCAAACCGCAAACGTAATGAAGCTACGCGCGACCCAAAGCGTCGGTATATACCAATTGCCGATCGTATGGTGAATGAAGGACGTCTAGGGCGTAAAACCAATGTTGGCTGGTATCGTTATCCAGGCGGCAATGGCAAGGTGCAAGACCCACTGGTTGAAGACTTAATTATTGAGGAATCCTATTTTGCCAAAGTAGAGCGTAGAGAGTTTAGTGAGCAAGAAATCCAAATCAGATTGCTCAGCGCAATGATCAATGAAGCAGGCGCAATTTTGGAAGAGGGCATTGCGCAATCTGCTTCGGATATTGATCTTGTTCTGGTGCATGGTTACGGCTTTCCACGCTGGCGTGGAGGACCAATGTTTTTTGCTGATGAAATAGGCCTTGGTAAAATTCTTGACCATATTCGTGAGTTTGAAAAAGAAGACCCAATTATTTGGAAGCCTAATGCCTTACTGGTTAAGCTTGCTGAAAGTGGAAAAACATTCGCAAACTTTGGCAAACGTTAGCCCATAATTTTTTTAAACTATTTTGTAAGTTGAAATCAAACTCTTTCAAGTGCAATAGCGATGCCTTGCCCAACGCCGATACACATGGTTGCAAGTGCCAATTTGCTGTTGGTTTGTTGTAGTTCGATTGCCGCTGAGCCAGTTATCCTTGCCCCAGACATGCCAAGTGGATGACCAAGCGCAATTGCGCCACCGTTTGGATTAATATGCGGGGAGGTTTCATCAAGACCCAATTCGCGCAGGACGGCGATACCTTGTGCAGCAAAAGCTTCGTTCAATTCTACTACATCAAAGTCCGATGGCTTAATGTTTAATCGTTTACAAAGTTTTTGTGTTGCTGGGGCAGGGCCGATGCCCATGATACGCGGTTCAACACCAGCGCAGGCACCGCCTAAAATGCGGGCAATCGGAGTGAGATCGTGTTTCTTTGCAGCTTCTTCAGACGCAATAATAAGCGCTGCCGCACCATCATTTACACCAGAAGCATTGCCTGCTGTAACTGTGCCATTTTCTCGGAATGGCGTTCCAAGTTTACTGAGTTTTTCAAGTGTGGTTTCACGTGGGTGCTCATCGCGTTCAACAATAATAGCTTCACCACGACGTTGCGAAATAGTAACCGGTATGATTTCCTTTGCCAGTCTTCCAGATTTTTGAGCGTTTGCTGTTTTTATCTGAGAATTAAGAGCAAAAGCATCTTGGTCTTCTCGTGAGATTTTAAAGTCTTCTGCAACGTTTTCACCAGTCTCTGGCATGGTGTCTATGCCGTATTGTTTTTTCAAAACCGGATTAACAAAACGCCAACCAAGCGTAGTGTCATAAATCTCAGCCTTGCGTGAAAAAGCAGTATCTGCTTTAGGCATAACAAATGGCGCACGAGACATGCTTTCAACACCACCAGCAATAATCATATCCGCTTCTCCAGCTTTGATCGTGCGTGCAGCATTAATAATTGCATCCATTCCAGATCCACAAAGTCTATTAACAGTATATGCTGGTATGGTTTTAGGAAGGCCTGATAATAACAAGCTCATGCGTGCAACATTACGATTGTCTTCACCTGCCTGATTAGCGCAACCATAAATCAGATCATCAACTGCCTCCCAATCAAGGGAGTTGTTTTTGGTTTGCAAAGCAGTAAGTGGAATAGCAGCAAGATCATCAGCCCTAATACTGGCAAGGCTACCGCCAAACCTTCCGATAGGTGTGCGAACATAATCGCAAATATACGCTTCAGCCATTCTCAGTATGCCCCGTGTTTAGCCATTTCAATCAAATTAATGGTTATTCATCCTAGCTCACCTAATTTGGCAGGAAGACTATTATTTTTCAAGAAGTGCCAGTTTTATTACAGGTTACAATTAAAGTAAATGAATTTAGTTACGCAGTACTGGTTTAATTTATTTCTATAATTCAAATAATTAGCTGCAATTCATAATAGCTTAAATAAGTTTTAAATTTAAATTAACAAACTATTAACTATTATCTTGATAACGTAAGGTAATGGATGTTATTTGATTTCCATATTATTGATTCGAATAAAAACTTTAAAAAATAAATTATCAACAACGAGGACAGAGTATGGGCATGCTTTGGGCGAATAAGACTGCTTGTCAAAATATAATTTTATTTCTAAATAAAATTATATTGGCAATAATCATTTTTTGTTGCATTGGTCTGGGAGTGGCGCCTGCCTTGGCAACGCCGTTTACTGAGACTGTTCCTAATGGTAACGGACCCATACCGAATACATTCCCGCCTGTTGGTGGCACACTTTTCACTTTTGTTGGCGCAAACGGCAATATTTATTATCAATTTGTAAATCCATCAACGCAGTTCAGTGGTTTTCAATTTACGGGAGATCCTGCAGCATTTCGTGGTAATCCTTTCCAATTAGGTCCAACCCAAACACTGAATTGTGGGACGGTTTCTTGTTCATCTTATTTTGGAGGTTCAATTGTAGAAGGTTACGCCCGAGTAACGGCACGTGATGCTGATGCTTGTCCAGGTAATTTTGATGCAGATGATGTGTTTTTTGAAGTTAACGGGATTAGAGTGGGTAGCTTTTCTGGCCCAGCATTAGCCGAGCGAACTACACCCGATGGTAATACATCACTTGGTTTTGAAAACTGTTTTCGTAACCAGGGTGCCGGCGAAACAAGTACAGGTTGGTTTGATTTGGCACCAGTTCCAGGTCTTTTGGATAATATTCTTACTCAAAATTCTACTACACCCTTTGTATTTGATAATGATGGTTCAACAACACGTGGTGATAATTTCTGGTTCTTTACCGATGGCAATGATGCGACTGGCACACCAGAAGTTGCGCCGGGTATTACGATAGAAAAAACAGCTGATAGAACTGAATATATGGCTGTTGGTGATGTGATTAATTATGAGTTTGAAGTTGTAAACATAGGCTCGGTTATTCTCAATAATGTATCTGTTAATGACTCATTTATCACAGGCACGGTTTCATGTCCGTTGACTACTCTTACCTCAGGCCAGAGTATGATTTGTACCGGTCAGCATATTGTTTCTCAAGATAACATCGACCAAGATGTTATTTTTAGAAATATTGCCGAAGTCACTGCAAGTCCAACGGAAGGCACATTGGGAGCAGTATCGGGTGAGTTGGTTATTCCTGGGCCCGCCGCTGATAATTCAATGACGATTACCAAGACACCATCCATTACAACGGGTGCTGATGTTGGTGACACAATCACTTATACTTATGAAATTGAGAACACTGGTAATATTACGCTTAACAATGTTAATGTTTCAGATGCTCATAATGGTGTTGGTAGCCTATCTGCCATTACACCAATAAACGTAACTTTGGCGCCAGGCGCATCACAAGTGTTTCAGGCAACTTATGTAGTTCAACAAGGTGACGTTGATGCGCAAAGTGATATTACAAATGTAGCTACTGCACAGGCAGTGCCAATTCGTGGCACAATTGTTGAACCAACGGCACCTGCATCAGTTGGTGTTATTGCTGAAAACCGTGTTTTGGTACTGGATAAACAAAGTACAACTGCAGACTTCACTAATCTTGGCGACACGCTTGCTTACACCTATGAAGTGACAAATAACGGCAATGTATCGATTACTGATCCAATTATCATAGCTGATGATGTAATCAATGCAGCGGGTGGAAGTGTATCTTGCCCAGCCATCCCCATCGGTGGCTTGGCGCCTGGCAGTTCTTTAACGTGTAACGCCAATTATTCTGTCACCCAACAAGATTTGGATAGAGGAACTGTAACCAATATAGCTTCAGCCAGTGATGGTATTGCAACATCCAATCAGGATACGGTTACAGTAACAGGTACACAAGCCCCAGAACTTGCTATTGATAAACGCTTAACAGCAGCTTCGCCTACTTCTTTTAATGAAGTTGGTAACGAACTATTTTACGAATATGAAGTTCGCAATTCTGGCAACGTAACAATAACCGCACCAATCAGTGTCGCTGATGATATTATTAATGCAGCCGGTGGCAGTGTATCGTGCCCTGCATTGCCAATTACACCAGCATTTCCAGCAGGTGGTCTTGGGCCAACTCAAAGTATTTTATGTACTGCCTCCTATGTAGTTGACCAAGATGATATTGATAATGGCTCTGTGACCAATACAGCAACTGCAACAGATGGTAATGTTACTTCTGACCCTGATAGCGTTATTGTAAATGCAATTCAAACGCCTGCAATTTCACTTACTAAAACTGCTGAAAATGTCCAGCCTGTTGATTTTGTGGTTGGCGTTTCAGTTAATTATGATTTCGTTGTAGAGAATACGGGTAATACAACAATTACAGATCCTATTACGGTAGATGATAACCGTATAAGCAATGTAGTCTGTCCTGCGTTACCTTCAGGCGGGTTATTGCGCGGCGATAGCATTACTTGTGAAGGGACATATGTTGTTGATGGTAATGATGTTGCTTTATTTGAAGTTACCAACCTTGCAACAGCTAACTCAGGCCTTGTATCTTCGGCACAAGTTTCGGAGACAATACCCTTGGGTGGCGTTCCTTCTTTAAGCCTTGAAAAAAATGCTGCTGCAGGTTCAACCTTTGCAACTGTTGGCGATACAATCACATATTCATTTGTTGTAACAAATGACGGTGATGTTTCTTTTGCAACTCCTATTACAATTACCGATAATACAATCCCTGGTAGTCCTATTGCCTGTTTTGCACCAACGGCAGCCAACCCTGATTTGATACCCGGTGAAAGTGTTAGCTGTACTGGCACCTTCACATATAATGTTGATCAAGACGATATCGATGCGGGCGAAGTTATAAATGAAGCAACCGCAAATACGTTGTTTAGAGGTACAACGCCTGTTGTTTCTGCACCTGATACTGCAACAGTTGCTGCAAATGAAGCCCCGTCAATCGATGTAATTAAAACAGCTTCTCCCCTTGCATTTACTACAGTAGGTGAGACGCTTACCTATACGATTGCAGTAGAAAATGACGGCAATCAAACGCTTTCCAATATTATGATTACAGATCCTTTGATCCCATCCTTATCATGTACTGTAGCAACACTTGCACCAGGTGTTACAGATAATTCTTGTGTTGGCACTTATATTGTCGAACAAGCTGATATTGACGCAGGCGAAATTTTAAATACCGCAAATGCCAATGCAACAACGCCAGATGGTGGCTCTGTTAATGACACAGGTTCGTTGACAACGACTGGCCCTGTTGCAGCACCTGCAGTCGAACTGTCAAAATCTGCTTCTCCTTCCCCATTTGGTCCTGAAGGTAGCTTGATTAGTTATGCTTTTGCCGTTGAAAATACTGGTAATGTTACACTTAATAATATTGTTGTAACTGATCCAATTGATCCTGCATTTACGTGTACCATTCCAACGCTTGCACCAAACGCAACCGATGCAACAACATGTTCTTTGAATTATACTGTAGACCAAAACGATGTTGATACAGGTTCTATTACAAATGAAGCATCGGTGAGCGCTGTTTCTGCCGATCCAACTGCTCAATCTGTTAGTGATAGTGATGAAATTATAACGTCTGGCCCAACCAGAACACCTGCTATAGAAATCGATAAGGTTGCTGACGCATCTGCTCTGTCTTCGCCAGTGCAAGTTGGTGATATTATCAGTTATACATTCACTGTAAGAAACACGGGCAATGTAACTCTGACGAATGTTACTGTATCAGACCCGGATGCAGTTGTTACAGGTGGATCAATAGCTAGTTTGGCTGTTGGTGATGAAGATACAATAACCTTTGAAGCCACAAGAGCAATCGACCAGGATGATATTGACGCAGGAAGCTTTTCAAATCAGGCAACAGTAAACGCTGATACACCCGCAGGTGTGCCACCAGCTAGTAACACTTCAGATGATCCAACTGATCCAACTGGCGCTAATGATCCTACTGTCGTTGTACTACCAGCTAATCCACAACTTGAAATTATAAAAACAGGCGTACTTAACGATGGCGGTGATGGGCGTGCCGACGTTGGTGATACAATTATCTATACATTTACTGTAGAAAATACAGGCAATGTTACAATCAGCGATGTAAATGTTTCTGACCCATTGGTAACAATTTCACCAGCAGGTCCAATAACCACACTTGAGCCAGGTCCTGCTAATATAGTTACATTGTCTGCAACATACACACTTTTACAAAGCGATATTAATCGTGGCGAAGTTTTAAATCAGGCAGTAGCTTCTGGTACTGCACCGGACGGTAGTAATGTTTCTGACGATTCAGATGATCCAGCCAATGCTACTGGCGATGATGATCCAACAATTATCCCTCTAGGTATAGAACCTTCCATTGAATTGCTTAAGGTCGCAACGCTGATTGATGGCGGCGATGGTGTTGATGAAGGTGATACCATTGAATATGCATTTACTGTAACCAATACAGGTAATGTGCCACTATCCAATATTACGATTAATGATGCATTAGTAACGGTAACAGGCGGGCCAATTACACTAGCGCCTGGTATTGTTGACAGCACTACCTTTATTGCTACGCATGTTATAACTCAAGATGATATTAACAATGGATTTTTTACCAATACAGCTACGGTTAATGCCACAGGGCCAAATGGTGAATCTGCTTCTGATATTTCAGATGACCCAGCTGTTGCACCTGGCGTAGATGATCCAACAACGGTAACTTTCCCGCAAACACCCTCGTTTACACTAGAAAAGACTGCAGATACATCCGCTTTCTCAACACCACCTGTTGCAGGGGATATCATTACCTATGCATTTAGAATTGAAAACACAGGTAACGTGACGCTTGAAAATGTAACGGTATCAGATCCATTGGTTACAGTAACTGGTTCAGCCGTTACTTTATTGCCAGGCGATGTTGATACGACAACATTTGAAGCAACTTATGCAATTACCCAAGATGATATAGATCTGGGCTCGTTTACAAATACAGCGACTGTAGAAGGCAATCCGCCAACAGGCCCGCCAATTACCGCTGATTCTGACGATCCAACAAACCCTGCTGGTGATAATGACCCGACAATTACACCTATTAATCAAGCTCCAGCACTAACAACAGTCAAGGATGCAGTTCCCAATCCAACTTCGATAGATTTTAACGTACCTGGTGATGTTATTCTTTATGAGTATTTGGTTACAAATACTGGCAACACCAGCATTACCACTCCAATTACTATTACGGATAATCTAATTGATCCTGCAGATTTATCATGTCCTGCTTTGCCTGCAGGAGGTCTGTCACCAATAGCACCCAATAACACAATTACATGTACTGGTACTTATGTAGTAACCCAAGCTGATTTGGATCGTGGCACTGTAACAAACCTTGCAAGCGCCACAGATGGAACAACTACATCGCCAACGGTTTCTGAGACCATTCCTGATGGACAACCAGCCGCTCTTACGATTGTAAAATCAACTACAAATGCTCCTTTCTCTGCAGTTGGTGAAATCATCACATACACATATGACATAACCAATAATGGCGGTCGTACTCTAACAGGTACAACTGAAGTAATTGATGATCGTATTCCAGGTCCAATTGATTGTTTCACTGGTAACTTTTTAGCTGGTACTACTCAAACCTGTACTGCTACCTATACCATTACCCAGGCAGATATTGACGCAGGTTCAGTAACCAATGAAGCCTTTGCGCAAAATGACAATGTTGCAGCGGTTGGTCTAGTGACGTCGCCAACAGATAGCGTAACACTGGATGCCGCTCAAAATCCTGAAATTACAGTTGAAAAAATTGGTACGCCAAACTTCACGGCACCAGTGCAAGTTGGTGATACAATTGACTATCAGTTCATCGTTACCAATACAGGTAATGTGACACTTACAAATGTTATTGTAGAAGATGCAAATGCGAACGTAAGTGGTTCGCCAATAGCAAGTCTTGCACCTTTTGATCCAACGGTAGTAACGCAAACTAACGTTGACAGCATAACTTATAGTGCAACGCGTATTATTACCCAGGCAGATATTGATGCGGGCCAATTTGAAAACCAAGCAACGGTTCGTGCAACAGACCCAAATGGTGCAGAAACCACTAATAATTCAGACGATCCTGCGGTTGGTGGTGACCAAGATCCTACTATTATTCCAATTCCACAAGACCCATCAATTGAAATTGATAAGGTAGCCGCACTTGATGATTTTGGAGATGGAATTGTCGATGTAGGCGATGAAATCCTATACACATTTACCGTAGTGAATACAGGTAACGTAACGCTGTCAGAGGTTTTTGTTACAGACCCAGATGCTACAATTACATCTGGTGGCACGATTGTAGATCCAACAGCTACAAATGGTGCAATTACCCTTGCTCCTGGTGCTACGGATACTGTCACATTCACAGGTGTTCACGTTATCACACAGGACGACATTAATGCAGGTACTTTCGCCAATCAGGCAATTGTGTCGGCAACACCTCCAGGCGGTGCATCAATAACAGAAGTTTCAAATGATCCATCAGCCGGACCAGATGATAACCCTACGACTATTAGTCTTCCACAAAATCCATCTATCATAGTCACAAAAGTGGGAACAATTGATGCAGGTACAGATGGTATTGTTAATGAAGGTGATACACTCAACTACACATTCCGCGTTGAAAACACCGGTAATGTATCCCTAGACAATATAACAATTACAGATCCTAATGCGGTTGTTAGTGGAACGCGTACAGCACCGCTAGACCCTTCAAATCCAACACTTCCGGTTGGCTCAACAATTAATATTGATGACACAACGTTTACGGCAACGCATGTTCTAACCCAAGATGAGATTAATGTAGGTTCGTTTGATAATCAGGCGACGATATCTGCGACAGCACCTGATGGTACTGTTGTAAATGATCTTTCTGATGACCCGTTTGATACTGAAAGTACAACAGACGATCCAACTACAATCATATTACCAGCTGTACCAAGAATTGAGATTGAAAAGACTGCCGACATTAGTGCGCTAAGCTCGCCCGTGGCTGAGGGTGATGTAATCAGCTATACATTCACAGTTCGCAATACAGGCAATGTTACAGTTACAGGGATTACAGTCAGTGACCCACTTGCAACGAGCATAACAGGTGGGCCAATTGATCTTGATCCAACGGATGTTGATACAGCAACATTTGAAGCGACACGGGTTCTAACCCAAGATGATATTAACGCAGGCACCTTTGCGAACCAGGCCACGGCTTCTGGTACGGCACCTGACGGTACTACGGTTGATGATCTGTCAGATGATCCTGCGACAGCTGATCCGGATGATCCAACCACGGTTGCACTGGGTTCAGCACCTTCGATTGAGATTGAAAAGACTGCTGATACCTCTGCTCTTGGTGATCCAGTAAGAGCTGGTGATGTAATTAATTATATATTTACCGTACGCAATACAGGCAATGTAACTTTAACGGATATAACAATTGATGACCCATTTGCTACAACCCTTACAGGTGGCCCAATTAATCTTCAGCCAACTGAAGAAGATACAGCGACATTTACTGCTACGCATGTTCTAACGCAGGATGAGATTAATTCAGGTTCATTCTCGAACCAGGCCACCGTATCAAGTGTAACGCCTGATGGGATTTCTGTTACTGCAACATCAGATGACCCTGCAACTGCGGATCAAAACGATCCTACTGTTATAACAATTGACGCAGCGCCTGCTTTAACACCTACAAAAGAGGTTGTGGGTACGCCAACACTTCGTTCAGATGGTAGCACGCGTATTTCGTATAGAATGACAGTTGTTAATTCGGGCAATGTTCCTGTGAATAACGTCTCGCTGATTGATAATCTGGATGCTGTATTTGGTAATGGCAACCAAACGGTAATCAGTAATACGCTTGTCCAGTCACCCACAACATATGGCGCAACTGTCAATACAGGTTTTAACGGTTCCTCTGATGTAGAAATGCTGGAAACAACTGGCACACTATTGGTAGGTGAAGAACTTATTATTGATATGACTGTTGATGTAACACCTGCAAATTCTGGTACTTTCTCCAATATAGTTGTTGCAAGTGGTAGATCATTTTCTGATGGTTCCGCCATCGGTTTATCAGATGCAGCTGCAGCATTAAATATTGTTGCACCTACTCAATTAACACCATTGCTTGTAGAAAAAACTGCTGGCAGATCAATTGTTCGTATAGGCGAGATACTGCCTTATACAATTCGTATTACCAATCAAGAGTCGCTTGCGCGCCTTAATGTATCGGTTATTGATTTATTGCCTGATGGTTTGGTTTATCGTGCTGGTAGTGGGTTGATTGATGGGGTTTCTTTTGAGCCTGGTGTTAGTGGTCGTCGGATTGTTTTTGGGGGTCAGGATATTCCTGCCAATGGTAGTTTGACTGTTACGT
>CALDZF010000221.1 GCA_937944165.1 uncultured Rhizobiaceae group bacterium | reverse complement strand
ACAAACATCCTGGAATCAGCAGGCAGTCTACTCGGGCACATCAAAGAAAAATTCAGAGGCAAGAATTACGCGGCTGAGTAAAAGCAGAAATCACGATAAAGGTATAATTACTTTTTACCCAGTAGCTACAGCATTTTAAGTTAAAACAGGATCACTCAAAATGCTATAACTATTTGTTTTTAAGCATATTCTTGTCCAATAACCGCGCGCACTTTTCGGGAATATACTCTAAATTCATTTACATTGTTCATGACAATAGCCAGCCACCATCGACATCTACCGTTGTTCCTGTAACAAAGTCATTTTCAACCAGGAAGATAATGCCTTTGGCTGCTTCTTTTGCAGTTCCGGCACGCTCAATGAGATTGCCTTTGACCATCTTTTCATAAAGCTGGCTACGTTCTTCCCCTTTTAAAGGCACCATGGGCGTATCAATTGTACCTGGTGACATAACATTGATACGTTTGGGCGCTAACTCTGCTGCCATGCCACGCACGAAAGCCTCAACCGCGCCACCAACAGAAGAAATTGCAATTTGACCTGGCTTGCAACTACGTGCCGGTGAGCCAGACACGAGCACAATACAACCATCATCACGAACATGCTCAGCGCCATAACGCACAACATTGGCATAGCCCCATAATTTATCAAACGAAGCTTTATAACCATCCATATCCATGGAGAGAAAAGGTCCAACGGCTCTCTCGCCACCGGTTGCTGCGGAGATCAAAATATCAAAAGGAGCAAGCTCGGCAAGCAAGGCTTCCATCGCAACAGTATCGCGCACATCGCACTCGCGCAGTGTTACACCTTTGGGTGGTGAAGTAACTTTTGAAGGGTCACGGCTAATTGCAATAACTTCCGCTCCTTTTTCAATTAACATATCCACGGCTGCCTTGCCTATTCCAGAAGTTCCACCAAAAACAACTGCTTTTTTTCCATTAATATCCATGGATTATCCTTTTCATATAAATTGCACTGAGTGTAGGTATTAGGTGCAAGCTTACCTTGCCAGTTGTTCAAATTCCAGCGCAACACGTTCATAAATTTCACGCTTGAATTCTACAATCAACCCTGGCATTTCTGACAGATTTTTCCACTCCCATTTATCAAACTCTTGCTCTGAACCATCGGGTGGATGTGTAATATTAATTTCGCTCTCATTACCTTCAAAACGAAAAGCAAACCACTTTTGGGTTTGACCTCGATATTTTCCGCGCAAGCCAATCCCTATAAGCGCTTCGGGTAAATCATAATTAAGCCAATCGTCTATTTCACCAATAACGCTGGCAGATGTTACACCTGTCTCTTCCCAAAGTTCTCGCTTTGCAGCAACAAGTGGGTCTTCGCCCTTATCAATACCTCCTTGCGGCATTTGCCAGCGAAAGGCATCTTTACCGAAGGTTTCTGTATTGGGCATGCGTCGCCCTGCCCAAACCTTGCCTTGCTCATTTAACAAAACAATGCCCACACACGGGCGATATGGCAGATCTTCTGCTTTTACCTTAGCCATGCAGAACTCATTTTTCAGGGTCATTCACAATGGCCGAAATTGGCGTAATTTCTATACCATTTTGCTTTGCCTGTTGAGCAAATTGGGCAACTAGGTCAATCGTATCAGGAAAAGCATTTCCAACCCCAATAGCAAGACCAGTGCGCTTTGCCTGTTCAGCCAGCTTTATCAACTTCTCACCAATAGCAGCACGTGAGCGAACATTATCAAGCAGAATGTGACCTTTCGCATAAGGCAATAATTCTTTTATAGCAACGCCAGCTCCAACAGAGTTTTTAACCGTGCCATCTTCAAAAAACAAAAGTCCACGCTTGGAAAATTCGGCAAAAATCGGGGCAAGGCTGGCGGGCTGCGTCAAAAGATTATTGCCGAGATAATTCATCACACCAACATAATTGGAAATTCTACTCATTGACCAATGCAGATTGGCAATATTTTCTTGAAGGTTTGCATTTGCCTTTAGTGTATGGGGGCCTGGATTATTTTGCGGATAATCAATCGGCTCCATGGGGATTTGTAATAAAAGTTCATGGCCTTTTTTACGAGAATCCTGCATCCAACGTTTAAGACTGTTCCCATAAGGCGCAAAAGCCAGAGTCACACTTGGTGGCAGGTTTTGTACTGCTTGGTGTGTGCTGGTTTGGCTAATACCCATACCACCAATAACCAAAACAACACGAGCAACGCCAAAATTACCTTCCGTATCAGCTTGGCGCGAATAAACATCCATTGCACGCAGACCATCTTTTGAGCGCTTTGGTATAACACCTGTAGCCCCACGCTCAGCCAATTCTTCGTCTGGTAAATGCGCCAACCCTTGCTCTTGTCGTCTTATAGGGGCTTTTGGTGGCGGTGTAGGCAAAGGTTTTAAAGGCTCTAAATTTCCCAGCGGCTTAACTTGCTGAAAATCACCACCATCAGGGTCAAGGACATGCTCACGACTTGGAACAACCTTTGCCTGTTGTTCAGGTTCAACATCTGCCGGTTCAACAGGTTCAGGTGTTTGCGATACCTCGATAACACGCACAGGCTCTCTTTCAAAAAGAGAAGCTATATAACCAAAACCACCATAGAATTGGAAAAGTGGTAAAGCAAATAGCAAAGCAATTGCCAAGCCAATGTATGCACCACGAGACCTACCAGGTTGATTTTTCTCTGCTATCCCTTTTAAGGGTTTATTATACTCGTTTTCTGGTTCCATCAGTTAGACATCCAAACCCGCATATTTAAATTTAAGAAGATAGAATCAAACAAGCCAAAGCATAGCGTTCCATACCTTCAGAATCAAACAGGGAGAAACAAAAGTTTCTCCCTGTTTATACTTATAAGTTTATGGCCCTAGTTTTGCGTCGAAATCGCTTTTTCAGGGTCTGGTGGGAAAGCAGCATGTTGCTTTGTTCCACGAATAAGCTCTTTCGCATAGATCAACTGAAGGTCATCTTTTGGATCCGGTGGCACGTAAGCGATTGAACCAGAGCCTTCATCGTCTTCTTCATTGCCAACAATATGGCCACGCAGATTGGATTCACCTCTTGCTTCAACACGACCCTGTAATTCTTCTGGTAGCGGCTGAACAACTTTAATATCAGGCTCAATACCTTTGCCCTGAATTGAACGATCAGCAGGTGTATAATAAAGTGCAGTTGTTAAACGAAGCGCACCGTTTGCACCTAAAGGAATAATCGTTTGAACAGAGCCTTTGCCAAATGAGCGTGTTCCAAGAATGGTTGCACGTTTATGGTCTTGTAGTGCACCTGCAACAATTTCAGAAGCACTCGCTGAACCACCATTCATCAAAACAATCACTGGCTTGCCACCAGTTAAATCACCAGGTCGTGCAGAATGTCTGCGCGTTTCATCAGGATTACGCCCTCGTGTTGAAACAATCAAACCACGATCAAGGAAGGTATCAGAAACACTCACGGCCTGATCAAGTAATCCGCCTGGGTTCAATCGAAGATCAATTACAAAGCCTTTAAGCTTATCATCGCCTACTTCTTCACGAATTTCATTAATAGCTTTTTCCAAACCATCGTAGGTTTGTTCGTTAAAGGCATTAATATCAACAAATCCAATGTCACCATCTTCAACACGGTGACGCACTGAGCGCACTGTAATGACTGCACGGATAATTGTAATTTCGATTGGTTTGTCAGCACCTTCACGTGCAACCGTCAGGACGATTGGCGTGTTAACTTCACCACGCATTTTTTCGACCGCTTCAGCAAGGCTGATACCACGGATATTCTCACCATCAATTTTGGTAATAAAATCACCAGCAAGCACACCAGCTTTTGCAGCGGGTGTTTCATCAATCGGCGAAACAACTTTAACAAGCTCGTCTTCCATTGTGACTTCAATACCAAGGCCACCAAACTTGCCACTGGTATTAACCCGCATATCAGAAAACGCTTTTGCATTGAGATAACTTGAATGAGGGTCAAGTGATGTCAGCATGCCGTTAATGGCATTTTCAATCAATTCTTCTTCTTGTGGCTCTGTCACATAAGATGAACGCACACGCTCAAAAATATCACCAAAAATACTTAGCTGACGATATGTACCAACCCCTGCTGCTTGCGCAGAAGCTGAGTGGTTAAATCCACCTGATACGGTTACCACCGCCGTTGCACCAATTGCCGCACCTGCCAGCAGAAGACCAAATTTACGAACCATCAGTAGTTCTTTCCTTGTTGTTAACCGCCCACCAGGGGGTCGGATCGATTGAATTTCCATCCTTACGGAATTCTACATATAAAATAGGCTTTGTTGTGTTTACGTCAACCAAACCCGTACTTGCAATCCTTTGCGCACCCATTATTCCGATTGGCTCTCCAACCAAAACAAACTGACCAGGCTGAACATTAATTGTTTCCATACCAGCCAGAACTATATGATAACCCTGTCCTGCATTCATTATCAAGAGTTGACCATAAGATCTAAAAGGCCCTGCGTAAACAACCCATGCATCTGCAGGCGAAATAACGCGTGAATTTTCTCTTGTTTCCAGAGAAATCCCAAGTGTTTTATTACCTGCACCATCATTTTGACCAAAAGATGCCAATTTAGGCCCTGTTACCGGCAAAGGTAATAATCCTTTGGCTGCGACAAAACTAATTGCAGGGGCAAGCCTACCAGGATCAGAAAAAGCATCATTCTTTTCAAACTTCCGCCCTGCTGCAATACGTGCTTCTTCTTGTTGTTTACGTGCAATGCCAGCTATTCGGGCAGCTTCAACTGCTTGTTGAGCCGACTCAATTTCTGTTTCGAGACTTGCAATCAATCCATTCAAAGAGGTTGCTTTTGCAGCCAATTCCGCAGCTTTTGCGCTTTCTTGCGCCAATTTGGTTTGAGCTTCGCCAGATAGTTTGCGTTTTTCTGATAAAAGCAGATTAAGTTTTTCTTCTTCGCCAGCAAGGCTGACAAGTTCTGCGGAAAGAGTTTCGCGTTGCGTATCAATATCCGTTGAAATACGTACAAGGTCCTGCAGTTGTCCGATTAAAATTTCTGTTTCTGATCGCACTTCAGGCACAACAGAGCCAAGTAAAATTGCTGAACGAACAGAAGACAGCGCATCTTCAGGCCTCACCAATAAAGCAGGCGGTGGATTACGCCCCATACGTTGCAACGCGCCAAGAATTTCAGTCAGCAATGCTTTTTTACTATTTAAAAACACCCGAACATCAGCTTGTTCATCGCGCAATTGTGATAACCTTGTTTCAGCTTTTACAATGCGTTTTTCAATGTTGCGAGAATTGGTGGAAGCTTCAATCAAGGTTCTATTAATCGTAGCACGGTCTTTTTCCAGTGATTCTATTTCAGCTGCCAACTCTTGCTTGCGCTGTTCACTAAGTGAAATTTCAGACTTTAATACATTAAGTTCTTCAAGGTTTTTATCGCGCTGAACAGATAAATCTTGGGCTGATAAAACTTGAACACAAAACAACATCGCCAAAAAGGCAAGGATACAAGCTTTAAGTCTGTTCAGATTTGCCACCAAATTGATTCTCCAATATGCATGAGAGTACAGCAAAATTGATTAACAATGAAGAAAATTAAAACAAACTAGCTTTATTCCCGATGGTATGGATGCCCAGATAGAATTGTAATGCCGCGATAAATCTGCTCTGCCAATAGTATTCGCGCTATTTGATGGGGCCAGGTCATGGCACCTAGTCTGATTTTTCTCACTGCGGCATTTTTTAATTCATCCCCATGTCCGTCTGGCCCACCGATAGCGAAGGCCAGTTTTTGAGTTCCCATGTCTTGCTCACTCTTCAATAACGATGAAAACTCTTGACTGGATAAATCTTTGCCTTTTTCGTCCAGCACGATTATCCGTGTGCCTTCGCCTGCAGCCTTCATCAATTGCTCAGCTTCTTCTGATTTTCTTTTTTGAACATCTTGCGCACGTGATTCTACAATCTCATGAAGGTCAGGCCCCATGAAGTGCAATACCTTGCCGGATTTTAAAATTCTTTCTGCATAGCGATTATAAAGTTCTTGTTCTGGGCCTGATTTCATCCGACCCACCGCTAAAATTGCCAAACGCACTCTTT
>CALDZF010000220.1 GCA_937944165.1 uncultured Rhizobiaceae group bacterium | reverse complement strand
GGAACTGCCGCACGCAAATCCATGCCCGCTGCATCCTGCGTTTCGTAAGATGGCATTTCCAAGCCTTCAGCGTGAGGCATTTTGATGATGTTTAAGCTGGTCAAGAAGTATTCCAATTTCTAGTGAGTTTTATAAGTCTGTCTATACCTCGATTGTTTCCACTTCAAAATGATTAACAATCTCATCGACAAGTTTTTGTGCTACGTCTTGTTTGTTCATTCTAGGCCAGCTTTCAATCCCCGTTCGGGTCAATCGTTTGACGGTGTTTTTATCTCCGCCCATAACACCGCCTTCAGGAGAGACGTCATTGGCGATAATCCAATCCGCATTTTTGCTTTTTAGTTTGGCCTTTGCGTATCTTTCAAGGTGTTCAGTTTCTGCTGCAAAGCCAATTAAAAGCGTTGGTCGATTTTCATGATACCCAAGGGTTTTTAAAATATCAGGGTTTTCTGTAAGTTTAAGCGATGATGGCCCTTTGTCATTTTCCTTTTTCATTTTTTCATCTGCTTGATTAACAGAGCGCCAATCTGCAACTGCGGCAACCATAACACCTATGTCAGCAGGCAAGGCGGTTTCCACAGCCTGTTTCATTTCACGCGCAGTTTGTACTTTTATGGTCTCGGCATGTTCAGGGTTTGCAATGTTTACAGGCCCAGAAACCAATATCACTTCGGCGCCCGCGCGTCCAAGCGCTTCAGCAATGGCATGCCCCTGCTTGCCAGATGAACGATTAGCGATATAGCGCACAGGGTCGATTGGTTCATGCGTTGGGCCAGACGTTACAATCGCACGCTTTCCTGCAAGGGGTTTGGGCGGGTTGCCGGGAACGAGTATGTTGCTAATTGCGCTCAAAATTTCCATCGGCTCAGCCATACGCCCAACACCCGCTTCACCGCTTTCAGCCATTTCACCAGCGTTTGGGCCAATGAAATTGATACCATCTGATTGAAGCGTTGTGAGGTTTCTTTGCGTTGCAGGGTGCGACCACATTTGTGGGTTCATGGCTGGTGCAATCAATACGGGTTTATTTGTCGCCATCAAAACCGTGGATGCCAGATCATTCGCGTGTCCTTGTGCCATTTTCGCCATCAAATCTGCGGTTGCGGGTGCAACAACAATCAAATCTGCCCCGCGCGAAAGACGGATATGACCGATGTCATGTTCATCATCGCGGTCAAAAAGCTCGCTAAAAACCTTATCGTTCGCGATCGCAGAAACAGAAAGAGGCGTTACAAATTCATGTGCTGCTTTTGTCATGACAGGGCGAACAGAAGCGCCGCGTTCACGCAGACGTCGAATGAGATCGAGGCATTTATAAGCTGCAATCCCACCTCCAATTACGAGTAATATGCGTTTGTCATGTAAGTTAAGTTCAATTTCCTCACTCTCAGCTTGTTTTATGCTTGCTTTTTGTAGCGCCAATGAGATTAGTTTGTGTTTGGCTGTTTTTTTTGCATTGCCTAATAATATTCTGGCCTCTTCTTCCATAGAGTGACCATTTTCAGCCGCAAGTTTTCTAAGCGCTTGTTTGGTTTCCTTATCAAGGTTTCGGATTGTTATACTGGCCATGGTTTTCTTGTTGTGATTGCAATGATTTCATATTTTAGTAGATTTTTGATTGCATTGCAATCATAACGAATAGCCTTGTGTTAGTCTCATTTTCCGTGTAAAGCATAAATACCTGATATTTTGCCGAACGACTGACTAGTTTTGCGCACCTCAAAATTGAGCCGCGTCTACCACGATACCTTCCCAAAATTGACGACATAGATACTTTTGCTCAATACCGGGCTAAAGATCTAACTTAAAAAGGACTATACTCGTGACTAATGGCACAGTAAAATTTTATAACGACCAAAAAGGCTTCGGCTTTATCCAACCTGACGACGGTGGCAATGATGTATTCGTACACGCAACAGCACTAGAACGTTCTGGCATGTCAGCGCTAGCAGAAGGCCAAAAAGTGTCTTTCTCAACAGCCGTTGACCAACGCTCAGGTAAAACAGCAGTGGACACAATCCAGGCTGCATAATTCTCTTGACTATTAAGATATGTATTAAGGGTGGCTTAGCTGCCCTTTTTTAATTTCATAACGTAGGTGATAAATTTTACTATTAATTTTATAATAGAATTTAAAATTATCAGTTTAATGATAGCGCTTGCGGTTTTTTACCTCTATCCCATTGCCAAAGCGTACCGTCACGCGTGATTGCAATAATCGTAGATGAACCTGCTGCAACAGCTTTCACTCCAGCCATAATTGCAACTGGTTCAGGCCCATATTCATTACCCCAGGCAAAAAGCATGCCATCTTGTTTGATGGCTACAGTATGTGATGAGCCTGTTGCTATTGCTCGAGCGTCTGACAGTATCTTGCTCCATACAATTGCCTTGTCACCCAATCCATGCCTTCCAACAGGGCCATAAATATTTCCTCCGGTTCCCATGACATCCCCATTCTTACTGAGTAATATTGCATGCCCGGTATGAGCTGTTATTTTTGCAACTTTAGAAGCCGTTTGGATAAATGTCTTGCTTGTTGCTAGTTTCCCATCGCCATATTGCCCACGATGAGCTTTGCCTTTAACGAATAAATCACCTGATTTGGTGATATAATAATTTGCACTATCACCAACTGCTGCCATATCCACATTATTGGCAATCTTTATGCTTTGCTTGGCTGAGTTGTCTTTCCACCAAAGAACGTCATCGTGTTTAATCGTAAATATACCACTGCGTCCCACTGCAAACTTTGCAACACCAGTCATTTCTAAGCTTGGGTTTTCTAGTTTGTCAGAATAGCTATGAAGCTCATTTGATTTATTCAGCGTATAGAAGGCATTTTGACTAACGCCTACCTGAATGGCTTCAACTTTTATTTGCTTTGGCTTATCATTGCCTTGCCATGCATAAGTCACTCCATTGATTATGGCCATTTGCTTGTCATAATAGGCTGCTAGCAGCGGGGATGAACTATCCGCAATGGCAGAAGGTACTGCTATTAGTATTATGCCTAAAACAGCAATAAAAAGATTTGATATAAGTCTTTTTATTGGCCGCCAGTACTGGATGTTTTTGAATATTGGCAAAGCCTCAAAACCGTTTCACTAGACCAGCACTTGGAAAACAAGTTGGCCTCAAGCCATTCTTCTGCTGCCAATCTCCGATTGAGCGTCTGGTTTTAAATCCAGCCAGTCCATCTGCGCCACCTACGTCATAGCCTTTGGCAACGAGAGCTTCTTGCATTTTTTTCACTTCGTGTCGTTTGATGCCAGAGACTTTTTGCCATGGGGCTTGAAACGGCTTGTTGGAATATTGAATGCGGTCGGCCACATTGCCAACGAAGAGAGCGTAGAGATCTGAATTATTGTATTTTTTGATGACATAAAAATTAGGCGTTGCAATAAATGCCGGGCCTGAGCGGCCTGCGGGTAAAAGTATTGCGCCTTCTTTTCCTTGTTCTTGCGCAGGAAACGCCTTGCCAGAAACGCGCTTTACTCCAGCATTTGTCCAATCGGCAATTTTACGCATTTGGTCTGGGCCTTCAAAAGCGCAAGACACATTGTTTGGAATGCTCGCTTCAAAGCCCCAGTCACGGCCAGTTTGCCAACCGAATTTGCTAAGATAATTAGCGATGGAGGCTAATGTATCGCCTGTAGAACCCCATATATTGCGTTTGCCATCCCCATCAAAATCAACTGCATATTCAAGGTATGATGAAGGTAAAAATTGTGGTTGCCCCATGGCGCCTGCCCAGGATGCTTTCATCTGTGAAGGATTGGCATAGCCTTTATCAATAATAACGAGCGCTGCAATGGCTTCTTTGCGAAAGAGTTCTTTGCGCGTTGACATAAATGCTTTAGTCCCTAACACACGAAAAGCATTATGCGGAATACTTGCGCGGCCAAAAGCAGATTCGCGACCCCAAATAGCAAGAAGAACTCTACCTGGTACGCCATATTTTTTTTCAATACGCGCCAGTAACCGTTTATGCTTTGTAGCAAGTTTGCGACCAGTAGCAATAATTGAATTCATATTGTTCGGATTGAAATATTTTGCAGGTGATTTAAACTCTGTCTGCACTTGTTTGCGCTGTGGCTTAGGCTTGGAACCAGGCGGCACAAGGTCTGGTAATTTCCAGTTCAGCGTGACACCTTTAAAGGCCTTGTCAAAATTACGCTTGGAAACACCATTGCGTTTTGCCTCAGGCCAAAGGTCATTTTGCAACCAGGCTTGAAATTGTGCTTCTACCTTTTCGCTGCTTTGAGCATGAACAGGCGATGAAATTAGCGCAGCAAGCGCAAGAGAGATAAAAAAACGATTCATTTTCCGATTTTACTCGGAAATCCTTAAATGTGAAAGAGCCTTTTCTTCTTCACGAATTCGAATAAAAAGCATAGCCGCATTAAGAATGGAAAAAACAATCGCCATTTGCCAAAGGCCAAGCACCATTGGAGCAACAAAAATTTCAGCTACCACCAGCATATAATTAGGATGTTTGAAATATTTAAAAGGCCCTTCCAGAACCAATGGTTCATCTAAAACAATAATACGAGTTGTCCACCGTTCGCCTAATGTTATTAAAATCCAAAGGCGAAAAAATTGCAGAACAGCAAAAATAGCAAACCAAAAATAATTAACTTCCTGAACATGGCCAGCAAGCAGCAGAGCCAATACCCAAAATGTATGAAGCGTCACCATAAAAGGATAATGCCAGGCACCATGCTCAACCGCACCTTTTTCAAGCAAGGCAGCGGTATTTTGCCTGGCAATAAAAAGCTCCCCTAATCTTTGACAGACGATAAAGATTAAAAACATAATTGTGAGAAGGGAAAGTTCTGGCATCGATGATTATCCAATTTCAAGCGGCATAAAAGAGGCAGTAAATCCTGGTCCCAATGCGCCTAACATCAAGGTACCTTTTTTGCCCTTTTCCAAAACATCTTTCAAGACAAAGAGTGCTGTTGGCGCAGACATATTGCCATATTCTCTTAAGACTTCACGTTCTGCGTCCAATGTTCCTGTTTGCAGTCCAAGTGCCGTTTCAATTGACTCTACCACTTTTACACCGCCTGGGTGAAATACATAACGCGAGATGTCTTTTTGATTGAACTTTGCTTTTTGGCAAGCATCTGAAACCGCTTTTGCCATATGCTCTTGCACAAAAGCAGGAATGGAACGATCAAAAATGACCCCAAGACCGGTATTATCAACATCCCAACCCATAATGTTTAAAGTATCAGGCCAAATATGTTCACTGCCTTGGTGAAGTATAATATCGCTATTTTGGCGCGTTGAAAGAACTGTTGCCGCTGCTCCATCGCCAAACAATATAGTTGCAATGATATCTGCTTTTTGCAATCGGTCTGAGCGAAATGAAAGTGTGCACGCTTCAATGACAACCAAAAGCACATTAGAATCTGGTTGTGCCAATGCTAAAGATTGCGCAATGCCCAAGCCTGATACTCCCCCTGCACAACCAAGCCCGAATACAGGGATACGACGTACATTTGGATTAAATCCCATTGCCTTAAAAGCAAGCGCTTCTATGGTTGGTGTTGCGATGCCTGTCGAAGATACTGTTACAATAGTATCAACTTCATGTGCCTCTAAATTGGCTTCTTTTAACGCCTCTTGAGCAGCTTTTATGAAAATTTCTTTTGCACCTTCAAGGTATAAAGAATTTCGTTCTTGCCAGTTTTTTGGTTCTTGAAACCAGTCTATCGGAGCAAATGAATAACGTTTTTCAACGCCAGAGGTTTGAAAGCTTGAGGACATGCGTTCAAATTGAGCATAGCGAGATCCCAAAATTCGCCTAGCATTATCTTCAACCAGCGTTTGAGGAAGTTCATGAACAGGAACCCGCGTCGCCAGGCCATTTAAATAAACAGGCATTTTAAAAATCCATAAATAAATCAAATGGCATCATATGCAGAAACCCAATTAAAGATAGTCACGAGATGCTCTGATTTGTTCACAAAATATTATTATAAGATAAATGAATAAATCTATTTCCTGGTTGTTTATGTAGTGTTCTCTATGGGTCTAGGGAATAGGCGCCTTTGTTATCCTGCTAGCTAATGTTAAGGGTTTCAAAGGCGCAATTATTATTTTACTGTTTGTAGCGCTATGCGCGTTAATCGTAATTTTAGTAAGGTATCGGAAACTTTTTATGGGCGCTTAGGATGTCAGCCATGATGTCTTCACTTAATTGCAAGTTGGCAGCCTTTATGGAATTTTCAAGTTGAGCCATGCTTGTTGCACCAAAAATTACAGAAGCCATAAACGGTCTGGTTAAACACCAGGCAAGCGCCATTTGAGTCATATCGATATTATGTTTTTTGGCAATGGCTGCATAAGCCTCAACTGCCGCATGCGCGATATCATTCCAGCGCCCGCCAAGACTTGCATTAGAAACATCCGCGCGGGAACCCTTTGGACGATTATCGCCTTTGCAGTTGATATATTTGCCAGTTAGTAACCCACAAGCAAGGGGTGAAAAAGACAAAAGCCCGACGCCTTCATGGTGACAGAGCTCAGCCATATCGAGATCGAAATAGCGGCACATCAGTGAATATTCATTTTGTACCGATGCCATACGTGGCAGGTCTTTTCCTTGTGCGATGCGTAGCCAGTTGGCAGTGCCCCATGCGCTTTCATTTGAAAGTCCGACGGAGCGGATTTTACCAGACTTTACATGGCCATCAAGTGCATCTAAAACTTCTTCCATATGTTCAAGCGTCAAAATCGTGTCTTGCGCGGTTGGGTCAAAAGTCCAGGATTGTCGAAAAGCATAAGAGCCGCGATTTGGCCAATGCAATTGATAAAGATCAATGTAGTCTGTTTGAAGAGATTTAAGACTTGCTTCCAGCGCTTGACTGATCGTCGCTGATGAAATTGGTTCGCCCTCACGGACGTCTTTATAGCCCGAACCTGTAACTTTTGTAGCCAGAACCACATCGTTACGTCGGGACTTATTGTTGGCGATCCATGTTCCAATCACCCGTTCTGTATCCCCTTGCGTTTCAGCCGAGAGTGGCGTTGTAGGGTACATTTCTGCCGTATCAATAAAGTTTATGCCATGGTCGAGCGCATAGTCTATTTGTTCATGGCCTTCAGCTTCGCTATTTTGCGTGCCCCAAGTCATAGAGCCAAGACAAAGCTCACTCACCATAATGCCTGTACGGCCAAGTTCATTCATTTTCATGATAAATTTCCCAAGAGTTTGGTCATGGGTAACCTAGCCAATAATAGGCATAATATGCAATGGCATTATGATAATTGTTTTGAAAGCTTAAAAGGCTCCATTTTAGTCTTTCCATTTAACACGAATATAAATTGATCTTCAGGCATGGCAATCCAGTTTTGGACATTACCATCAAGGGGTTCTGAAGCAATTACCTGCTGTGTTGTGTTTGATTGTTTGGAAAGGTATAATGTGGGGCTTTTTCTATCACATGAATGACGAAATGCATATAAATTTGCACCGTCACTAAGAACACAAGTTAATCTATTGGGCTGGTTTGTTGATAATTGTACGTTTTCCAATATTGAAAAAACGCGCTCTATGGCTTGCTTGGGTTGAGTGACAAGCCCGTTTTGAAGAAGGAGCAAAAATAACAATTCTGAATCTGTTGTTCCACGTCGTACGTCATATAATTCATCGCTTAAACTGGCTTCCAATTGCCTACGTATCAGATGAAAATTTCCAATTTGTCCATTATGCATGAATGACCATTTTTTATAGGCGAATGGATGGCAATTCACCCTTGATGTTTCGCCCGTAGTTGAAGCTCTTATATGGGCTAGAAACAAGTGCGACTTTATCATTCTGCAAATGCTAGGTAGGTTGCCATCTGACCATGCAGGCAAAATATCGCGATATTGTCCGAGGTTTTTATAACTATCGTACCAGGCAATGCCAAACCCGTCACCGTTAACAGCTAATTTAGCTTCCGTTGCACTCTGGCTTTATTCAAGAAGTGAATGACATGGACGAACTATAATTTTCTCTAGCGGTATTTCTGGACCAGTATAAGCAACAAGACGGCACATGTTAGATAACTTATTCCTGAAATTTAAGTGTTATTACGATTTATTATTTTGCCATACAGTTCAGTAATTTTATTACTTGCCGTTTTTTCACAAAGACATGGAATGATGGCGTGAATAACTGCAGCCATGCCTGCAACGAACAGACCAAAGGCAAAACCCGAAGCAAAGCGCAGGTGTTCGAAATAGGTTTCATCAACTGATTTTGGGTGTTCAATAAATGTATTATATACAAAATTCTTCATGGTTATCTCCTTTCCTTCAACATATGCGCTTGGAAGTAGGAATTTTTCCGAAAATTTTGATGAAATTTATTTTATATTGAGATATTATCCCAATTATGAAAAATTTAGATGAATTTGATCTCAATATTCTTAAAGAATTACAGAGAGATGTTGCACAATCAGTCGAACAACTCGCAGAAAGCGTTAACTTGTCTCGTAACGCCTGTTGGCGAAGGGTTAAACGGTTAGAGTCTGATGGTTTTATAGGCCGAAAAGTTGCCATTCTATCGCCAGAAAAGCTCGATCTTGATTTAATGGCCTACGTTATGGTTCGAACTCATGACCATGAACCTGGTTGGCTGGAAAAGTTCAAGTCGGCTGTGAAAGGTATGCCTGAGATCGTTGGTGCACACCGAATGAGTGGTGATCTGGATTATGTGCTACGGGTTAGGGTTTCCGATGTCCGAGCCTATGATCGCTTTTATCAAAGATTGATAGCCAAAGTGCCAATCTCTGAGGTTTCAGCAAGTTTTGTCATGGAAGACATAAAAGACACGACACAACTACCGATTTAGCACTAACTGAAAATGTTATAGGCAAGTAGCCCGGCAATCACCCAAAGGGCGATATGTCCCCAGCGGTTGTTTTTGGCTTCTGCCTTGCCGATGGCTTCGGTCGTTTCCGGGTCAAGCTTCATACCATTTTTGATCATGCTTTGCATATGTTCAGAAAGTTTCTCTGTCCGCTTGGCAAGTTTTGGCATTTGATGAACAAGCCGCAATCCAGCCTGCAATCCTTCTTTAGTATCTTCCAAAATCCCGACAGGTCCCAGGTTTTTGGCGATCCAACTGCCTACAACAGGTTCAGCAGACTTCCACATGTTAAAGCTTGGGTCGAGTGTACGTGCAACACCTTCAACAACGACCATGGTTTTTTGTAGCAGGAGTAATTCAGGTCGTGTCTGCATGTCGAAGATTTCGGTTACTTCAAAAAGCAGCGTGAGCAGTTTTGCCATCGAAATTGTTTCAGCAGATTGTCCATGAATGGGTTCGCCAATGGCGCGGATAGCCTGGGCAAAGCTATGAACATCGTGATGTGGCGGTACATAGCCTGCATCAAAATGCACTTGGGCGACTTTGAGATAATCGCGCTTTATAAACCCATATAGGATTTCAGCCAGAAATCTGCGCTCGTCTTTGCCAAGACGACCTGCAATACCAAGATCAACCGCAACCACATCGCCTTTTGTATCGACAAACAGATTTCCCGGATGCATGTCCGCATGGAAGAAGCCGTCACGAAGCGTATGGCGCAAGAAAGACTGGATTAGGGTAACCGATAAGGCTTCAAGATCATGACCTGCTTCACGAAGCGCCTCTACGTTTGAAAGCTTGATGCCCTCAACCCATGACATCGTAATACAGTCGCGTCCTGTAAATTCCCAATTCACTTCAGGAACACGAAAACCTGGGTCTTCTTTTATGTTTTCACCCATTTCTGAAAAGGCTGCGGCTTCAAGCCGTAAATCCATTTCGATTTTTGCGGACTGATCGAGCATATCAACAACCGAAACAGGCTTTAAACGTTTTGCTTCTGCTACGGTTTTATCCATGAAGCGGGCAGCGGCATAAAAGGTTTCCATGTCTTTTCTAAAGCGTGCACGTACACCTGGTCGGATTACCTTTACCGCGACCGTTTCACCTGTCTCTTTTAAAATTGCTTTATGAACTTGCGCTACTGAGGCAGCGGCAATTGGCTCGCTGATTTCAGAGAAAATCTCATCAATGGGTCGGTTAATCGATTGCTCTATCCTGTGCTTTGCTTCTTCAAATCCAAACGGTTCGACGCTGTCATGAAGAAGCGACAAATCAAGTGCGGTCTCCTTGCCCACAACATCGGGTCTTGTGGCAAGAAATTGCCCCAGTTTAATCCAGCTTGGTCCAAGCTTGTTAAGCGCAATGGACAAGCGTTCTGATTGTTCACGGTCTGCCGCTTGTCGTCTTGCGATCAAGCCCGCCACGCGATGGGCAAATTTTGCTGGTGGCGGCATACCATCAGCTGGCAGTTCGGAAACAACACCTTCGCGGGCAAGAACCCAGCCTGCATGGGCAAGAGAAAGAAAAGATCGAATGGTACTCATGAAAAGTTTAAATCTTCCATCCTGAATGCATGGCGACAATGCCACCGGTAAAATCACGCCAGCTTACTTTTTCAAAGCCTTGTCCGCGAATGGCATCTGCAAATTTTTCCTGATTAGGAAATTTAGCAATGGACTCGACCAGATATTGATAGCTGTCTCCATCGCCAGTAACAGCCTTGCCAATTTTAGGGATCGCATTCATCGACCATTGTTCATAAAATTTATCCAGCATTGGCACATTGACTTCAGAGAATTCAAGACACATGAATTTACCACCTGGCTTTAAGACACGATAAGCTTCACTAATCGCTTGCTCCATCTTCGGCACATTGCGAATGCCAAAGGCGATTGTATAGGCTTCAAAAGAATTATCCTTAAAAGGCAAAACCTCTGCATTGCCTTCAACAAAGGTCAGTTTATCAGAAAGACCGTTTTTTATGGCGCGTTGCTCGCCAACTTCCAACATGGAGGCATTGATATCAAAGACGGTCGTATGTACCTGCGCGCCACCACGTTCAACAATGCGAAAAGCAATGTCACCCGTGCCACCTGCAACATCAAGGGATTTCCAGATTTTGCTGTCGTTCTTGGGTGGGGCAAGCGAAGAAATCATCGCATCTTTCCAAAGGCGGTGCATACCCGCAGACATGAGATCATTCATAATATCATATCGACTTGCCACTTTATGAAACACGTCATTTACTAAAGGCTGTTTTTCTCCGGCGTTAACGGTAGAAAACCCAAAAGAGGTTTCCATCTGGTCGGCTGCGGTGGTACGTGAGTCTGACATTATAAGTGGCCTTTAAAATATTGGGCTTTACATACATTATATATAGGGGAAGCCAAAGCGCTTTTCACTAGGACAAATTAGTAAGGTTAAATTTATATGCCTGAACTACCAGAGGTTGAAACCGTTAGACGAGGCCTTGCTCCTGTAATGGAGGGAGGTGTGATTGAAAAAGCAATCATCAATCGGCTCAATCTGAGGTTTCCGTTTCCTGAACGTTTTATACAGCGACTTGAAGGTCAAAAGATATTATCCGTTGGCAGACGTGCCAAATATCTCGTGCTAGATTTATCAAGCGGTGAAGTGCTTGTAATGCACCTTGGAATGTCGGGTTCATTTCGCATTGAAATGGCTGAAGGCGTTGAAGCTCCAGGTGTGTTTCACCACCCAAGATCAGATGCGCAGAAACATGACCACGTCATTATAAGCGTAAATGGCCAACATGGGCGTGCTGACATTATATATAATGACCCGCGCCGGTTTGGTTATATGGATTTGGTTGCACGTAGTGAAATGGATACCAACAAGCATTTTGCCAATGTTGGCGTGGAACCTACAGGCAATGCACTGGACGGTGATTT
>CALDZF010000219.1 GCA_937944165.1 uncultured Rhizobiaceae group bacterium | reverse complement strand
AGGTGATGCCAGATGTGCTTTTTATCGGCTGCTACAACGTGGCTGATATCATTTGGATTTACTATTTTATTCATGGCGATCATCTCCCAATAGAACGCGTGAAATTAACAACTATAATTTCATATAGGCTACATTAGGATTTTCAGTTGCGCATGATACCAGAATCGCTTTTACAGGGAGCCAGATTCAGGTAAGAGTTACAGCTTTCCAATACCTCTAAAAGCCAGCCATTGCCGTTTCAAGGGAGACAAAACAATAGGATTAATCAGGCATTCATCTGGTTTTTTCTTAACCAAATCCAAAATCTTGTCCGCAAATACAAGTGGCAGGAATATTGGTTTCGTTTGTCTGGGCAGATCGGCAATAGCCAGTTTTGCTTTCTTCAAATGGTCGCGTGCTTCGGCAAGTATATTGGATATAACAGCTTCATGGCTGTTGCCAATATCAGTTTCAAGCCATTGCTCTCTGCTCAATTCGGTCTTTTGCAATACAGGCATGGGAAAAAATACTTGTCCTCGCGCTCTGGCATTGGCACAAAATGATAAATGCCGCGATATGCCAATCGCAACGCCCGCATGCCCACAAGCATCTGCCAAAGCAGTATTACGCTCAATGCCAGAAGCAAGCGCAATCATGTGAAGAAAGGAAGAGACAGTTTCACCCAAATACCCCTCATAAGTGCCAACATCAGGCATCGGATCTTGATAGAGGTCAAAAATCCGCGCTTCGAGATAATTATCAAGAATATCTAGTGGCAATTGATGTTTTTCAGCTACTTGCAACAACGCTCCAGCAAGCGGAGCACTGCCTGTATTACCGCCTGACTTGATAAGATCGCGCCACCATTGGATTCTGATTTCACCAGGCATGGGTTCGGATACAACAGAAGGAATGCGGGAAATCTCCGCATCAAAAGCATAAAGCGTCATGGCGCAATGGCGGACTTCTTCCGGTAAATAAAGACAGGCAAGATAGCGTTCGGAGTCGTTTTTTTTCAGCTCTTCTTGAACATGGTTTTGATAATCAAACATCACACCGCCAAAAAGGCTGCCGCCACTGCCCTGCCTTCTGCAACCAATACGTTGTAAGTTCGCACCGCCGCACCAGTTGCCATCGGGTCAGCAGATATATTTGCCTTTCGTAATTTACTACGTAAATCTGACTTTATGGGAAGTAAATCTATACCAGAACCAACAAGTAATATTTCAATTTCATCAGCTTCAGAAAATAGCTTTGAAAAACTATCAGCAGTCAAATCATCGGGTGAAGTTACATCCCAGCCGTAAATTCCAGAGGGCAAGCATAACAGGCTTCCCTTGTGAGACATATCGGCAAATCTAAAACCACCATTGCCGTAAGCATCAATGGGCGCACGTCCTGGGAAGTGCGCCTCACGAACTTCAATACCTTTTTGACCACGTATAGAAATTATAATTACCCAAAATCAACTGGCATGGTATTTTCAGTTGCTTTCTTTTCAGCCGCAATTTTATCTTTCTCATCACTCCCACCAGCAACTTGGCCTGGGCGAAGCTTGAATAGAATAAGCAGAGGTGCTGCAACAAATATCGATGAATAGGTACCAATAAACACACCAAATATCATCGCGAATGTGAAGGATTCCAGCACTGCTCCCCCTAGGAAATATAAAGAGAATAATGCAAGCAAAGTGGTTACGGATGTTAAAATTGTACGCGATAACATTTGGTTGATAGACATATCAATCAAATCATCAACGGGTTTCTTCTTGAATTTACGCAAATTTTCGCGAATACGATCATAGACTACAACCGTATCGTTGAGTGAATAGCCAACAATTGTAAGAAGTGCGGCAATTGTTGCGACTGTAAATTCCAATTGTAGAATTGAAAAAACACCAATCGTAAACAACACATCATGTAATGTTGCCATCACTGCGCCAAGCGCAAACTGCCACTCAAATCTAATCCAGATATAAGCCATAATAGCCAGCAGTGCAGCAATCACAGAAACGACACCCCAAAAACGAAGTTCGCCAGATACTGTAGGTCCAACCACTTCGATACGACGGAAGTCATAAGCTTCTTCTAGTACAAGACGAACTTTGGCCTCAGTGCCCTGCTCGGCATTATCACCAGCATCCTGGCTTTCTACGCGAATAAGAATATCTTCAGTACCACCAAATTCTTGAACTTGAACCTCGCCTAAATTTAACTCAACAAGTTTTTCACGAATATCAGCAATTGGCTCTTCTATTGTCGTCTCAACTTTTGAACGTACTTCAAAGAGCGTTCCACCTTTAAAGTCGATACCGTAGTTAAGACTAACAATAAAAAATAGTAAAATTGATACAACAATACCAATCGCACTAAACGGGAAAGTAAATTTCCTATCTTTCATAAATTTGATATTTGTACTTTCAGGAATAAGTCCAAACAAACGAGCAGGCAATTCCGTCGGGCGTTTAAAGCGAACCCAAAGTGCAACCAGTAATCTGGTAAAAGTGTAAGCTGTGAAAACAGTTGTGACGATCCCAATGGCCAGAGTTACAGCAAAGCCTTTAACTGGGCCAGAACCCAAATTAAACAGAATTACCGCAGCAATCATGGTTGTTATGTTTGCATCCAAAATGGTTGTAAAGGCTGAGCGGAAACCTGCATCAAATGATTGAATAAGATTACGCCCATTTCGCCGTTCTTCACGAATACGTTCATAAATCAAAACATTGGCATCAACTGCCATACCCATGGTCAACACAATACCTGCAATACCAGGCAAAGTTAGAGTAGCACCCAGCACGGACAATAGAGCTACGAGTAATCCAATGTTTGCAATGAGCGCCAAATTCGCAATGATGCCTAGAAGGCCATAAGCAACCACCATGAAGATTAGAACAAGGATGGCACCAATTACCGCAGCATTAAAACCTGCCTCAATGGAGTCTGCACCAAGGCCTGGGCCAACAGTGCGTTCTTCAACAAAGTTAAAGCTGGCAGGCAAAGCACCTGCACTTAAAAGCACGGCTAAATCATTCGCACTTTGAGCTGTGAAGTTGCCAGATATTTGTCCTGACCCGCCCAAGATAGGTTCATTGATAACAGGCGCAGAAAGAATTGTCTGATCCAAGACAACCGCAAACGGTCGCCCAACGTTCTGGCTGGTAAATTCACCAAATACGCGTGCTCCATTACCATTAAATCTGAAAACAACTAAAGGCTCATTAGTACGATGGTCAAAACCAAGTTGTGCATCTGCAAGATCCTCCCCACGCAATACAGGACGCTTGCTAACAACATAGGGAATGGATGGCTCAACACCTTCAAATAAGACTTGAAACCCTGGCGGCGGGTTTCTGCCAGAGTTTAATAGTTCATTTGCATCAATATCAATATTTACAGAATGAAAGCTTAGTTTTGCCTCAGCATTAATGAGGTCTTTTAGACGTGGAATTTCAGACGCGTCCAAACCCGGATACTGAACAAGAATACGGTTATTACCCTCACGTTGTACGATCGGCTCAGATGTACCGAACTCATTAATGCGTCGTAATATAACATCAATAGATTGGGTTATTGAGTTTCTTATGCGAGCTTCAAGTCCTTGCTCTGTAAGCGTATAAAGCAATTCACCAGCTGATGGATTGGTTTCCTGCACCTCTACAATGCCAACGCCATCTAGAACTCCACCTTGCGTGGGCAATAACAATTCGCGCATGGATTCACGAAATGCAGCTGTTTGCGTGTCATCATTAAGGCGCAACAAAACTGCTGTATCACCACGAACTACTGCCCTGCCCCTAATGCCAGTTTCGCGTAATTTACCACGTACATCATCGCGTAAACTGCTTTGACGCTC
>CALDZF010000218.1 GCA_937944165.1 uncultured Rhizobiaceae group bacterium | reverse complement strand
CATTTTGGAAGGAGAAATTGAATACCGCCACGGGGACAAAACTTTCCACCTCCAACCAGGTGACAGTTTCTTCTTTGACGCTGACGCACCACATGGTCCCAAAAAGCATATTAAGCTTCCTGCAAGATATCTTTCAATTATTTCTTATCCAGCATCTTAGAATCAGGTGGTTAGTTTTGGGTTTGAAAATTCATGCCTATCCATCCCATCACTATATGACAAGCCGAACATCAGCTTATTAAATTATCAAACCAACTCCCAATTGATTCCAAACCCTAGGCTCAGAACCTATTAATTTGGTTAAAACGGTTGGGACAAGTTTTTGCGGATAATAGGCATGAGACGCAGTAAACCTGTTGGTTTGCAAGTCGAAACAACGCACACGCCCGTGAAAACTGCCCAATTTAAAGGACTATTGTTATAACGGCGTACTACTGTGTTAAAGCTTTTGACTGGGGTATAAACCCCACTCTGCAAGCTCTGTCTTGTATTGTTTGTCATAACAAACGCCATTTCAATCAAATTAATAGGTCTTGAGCCTAAATTTTGTAATTTGATTTTTAAATTAAAACAAATCTAAACCAATAATAAAGATACAAATTAGCATGTTTTCAAAAGTAATAAATTTCCTCGATCATTCTTATTCAAGAAATATTATCTTTGCTTTTTTAATGGGCTTTTTTTGTGTCTTGCTAGGAAGCATGTCTACAGCTTTATTATTGGTTTCAAGTGTTGTTGTTATTTTTCTTAATCCTAGAGTTTCATTAAAAGACTTATGGCAAGAGTGCACTGTTTTAGCTGAAAAACTTCCTATAATACTTGTGTATCCAATTTTTTATTTTCTTGTTGTTTTAACAAGTTTAACTGGCGATAATTGGTTTCCCTACGTAGTCTCAATTGCTGGTTCTTATTGGCAATTCTTGTTACTCGTACCAGCATCTGTTGGTATTTATCATCTTTCCAAAGATGCTAATTTAGCTGGGCTTTTCTCATATGGTTGTCGTTTCGGGCTATTGTTTGTAATACCGCTCGCGCTCATTCAAATTTATTTATTCAATCAGCGCCCAGAGGGCGTTTATGGAAACTCTTTAGTTTATGCAAGCTTGTGCATAACTGGTGCCGGGTTTGCAATAATACAATGGCCAGAAGATAAACTAAAAGATCGGACTATAAGTCTATTTACCTTTGGTGCAGGCATTACAGCTGCGCTAATTATCTTTTCAATAGGCATGTTAATACCAATTATGGCAGTATTGGTTATTGCTGCTTTTTACTGGTTTAAAGTGCGGTCAAAATATAAAATTGGTATGAAGGCCGCGGTGGTAATATTTATATTTATCGCAGTGCCGTTAATGACATCAATTTATACGAACAACGGCTGGCGGATAGTAGGCAGTACAATTGTTAACCCAATTGAAAGTTTAAATTCTGGGCAAGAGATCGGTAGCCCTTTTAGCAAAAGACTCGATATGCAAATAACAGGGTTTACTGCTTTTATGCAAAAACCTTTCTTTGGGCATGGAATCCAAAATGTTGTAGATCAAGCTAATTTAGTTTCGCAAGATGTTTTGGGGCGTAAAACAAATTATAAAAACACTCATTTGCACAATGACTATTTAACGCATGCTGCTGGCGGAGGTGTTTTATTGTTATTATTATTTGTAGGCGTCCTAGTTTCTCCTTTAATGATAGTGCTGTCTCTTTCAAAAAGGCATAAGGAGACAGAATTAATATTCTTTTCTTTAATGCTAGTCGGCGCTTATTCCACAATTGCAATGATAAATGTTGTTTTTCACAATGACCGTCTGACAACAATGTTTTGTGTGCCAATCATGTTTTTGATAGTTCGATTTTTACAAATTGAGAATGGCAATAAAGAAGTTAAAATTCCTGACTTTTCAATCATAGCAAATGGCATAAACCCAATCGGCTTAAAGAAAGAAAACAAACTTTAACCTGGCAGGTCAACGTAAAAGAAACTAAAAATGAATGTTGAAAATAAAACTATAATAATAACAGGCGCGGCACGCGGTATTGGTGCAGCAATGGCTCGTTGCTTTTATAAAAAAGGTGCCAAGCTTATATTGGGCGACATAGATAGTGGTGGCGTTGAAGCCATTGCCAAATCTGTAGATGGCTTCGGAATTTATTGTGACGTAACAAAAGAAACCGATATCCAAAAGCTGGTTTCATTGGCGAATGAAAAATTTGGCCCAGTTGATATCTTTATTTCCAATGCAGGTATTGCTTTTGGGGAAGGGGCGCATGCCGCTTCTGCAAGTAATCAACAATGGCAAACCTCATGGGAGATTCACGTCATGGCTCATGTTTACGCAAGTCGTGCAGTTTTACCATCCATGATCGAAAGAGGTGAGGGCTATTTGGTGCAGATTGCTTCTGCTGCGGGATTATTAAATCAAATTGGCGATGCAGCTTATTCAACAACCAAACATGCAGCAATTGGCTTTGCTGAGGCACTGGCAATTACACATGGCAAACAAGGTATAAAAGTTTCTGTTGTCTGCCCGCAATATGTAGCAACTCAGATGACAGGTTATGATAAAAATAATACGGACAGCACGAAGCCTTCCATTTTATCAACAGAAGTTGTTGCCCAGTCTGTTCTTGAGGGCATTCAAAAAGAGCAGTTTTTGATTTTAACCCATCCTGAGGTTGCGCAATTCATGAACCATAAGGCTGCTGATTATGAGCGTTGGTTAGGGGGTATGCGCAAATTGAGATCAAATATAATTGACGCGGTTGGTTCAACCAATCTCAAAGACATGCATAAGCTGATGTAATTTTATTCAACTGTTTCAATTGGCGCTTCAGCTTTTTGCCATGCGCTAAATCCACCTTCTATATGACAAACAGGCTTTAAGCCCATTTCTTGTGCAACCTTTGCAGCTAATGCTGAGCGCCAAGCACTTGCACAATAAAATACATAAGTTTTATTCTGATTGAAAATTTCCTTATGATAAGGGCTGGCAGGATCGATCCAAAATTCCAACATGCCACGCGGGCAGGAAAAAGCACCTGGGATTTTGCTGCCGCGTTTTAGCTCTCGAAAATCGCGTAAATCCACTATAACATGGTTATCGCTATCAATTAAATTACGAGCCTCGTCGATGGATATAGTCAAAACCTGCTCATTGGCTTCCGCCACCATCATTTTTACACCTTTAGTAATATTTTGAGTCATGCTTTTCCCATTATAGATAAGATTTTAATCAGCTTATAAAAACTTTAGCTGATATAGTTTCATAGTGATAGATTGCTTTTCATATTTACTATTATTGTTGATATGGAAAACGTACTTTCTCGCTTTACAAAGTTTAAAAACTTGCCATCTTCAAAGTTACGCGCAATTTCGGATGTGCCATAATAAGATAAGTGCTTGGATAAAATGATTGAAGGTTTAAAATGCTTTTAGGAGTAATTGGTGACGATTTTACAGGCTCCAGTGACATTGCTAATACGCTTGCTAAAGCTGGTATGAAAGTCACGCAATATACAGGTATTCCAAATAATAAAGCAGATAAAACTGTAGAAGCAGGCGTGATTTCTTTAAAGTCGCGGACAGCGCCTACAGCGCAAGCTATTCAGCAAAGTTTGGATGCTGCAAAATGGCTTCTTGAACAAGGATGTGAGCAAATATTTTTTAAATACTGTTCGACATTTGATTCAACTAGGCAGGGCAACATTGGTCCTGTTGCGCAAGCTTTAGCTGAACATTTAAACGAAGATCAGGTAATTTTCTGCCCTGCATTCCCAGCTACGGGGCGTTCTATTTTTCAAGGTCATCTTTTTGTAAATGATATTTTGTTAAGTGATAGTGGTATGAAAGACCATCCTTTGACCCCAATGACAGATCCTGATTTAAGGCGCTGGTTATCTAATCAAACTAAATGGGATGTAAAACATATTACCCATGGTGCTGTTGACGCAGGTGAAGAAGAAGTCATAAGGCAATTATCAGATAATGCCCCAGCATTTTTTATTGCTGATGCGATTAAAGACGAAGACCTTATTACTTTAGGCAAAGCAGTCAAAAAACGAAAATTATTAACCGGTGGTTCAGGCTTGGCACTAGGATTGCCGCAAAACTTTCGTGATGCAGGCAAAATAGAAACTGCCAGTATGCAATGGGAGAAGGCTGGCGGGAAAGCTATAATCCTTTCTGGTTCATGCTCCATTGCCACTCGAGCACAGGTTGCAAAATATAAGGAAAACTGTTCTTCACTAGAGCTAACTGCTCACGATATATTCTATGAAAAACAAACCTCAGATAGCATATGCGATTGGGCAATAAAACAATCGGATACGCCGCTGGTTTATGCCTCTGCTGAGCCATCTGTTGTAAAGGCAGCTCAAGAGGAATTTGGCCAAGAGATAATCTCTGAAAAAATTGAAAATCTTATGGGTGCAATTGCAACGGGAATGGTTGAGCGAGGAGTAAAATGTATTATCTCTGCAGGCGGAGAAACATCAGGCGCAGTCGTTACGGCTTTGAAATTACGGGCTATGAAAATTGGTCCTGAAATTGCTCCTGGCGTTCCGGCTTTAAAAGATAGCAAGAGTGATTTGGTGCTGGCTTTAAAATCGGGAAACTTTGGTTCAGAAAACTTCTTTGAGGAAGCCTTGCAGATATTGGTGGGCGATTAGCAGTAATAGGGGAAAATGATATATGTTTGATAACATTGAAACTATTGCTGGATTGTTGTGTTTAACATCACTCGTTATTGTGATTTTTGCTACTAAGAGTCAACAATGGCAGGTCGCTGCCATCTTCGCCATTATAGCAATATGGCCCTTAATGTGGGCGGGCTTGGTTAGAATACATATCCCGCAAACTATAATCTGGATGGGTGTGTGCATCTTTGCTATTTTATTCACATGGCAGGGAGTAGTTGGGTTCCTATTTAAAAACTTGCAAAATCAAATCATTCCAATGCCCAATCAGCTTGTGGGATGGTATCAAAGTTTGTGCAGTTTAGTAATAGGTTTAGCTTTCGCTACTTTGATTATTTTGGCCAGATTTTAGTCTTCAAATATTTTGCTAAAACAAGATTAGAAAAATTTCTTTTCCTATGGTGATTTTAAAAATTATAATATAGGTTATTGCAGCAATATGAAATTTTTACCGTGAGTGAAATGGAAGACGATGCTTCATCTTTAAACAATCTAACAACTCTTCAAGTTGAAGAGTTACATAAGTCTTATGGCAGTTTAGAAGTTTTAAAAGGCGTCTCATTAACCGCGCAAGAAGGCGATGTCGTTACCATGATTGGCGCCAGTGGCTCTGGTAAATCAACATTCCTGCGTTGCATCAACCTGCTTGAACTGCCTACCGCTGGTGAGATAAAACTCAAAGGCGAAGCCGTAGAGTTTAAAAATGGCAAAGAGCACTTAGTGCCTAGTAATAAACGCCAAGTGGAACGCTTTCGTGCGCAATTGGGTATGGTATTTCAAAGCTTTAATCTTTGGCAACACATGACAGTAATGCAAAATGTGGTTGAAGGGCCTGTTCAGGTTTTAAAAAATTCCAAAGCTGAAGCAATGGAGCGCGCAGAAAATATTCTTAATCGCGTGGGGCTTTGGGATAAGCGCAATGAATATCCAGCCTTCATGTCTGGCGGACAACAACAAAGGGCAGCAATTGCAAGAGCACTTGCAATGGAGCCTAGTGTAATGTTGTTTGACGAACCAACCTCTGCACTAGACCCAGAGCTTGTTGGCGAAGTTTTAAAAGTAATTCAATCTCTCGCAGAAGAGGGGCGTACCATGATTATGGTAACGCATGAAATGAAATTTGCCCGTGATGTATCATCACAAGTGATATACTTACACGAAGGTAAAATTGAGGAGCAGGGACCACCATCACAGGTCTTTAACAATCCAAAAAGTGAGCGCTGCAAACAGTTTGTGCAGTCCGTTCATTAAAATAGTTTTAAAGGGAGAAACTTAAATGAAAAAATATCTATCACTTATCGGCGGCACAGTTGCTGCTCTTGCATTAAGCATACAGCTTGCTGCTGCAGAACTTAAAGTAGGTTTTGCTGCTGAAAATTATGCACCATTCACTGAAAAAGGTGCAGATGGTAAATGGACTGGTTGGGAAGTTGAAATTAAAGACGCACTTTGTGAGGCAATGGGCGAAAAATGTACTGTCGTGGAAATTGCTTGGGATGGTATCATTCC
>CALDZF010000217.1 GCA_937944165.1 uncultured Rhizobiaceae group bacterium | reverse complement strand
CCATTTCTGTAATGCAATCTTTGTATTATCAAAAAGAGCGCCAGTTTTAACATTGAAGTATTTGCCAGTCTCTTTGCAACGATATTTATTACCTGCGCACTTATAGACCTTTGAGTTAGAATCAAATGGCGAAACAACATCACCATCAGGCCAACGCAAGGACTCTAAGTGGTCAATGCATGTTTGTTCATCAGGGAATGCCTGCAATAATTCGAGAATTGTATTAAAATCATTGTTTATCATGCACAATTAATAGTATGAATTAGTAGTTGTGTACACAATTATTTTTAATTGGTGTAAAAAAATATATAGTTACTTATGTTTATTCTTAAGCCTAAGCTTCCAAGATCAACCTTCGATTGATTTTAAGATTGTTGTTAACGTCTGATTGTAATTCGTCGCTTGTATCGTTTTTATTTGCATTGGAAGTGCTTCCAATCGGAAATCTATAATTAGAAGAATTATTAACGCCTTCTATCAGTTTTTGATAAAATCGATTTGATATGCTGGCTAAATCATCTGATTTTATATGAGGTGTTATGACAGCAAATTTTGTTAAGCTAATTCTCGCAATGATATCATAATCTCTGGCGGTATTAATCAAGACATTGCCGATTTCTTTAAGTGTTTCTGTAGGTGTATCGCTTATGCCAACGACTTCGATTACGAATAAACCAAGCTTTTCTTCAGTTTGACTAAATTCAGCCAAGTAGCTTTTTAATGTTTTTTCAAAATACAGATTATTATAAAAGCCAGTTGATGCATCTACATAATCATCATGTTGTGTGGCTTCCATTGTTAATTTTAAAAGTTCTTTTTCTCTTTGACGCTTAGCTGCCTCAGGTCTTAAAATGACAATAGAGTAAAATAGTCCACCAACCATAATAGCGACTGTTGATAGTAAAATAGTATCGTTTAATGTGAGTTTTGTAACAACAGTAAAAAAATCTTGTTCTCTTTCATTAAAACCACGATACCAATGAACAAAAACAAGTATTGAACCAATGGCAAAAAGGCAGGTATTTATAACGACCATATAGCCTTTATCTTTATCTATAGCGCGCCGCTTCATAACCTGCCTCTTAAATCACTATATCTTGGATTTACATATGGTTTATTCGTTTTACAAGGTCATATCGGTTAACACATTCGTGTAAACGAAAGGCAAATTTATAGAAATTAATTATTTTTGTTCTAAAGAACTTCGCCAGCAGCTATGCCACTTGCCCAAGCCCATTGGAAATTATACCCGCCAAGCCAACCTGTTACATCAACAGCTTCACCGATAGCGTACAAGCCTTTAATCTTTTTACTTTCCATGGTTTTGGATGAAAGTTCGTCGGTGGAGATGCCACCTATGGTTACTTCTGCCTTGGCGAAACCTTCTGTACCGTTGGGATTGAACTGCCAGTTTTTTAGTAGTGCTTCGGCTTTGCTGAGGTTAGCATTTTTGCAATCGCCTAATTCTTTATTATTTTGAACAGGGAGTTTTTTGCATAGCACTTCTGCCAAGCGGGCTGGTAATTGTTGGGAAATGGCTGTTTCAAAATTGATGTTGGGCCGAGTGTCTTTAAGCTCGACAAGCCAGCCTTGTTTTTGTTCTGGCGTGAAGTCTATCGTTATTGCATCACCATGTTTCCAATAAGATGAGATTTGCAGAATTGCCGGACCTGATAAACCTTTGTGAGTAAAAAGCGCAGCTTCCTTGAATTGCGTCTTGCCATGTTTGGTGATTGTATCTGTTGCAATACCAGACAGCTCTGTAAAAAGTGCCTCATCCTTGCTGAGCGTAAAAGGTACAAGAGCTGGTTTTGGCTCAACAACTTTCATCTTGAATTGACGTGCCAGATCATAAGCAAAGCCCGTTGCGCCCATTTTGGGAATGGATGGGCCGCCCGTAGCAATCACAAGATTGCTTGTTTTATAGGCGCCACTATTTGTTTCTACGGTGAAGAGATCATCCGCATGTGAAACGGATTTAATCTCTTTGCTTAGTTTTAAGTCTACTTTGCCCTTTTCACATTCATCCAAAAGCATTGCGACGATTTGTTTTGCTGATACATCACAAAAGAGTTGCCCCAATGTTTTTTCGTGCCAAGCGATGTGATATTTATCAACTAGCTTAATAAAGTCCTGCGGCTTGTATCTTGCAAGCGCTGATTTTGCGAAGTGTGAGTTTTTGCTGAGGTAATTTTTATGAGTTGTTTTGGTGTTGGTGAAATTACATCTGCCACCACCTGATATCAGGATTTTCTTTCCTGGCGCATTAGCGTGATCGAGCAAAAGAACTTTGCGACCGCGTTGTCCAGCAGTTGCGGCACACATTAATCCAGCACCACCAGCACCAAGAATAACACAATCGTAATTTTCTGTTTTCACGCGTTTTTATTTCCAATAAAAAAGCCCAGCATAATTGCCAGGCTTATTATGCGTTATGGTTTTATAGTTTAAGCACCAGCGATTGAGTTGCCCTTACTGCCTAAAACTTCGAATGCTTCTTGCAGTCTTGATACAACGCTTTCTTCACCGGAGCGAAGGCATTTTCTAGGGTCGTAGAATGACTTGTAAGGTGTGCCATCGTTCGGGTCGATTTGATGTTCAAAGGCAACAGGCTTTTGTTTCATGTTTGCGTAAACACCAGAAGAGAAAGCAAATTGTGTGTCTGTGTCGATGTTCATCTTAAACACGCCATAGCCAATTGCTTCTTTGATGTCAGCTTCATCAGAACCGGAACCGCCGTGGAAAACAAAATCACAAGGGTTTGCGTTTCCATCACCAAGCTTTTCTGCGACGTGCGTTTGACAATCGCGAAGGATCTTTGGCTGGAGGGTTACGTTTCCAGGCTTATAGACGCCGTGAACATTGCCAAAAGCTGCTGCGACTGAGAAGTGACCCAGGCCTTGTAGTTCTTGGTATGCATACCAAACATCTTCTGGTGTGGTATAAAGTTTTGATGAGTCCGAAATATCATCAGAGCCCACGCCATCTTCTTCGCCGCCTGTGACACCCAATTCGATTTCCAAGCTGATGTCGATAGCATCCAATTTTGCCAGGTATTCTTTACAAGTTGCAACATTAGCTTCTGGTGCTTCTTCGGATAAGTCCAGCATGTGGCTTGAGAAAAGCGGTTTGCCAAAAGCTTCGCGGTATTTCGCGTTTTGCTCAATAAGAGAGTCTATCCATGGAATAAGCTTACGGTTAGCGTGGTCTGTATGAAGTACAACGCAAATGCCATAATGTTCTGCCAATAGGTGGACGTGTTGAGCTGCTGATACCGCGCCCATTACCATGCCGTCGTGAGCTGATGGAAGACCTTTGCCTGCGTAAAAACCTGCGCCGCCATTTGACAGTTGGATGATAACATCAGATTTGGCTTGTGCTGCTGCTTCCATTACAGCATTGATTGTATTTGTGCCAGAAATATTCACAGCAGGCATAGCGTATTTGCCTTCTTTACAAGCTGCAACAAGCTCTGTGTATTCTGCTCCGGTAACAACACCTGGTTTCATGATTTTTCCTTGGAATTAATGGGTTTAGAATTTGTAGCCATACTAATGATGATAGGTAAAAAAATCAATTAGTGGATGAAAATGTTCAGTTATTTTTAGTCGCTCTGTTAATCGGCTTTAGTGCCGGGAAAGCTGTTTGATTACTTCTTTAAAACAGAAACCCCTGGCAAATCCTTGCCTTCCATCCATTCCAGGAATGCACCACCAGCGGTGGAAACATAGGTGAAATCTTTGGACGCGTCTGCGTGGTTAAGGGCTGCAACCGTGTCTCCGCCACCGCCAACGGATACAAGTTTGCCATCACGGGTTTGTTTGGCTGCAGCTTTTGCTACCAGTACTGTTGCAAAGTCAAAAGGCTCGATTTCAAAAGCACCCAATGGACCATTCCAGATGAGTGTTTTGGAGGTTTCAATTTTTGAGATGATGTAATTAACGGTGGCTTGTCCTGCATCCAGTATCATTTGATCGGCTGGGCATTGTGTTACTGCGATGTTCATATTGGCAGCATTCGCAGCAAATTCACCTGCGACGACCACATCTTCTGGTAGTATGATTTCGCAGTTTTCTTTTTCTGCCTTTTTTAAAATTTCACGTGCCGTATCGCCTAAGTCATGCTCACAAAGGGATTTGCCAACATCAACGCCTTGTGCTGCCAAGAAAGTATTTGCCATGCCACCACCAATGACGAGGCGGTCTACTTTGCCAACCAGATTGCCTAATAAATCAAGCTTGGTAGAAACCTTTGCACCGCCCACGATGGCAATAACCGGGCGTTGCGGATCACCAAGGCCAGCTTCAAGCGCTTCAAGTTCTGCTTGCATTGTGCGGCCAGCAACAGCTTGCATATGACGGGCTAGTCCTTCCGTTGAAGCATGCGCACGGTGACTTGCGGAAAAAGCGTCTGAAACAAAAAGATCGCCGTTTTTTGAGAGTTCTGCGGCAAAGGCATCGTCGTTCTTTTCTTCGCCTTCGTGAAAGCGTGTGTTTTCCAACAAAGTCACATCGCCATTATGCATTGCGTTAATGGCCGCTTCTGCCATTGGGCCTATGCAATCGGTAGAGAAAGAAACAGGCTTGCCAATCATATCTGATAGCGTTGTGACTACGGGAGCAAGTGACATCTCGGGGTTTACCTTGCCTTTTGGGCGGCCAAAATGCGCGAGCAAAATAACCTTGCCGCCTTTTTCTGAAATCTCGCCAATGGTTGGTAAAATGCGTAAAATCCGTGTGGCGTCAGTTACCTGACCATCTGCCATTGGCACATTAAGATCAACACGTACCAGAACGCGCTTGCCTGATACTTCGACATCATCAAGGGTTTTAAAATTGGCCATGAAAGAACTTTCTTATTTTATGTATTTAGTTAGATGCGTTTTAGCAGAAGTTATAATCTTCTCAAGGCCTTCTGGTCGAAGTTAACGAGTGGTTAACCATCTATTTCATAAAGTGCCTAAAAGTAATGAGGCTTAATATGATTCGCACTGTTTTAATTTTTTCAATTGCAATTTTTCTTGTTGCAAGTTGCGCTACTGACAAAAATTTTAAAACTGAGCAAAGTTTCACACCTGCTGAATTTATAATTTCTGATGTATTTGTGAATATTACTGACGGTGTTGAAAATGGACAACGTATTCGTAAATTAATGCGCAATGCGGGGAAAAATACATCGCAGCTTTTTAATCAAGGCATCAGCAAGGATAGTACGAGCTACCCGCTTGAGATTGAAGTTAATGAAATCAATTATAGAAACCCTTCATCGTCTGCCGCTTCAGGTGATCGTACCTATATCAGATATAGTGCTACATTGCGCGATGAAGAGTCGGGTCTGGTTTTTAGAAATTTGCCTATTACCTATTACCATGTTTCGGCCAGCAAAGTTTTAACGGATGAAGCAAAACAAAATGCAGAAAAGAATATGATCCGTAATTCAATCAAAACTGCTTTTACAAGATTATACGGCATGCAAGCCGTCCCTAACAATGTTCAGACTTACTTTAATACGAAGGACGTTTTCTCAGGTAAAGAACTTTCAACTAAAAAGATTGTGCCTGCATCCGTTGAACCAAAACCTATTGCACCAACAGTACAAACACCTGCACCAGCCCAGCCACAAGTTGTTGAAGTAAAGCCTGTTGCCGAGCCTGAGCCAATCGTTATTTCTGCACCACAAGTAACCGTTGTTGATAGCGCATCTGCCACTGGTGAGCCAAAGGTTATAACTTGCGTTGTTTGCTAGCAAATAATACGCACTAGCGCTTTGCAGACGGGATATTTTTCGCGTATTTAGCAAACTCAATCAGTTCTTCTTTTGAATATTTTGTATAGCGGCGTTTATCACTTGCTGGTTGATGCTTGATGCTGGTTCCAGCACGTCGTTCAGTTGAAGGACGGGTAGGGCGAGGCACAAACCCACCACCGCAATTTGGGCAAACGTTGCTCAAGACGTTATCTACGCAAGGTTTGCAGAATGTGCATTCATAAGAACAAATCATTGCCTCTGGATGGCCGTTTGGTAAATTCTTGTCGCAGCATTCACAATTTGGTCTGAGTTCAAGGGCAATTAATACTCTCCATCTACCTTATCAATACCAATTCCTGTACCCACGCCTGAACCCAATTCGTCATCATGGCGCTCGTGCAGTTTTTCGATTTGTTTATCGCGCCTGATATTTTTGCGGAACATCCATGAAAGCAAAAAGGCCACCGCGATGATG
>CALDZF010000216.1 GCA_937944165.1 uncultured Rhizobiaceae group bacterium | reverse complement strand
GTTCCAGTTCAAAACGAAGCAGCACATGGAGGTTATAATGAACCTCATCAGCTTCTGTTCTGATAAAGCCTGTTTCTACGCGATTGACACTTTTATAAAACGCTTCTGCGTTTTGGATATTCATATTGGGAAAATGTGATTTCATTTCTGGGTATAACCACTGCGCAAATGGGCGTGATCTTGCTATTTGATTTTCCCAAAATCTGGATTGGCTTTCATGTACACCCATGGAGCAATATTGATAGGCGGGCAAGAAGGGTTCTGGTGCGCCTTGCGCGTATAGCGCGTGGCCTACTTCATGTGCAGTTGAATAAAGACAATTAAGCGGGTCTTGTTCATCAATGCGGGTTGTAATGCGACTGTCACCCCCACCGCCAGAACTGAACGGATGTGTGGATATATCAATTCGGCCAGCAGCAAAATCATATCCCAATTGTTTTGCCAGTTTTTTTGCAAGCGCTAATTGCTCGTTTGCGGGATAAGTTCCTTCGAAAGCTTTTGGCGTTTCTTTGTTAGAAATCTTTTCACATAAAGCAACAAGCGGCTCTCTCAAACTCTCCAGTAATGGCAAAAGCGTTTCAACTTTTGCACCTGGTTCGAACTGATCGAGTAAAGTGTCATATAAATTATCGTCTCCTTGCGATAGACATTCAGCTTCTTGGCGTTTTAAGGCAACAAGTTTTTCCAGTGCAGGCGCAAACATATTAAAGTCACTTGCTTGTCTGGCTTTTGTCCAAATCATTTGCCCTTCAGCTGCGGTTTTTGCCAGCTCTTGCGCTAGTGTTTCAGGTACTTTTGTTGCATGCTCATATGCCCGTTTTGCTTCTTTGATATTGATACGATCCATATCTGAAATTTGTGTATCATCAATTTCGTCTATCCATACAGGAATGCGTGGGTCTGTATTTTGTTTATGTAACAGTCCTGCTAATACACCGGATTGTTCTGTGCGTTGTTCCGCACCCTTTTGCGGCATCATGGTTTCTTGATCCCATGAGATAAGACCCGCAACCTGACCAAGGGCAGCAGTTTGTTTTAAATGCTCAAGAAGATGAGGAAGCGACATCGATTATCCTTGTTGTGCTTGGAATGGGTAGATATAAATAATGACTAAGTGATAATGCTTTGTGATGTAAAATCAATTCTAAATTATTGCCACCATAACTGTGACTTTACGAACGAATTAAATTGAGTTAACGCTGAAGATGGGGAGATTATACAATGCAAACACCAAAACAAAAATCCTATGATGTTGTTATTGTTGGAGGTGCAATGTATGGCTCGTCCGTTGCTTGGTGGACAGCAAGTAACCCTGATTTTGATGGCTCTATCTTAGTGGTTGAGCGTGATCCGACGTATGAGTTCACCTCAACCTCTCACACCAATTCGTGTATGCGTCAGCAGTTTTCAAATGAAGTGAATGTCAAAATTTCACAATTTGCAGCTGATTTTGTGAAGAATTTTAGAGACTTCTTCGGTGGTGATGAGCGTGTGCCAAACATCCCCATTCAATCCTATGGCTATATGTATTTGGCGGACAATGAAGAGTTTTCAAACACGCTGAAAGAGCTTCAGAAAATTCAGCAAAGTTTAGGTTCTGGCACCAAACATATGAGTGCTGAGGAAATTAAACGCGATTATCCGTTTTACAATATGGATGATATTATTTCAGGCAATCATAACCTGATTGATGAAGGTTATTTTGATGGCAATACAGTCTTTGATTGGTGGAAGCGTTCGGCTCGTGAACATGGCGCTGAATATTGCACTAATGAAGTTGTCGCTATGGGGCTTAACGATGCGGCTACGAAAGTTGAAACCGTCACGCTAAAGTCCGGTGAAGTCATTGCTTGTGACAAGGTTATCAATTGTTCTGGCCCTCGTGCAGTCGTGACCTCTCGCATGGCGGGCATTGAAGTGCCGGTTGAGCCGCGCAAGCGTTATACGTTTATCTTTGATGCTGAGCAGCCGCTTGATCGCGACTTGCCACTTACGATTGACCCAACGGGTGTTCACATGCGCACGGATGGTCAATATTATCTGGCGGGTTGTCCGATGAGTATTGGTGGTGCACCGGATGATCCGGTTGATTATGACGACTTCGAACAAGACCATTCACTTTGGGAGCAGCATGTCTGGCCGATTATCGCAACGCGTATTCCGCAGTTTGAGGCGATCAAGCTCACAAACTCCTGGGCGGGGCATTATGCGTTTAATACATTTGACCAAAATGCAATCATCGGCCCGCACACGAAGGTTGAGAATTTTATTTTCGTCAACGGATTCTCCGGTCATGGTTTCCAGCAGTCTCCAGCCATGGGACGTGGGGTTGGTGAGTTGATTACCTATGGCGAATACCGCACGATTGATTTGTCTGAATTTGGCTTTGACCGAATTGAGCGTGGCGAAAAATTCGTCGAAAAAGCAGTTATTTAATCTAAAGGAATATTACGTATGAAACTTGTTCTAACGGGTGCCGCTGGCCGTCTCGGTTCTTATCTTCGCGAGCCGCTTGCCAAAATGGCAACGAGCCTTGTTTCAACGGATATCGCTGATGATATTGGCACGCTTTACGATGGTGAAACCTATATCAAAGGTGATCTTGCTTCACTCGATGATATGATGAAAGTGCTTGAGGGCGCTGACATGGTCATCCACTTTGGTGCGATTGCAGATGAAGGACCTTTTGAAAAACTGCTGGGCCCAAATTTCATTGGTGCTTACAATATCTGGGAAGCAGCTTATCAGCACAAACTAAAGCGTGTGGTTTATGCCTCTTCCATTCATGCGGTTGGCATGCACCCGAAGAATGAGTTTATCGGAACAGATGTGGCGCATCGTCCGGATACATTTTATGGGCTGGCTAAATGTTTTGCAGAAGATTTGGGGCGCATGTATTGGGAAAAGCGTGGACTTGAATCGGTTCACATGCGCATTCTTTCA
>CALDZF010000215.1 GCA_937944165.1 uncultured Rhizobiaceae group bacterium | reverse complement strand
AATTTCTTTTCTTGCTAATATGCCCAGGTTCTCAACCATTCTAAAAGCAATGCCGCGCGCTATTCCGTTTAATTCCTGATTAGCTTCAAGGTCAGATAAAGGCTTGAGCAATGTATTCACATGATTGGCAGTCCAGCGCTCAAGTCGGGCAACTGCCTTGTTAAGAGAAGGGCCTGTAAGTTGCTCATCAGCAAGCATGATTACGCGGGGTTTTAAAATTATGTCACTTTTGGCAAGTTTGGCTACGGCTTCACCCAGCCAGCGTAGCGTTCCATCATTGGTTAAGACTATATCGCTATTGGGGCTTGCGCCTAACCTGTCAGCACGCTTTTCAATTTCTGCTGAAAGTGATTTGGCAGCGGCTGTATTTAATGCTTTTGCATCTTTGCCGCTGTCAGAGCTGTCTGCAAAAAACCGGAAGCCTCTTAAATGTCCAACAGCATGGCCTTCCACACTTACTGCACCATTTTCACCAATTTCAGCTTCTAGCATTCTGTTCTCTTTCAAACGCTTCATTAAAATACTTGTCCTGCGGTCTATGAAACGTTTCGTCAAGGTCTCATGTAGTGCATCGGACAGTCTATCTTCGACTTCCCGTGTTTTTTCGCGCCATTCTTGCGAATTTGCAAGCCATTCTCCACGATTTGATAAATAAGTACATGTTCTTATATTGGCAATTCGTGTTGATAATGCATCCAACTCGCCTTTAATATTATCGCTTCCTGTGACCTGATCGGCAAACCATGTTTCATTAATCTTACCATTGCGCGCCAAATCCATATAGACTTGTGCAAGAATTTCAGCATGTGATGCAGGGGAAATTTTGCGGTAATCTGGTGTTTTTACCACATCCCATAAAAGCCGAACCCTTTCAGGTGTAGTAGTTAGATCAATGATATCTGGATCGTTTGCCAATCTTTCAAGTGCAATAATATCTGCATTTGGAGGGGCTTTCATCAAACGACGATGTTCAGCAGGCTTTTCAAGAGAATATTTAAGCGCGGAAATATTCTCATAATTCAAATGACGATTGCGCCAGGTCAGGATTTTTGCTGGTGCAAATGTATGTGTTTCCAGAGCTTGAATTAATTCTTCCTCAAAAGGTTGCACACGACTGGTAATGCCAAATGTGCCGTCTTTTGTATGGCGGCCTGCTCGTCCTGCAACTTGTGCTAATTCTGATGCGGTAAGTTTGCGATACTGGAAGCCATCAAATTTTGCATCTTGTGCAAAGGCAACATGATTAACGTCCAGGTTTAAACCCATGCCAATTGCATCTGTTGCAATTAAAAAATCAACGTCGCCATTTTGGTATAATTCCACTTGTGCATTTCTGGTGCGTGGCGAGAGAGAGCCTGTAACAACTGCCGCACCGCCGCGTTCGCGCCGTACGAGTTCAGCAATTGCATAAACTTCATCTGCGGAAAATGCTACAATGGCACTTCTGCTTGGCATGCGCGTAATTTTTTTTGCACCTGCATATTCAAGAATAGACATTCGCGGTCTTGTTGTAATGCTTATCCCTGGCAATAATTCCAGCAAGGCACCTGCCATGGTATCTGCACCCAGCAACATGGTTTCACGTTTGCCGCGCAGATTCAAAATGCGATCAGTAAAGAAATGCCCACGTTCAAGGTCTACAGCCAATTGTACTTCATCTATCGCTACAAAATCTGCATTGGTATATTCAGGCATCGCTTCAACCGTGCAGACCTGGTATTTGGCACCTTTTGGGGTAATGCGTTCTTCGCCTGTAACAAGCGAGACATTTGCTACGCCGACTTTGTCACAAATTCTTCCATAAACTTCACGGGCAAGTAATCGTAATGGCAGACCAATAAGCCCGCTTTTATGGGCAACCATACGTTCAATCGCCATATGGGTTTTGCCAGTATTGGTAGGGCCTAAAACAGCCGTTACGCCGTAGCCTCTTGCAGAAGAAGGATTGGAAGACATTATGAAATGTAAGGCGCTTGGTTAGAGAAGTTTTTTATTTGTTAGATTTTTCAGTCTACTATTTAACTAGCGCGAATAAAAAACTTTTTCCAGAAGAATTGCAGTTTTAGCCAGCTGTCCCAAAGTATAAGGGATCTGCGGTGAAGCGACCGTATTTTGTGCCGATTACTATTTTGATAGGTGAAAACACGCTGTCACCTTCCATGGGAGCCAGCCAAATTTCCATATTCTTGTTTTTGGCCATTTCTTTTATGTTGCGGTGGTTTTTTCTATGACCTGCAATAGGAATATAGCGCATCTGGCATACATAGGCATTTCCGCTATAACCTTGGGTCTGAATTTTCTTTGTTGATTTATAAAGCAATTTAATGTCGTAACGTGTTTCGCCATCAAATACAGGGAAACGCTGGTTGCAAACTTTACTTCCGGTTTTTGCGTCTTGCTGCGATGTTGGTACGATTAATGTACTGACAGGATCAATAACGGCTGCCTTATGCTGCTCTAATAAAGGTATATATTTGGGTGCTACACGTTTACGCTTTTTGTTGAGCTTGAGTTGAATATCACTAACGCGGTCATTGGCAAAAGAAAGTTTCACGCTTTCTTCTTTCTTTTTACGTTCTTTGACAGATACAAGATGCGTTTTAGGGCTTAGCTGGTTTTCAACTCGTGTGCCGGCGCTAATAAATTTGCCAGTGGAAGGTGCTAACCATTCAACCAGACCTGTTGTTTTGCCTGAACCGGTTAGGGAGTAAGATTTTTTATCAAACCTGATGTTGAATTTAGCAATGCCAACTTCTATCAAGCCGAACTTGACTGAAAATTGTGTTTCATGATTTTTGGGTTCTGCAGTTGCTAGGCTTGTTGTGACTAAGCCTGCCAAGAGTGTTAAAACTGTCGTTTTCATAAAAGTCATTGGATGAACCCCAAAATTGTGCAATTATACTTAACATATAATATTGTTAAGCTGAATAGGTTCTGAATAGGGCAAAATATAGACTGTTTGTCCATTTTTGCTTGACGTTTGGCAGCGTTAGCCTTATGAACCCAACAACCTTCCTGAAGCTGCGGGATAATTTATGTTTTGCAATTGCAGAGCTTAATTCCAATGTGTTTATCAGGGCTTCGAAAAGAATTTAAAAAATCAGGATAAATCCTATGTCCAGACGTTGTGAATTAACCGGTAAAGGCGTGATGAGTGGCAATAATGTCAGTCACGCCAACAATAAGAACCGCCGCAAGTTTTTGCCAAATCTTGTTGATGTTACACTTATGAGTGAAGCACTTAACCAGCGTGTTCGCTTCCGTATTTGTGCTCAAGCACTTCGCACGGTTGAACATCGCGGTGGTCTTGATGGCTTCCTTGCAAAAGCAAAAGTTGATGAGTTATCGCCAAAAGCACGTTTGATTAAAAAGCAAGTTGCCAAGGCAACTGCTGAAGCTGCTGCTTAGCGTAAAGTAATTTAATCAAAGTTTTAATTCAGGCGGGTATTACCCGCCTTTTTTATTGTTCGAGTTGAAATTCCAATAAAAGTGTACGCTGGTTCTTTGAAAAATTATTATCAGAAACCAATGTTAAACGTATTGACCCATCATGCATTTTTGTAATGCTCAAGCCTTCCATATTATCAATCTCGAATTGAGAATTTGCTTCTATGAGTGTTTCACCGTTTTCGGTTGTTTTACTTGTAATTGCTTCGCCCTTGGCAAATCGCCTGATGCGCATGTTTGCGCCTGTGAAAATACTATAATAGCGTTCCAATAAAATTAATTCACCACTTGGCAAAAAGGCAGCATCTGTAATGGAATATCCGCCAGGTACTGCGATGGTAAATTCTTCGATGTTTGCATCCTTGATGATAAAACCACGGTGATTACCGTCCTTATTCAAAGCATGTTCACTGAAGGCGTAAATGGTTTTCGATAGTGGCTCAATTGTAATCGCTTCAATACCTTTGTTAAATGGAAACTCCAAGCTATTGAGGTTGATGGCGGGGTTTGTTTTGGATTGAATAAGTTTACGGTTTTCCTCTTTGAAAAACGCAATCCGGTCATTGCGTTCATAGCCTAAGACAATTTGACCATTATAAAATGTAATAGCTTCTGAATCTTTATCATCCGCTCCAGTGATGGTTTTACCTTTGGAATTTCTAGTACGTGTAAGGGTAGCATTTTCGATTTTTGATACAGAATTATTTTCTCGAACAATCTCACCAGAAATGAAGCGAGCTTTATCTGTGATTGCGATGAAATTTTTCTGATTTTTTCTAAACTCAATACCTGAAAGCCCACCAAAGTCTTCGTTATCAGACGTTAGCTCAACACCACCCAGAAATTTTAATTTACCGAAAATCTTTTGATCAGGCTTGGAAGGTAAAAAGCTGGTGATGGGGTTTACTGAAATTTCAATGTCTTTGGCATAACTCATTGCAACAAAGAGGTGCATTACAAAGGCAAAGCTAGTGACAAACAAAACAGATCTAAACTTGTTTTTGCGTGCCAAATGCATTCTTTAGCTAGCCTTTTTAAGGCGCTTGCGTTTTTGGGGCTTTTTGGCTTGTTCGGGATTTTCTTCAAACAAGTCTGCAAGCTGCTCTGTGATTGCACCTGCAAGTTCTTCTGCATCAACAATGGTCACTGCGCGCTCATAATAACGCGTTACATCATGGCCGATGCCAATCGCCAGAAGTTCGACGGGTGAATAAGTTTCGATGTCTTCGATGACATGGCGCAGATTACGCTCAAGGTAATTGCCTGGATTAACCGAAAGGGTTGAATCATCCACTGGCGCGCCGTCTGATATCATCATCAGGATGCGGCGTTGCTCAGGACGGTTCATTAAACGCTCATGCGCCCATAGAAGCGCTTCACCGTCAATGTTTTCTTTAAGCAGGCCTTCGCGCATCATCAGGCCAAGATTGGGTCTTGCACGGCGCCAAGGGGCATCTGCTGATTTATAGATGATATGGCGAAGGTCATTGAGACGACCCGGGTTCGGTGGCTTTTCCTGCTTCAACCATTGTTCGCGGGCTTGTCCGCCTTTCCAGGCTTTTGTAGTAAAGCCGAGAATTTCTACTTTCACTCCACAGCGTTCCAGCGTTCTGGCTAGAATATCAGCGCATGTTGCAGCAACCGTAATTGGTCGGCCACGCATGGAACCTGAATTATCAAGCAGTAGTGTTACAACTGTATCACGGAAAACGGTTTCACGTTCCATCTTGAACGAGAGTGGTGTCATCGGATCGGTAATGATGCGTGTGAGT
>CALDZF010000214.1 GCA_937944165.1 uncultured Rhizobiaceae group bacterium | reverse complement strand
AATAATCTTTGCAAGATTGTTTTGTGTCGAACATCCAAAATTACCATAATTTTGATTTTCTGGAGTTTGACGAAGGTCTTCATTCCATTGACCACACTTGCTAGCAACATCAGCGCTTAATGCATCGTATGAAAGACGAATGGTTGCTGAGTCACCGTGATTAGATGCATGATAGCGCGAAACATTAATATCATGAGTGGTAAGACCCAATTCCTTCATTTGCTTAAGAATATCGTGACTAACACGTCTTGCTGCAGCTTCATTGTGTGAGCCAGCAGGTAAAATGACTCTTATTGTGTTTGCGCCAGAACGCTTAAACTTTCCAACAAGGCTTGTTACAATATTCCTATGTCGAGCTGAAGCTCTTTGCATAGATCTTGTTACAATTAGATCTTCCGACACTTCAGATTCCGATACTACAATTGGATGTTGAGTACGATAGTCTTTGGGTGTAGAGCCAACTGTAAAATGATCTTTTTGATGTGATGCGCAGCCTGTTAAAAGGATACCTGCAACTACAACTGTCAATTTTAAAGACTTGGACATATTTCTATTCACATTGCTATTATTAGGTTTCATGGATTTGATTACTCGAGACATTTTCTTGCTCCGTTAGATTTGATTCATCAGTCAAAGATGAAACCTGTATTTCCGTGGTAGCGACCTTTAGGAAGATCACCTTCTACTTTTCCATATACTCGGTTCAAACGACCCAAGAAGTTTGCTGCACTATCTGCACTAGGCTGAAAGTTATCGTCTGGGCGGGCAAGTTTCTTACGCGCTACTGGGCGAACCAAATATGGTGTTGCAATGATAACAAGTTCTGATTCAGTGCGTTGAAAGTCGCGGCTGCGGAATAAAGTTCCCAGCACCGGGATTTTGCTTAGACCAGGAAAGCCAGCGGCTGCTTGACGCACATCATCTTTGAGAAGTCCTGCAAGTACCATTGAGCCACCTGATGGAAGTTCAACTGTTGTTTCAGCCTGCCGTCTACGAACACCTGGTGCAGTAATCGCGCCAGCAGTACCTGCACGTCCAGTAATTGCACTGCCTTCAGTTGTAGGTTCTGACACTTCAGTTCTAATACGAAGACTAATTCTGCCAGGCCCTAGAACTACTGGTGTGAAAGAAAGGGAAACACCATATGAAATTTGGTCAAATGTTACAGAACTAGATGTTGCACCGTCTTCATCTGACGTGGAGAATGGGAACAAACTCCCTTCATTTGTACCGCCACTACCTACAACATTATATTCACCACCGACTGCAAATGAAGCCGTTTCGCCTGAGATTGCAGTTAAAGACGGTTCTGCAAGCGTTCTCATGACGCCCGCTTGGTCTAAAGCCCTCAAGATACCATCAATTGTTTCTCCACCAGAACTTTGGTAAGATGCATTAACACCGCTATTGGCAAATAAACCGCCTAAACCAAGTGGATTATCTGTAATTAAACCAAGATCAAGGTTACCAGCTGTTAGTCCAGTAGAGGCCAAGTCAATGCCAAGCTGCTTAACGATTGTACGTTGAATTTCTGCAATTGTTACTTTCAAATGCACTTGATCTTCAGCATCAATTCTAAGCAAGTTTACAATTTGACTTTCTTGTCTAGCTTCTTGCCCAATAATGAAATTCCCACCGCCAGATAAACTGGTTGAAGTATTTTGAAATTGGTTAGTTGTTGCTTCACCGCCAGTAATAAAGGCTCTGGCAAGTTGCAATACTCTGGATGAAGCTTGCGGTGTTGGTACAGTACCTGTCAGAATAATGTTATCATTTACGATTTCCACTTTAACGTCTGAACCTGGCACATACTTTTTAAGATTAGCTTCCAATCCTGTAATATCGCGTTCGATTAACAAATCAATGCTTAATAACTGACGACCTGCAGAATCGAATATAAAGATATTGGTAGAGCCAATTTGCCTTGCAAAAATATATATTCTTCTTGAGGTTCTTGTAATGGCATCAGCAACATTTGGACTAGCCACTAAAATATCGTGTGCATCACCAGGTAAATCAATAACGATTGATTTGTTAAGGCCAATTTTTACTGTTTGACTTTTACCAATTGCAGATTTTGAAATCTTTAAATAGCCGCTATTTGCCGATGCAGTAGTTGAATGACCAGCCATTAAAACACTTACAAAGAATAATGATGTAACGAATAACGTCCATACAACAAAACGATTTAACATATGCATGGTTCTTTTCCTCGCCCAGAATAAAATATCGAAATTAATTTGTGTTTGCGTTAGCATTTGCAGCTCCTACTTCTACTTCGGATTTGCTGCCGAATTTGATAATACTGATTGGCTGTTTGCTGCCCTCTTCGCCACTAAGAAGATGTTCAGCGCCTTTTGTTTGTTCATCACCACTGTCTTCAAGTGAACGTAGTGCAAGTGTCAAACGATCAGCTAATTGCTGTGCAACAGTTAATATCTTTGCCTGCTTAGGAGCCAGTTGCAGTGTAGCAGTACTACCAACAACAACGGCCTCTCCATCTTGCTCTTCAATCGTTTGATCAATTGCCAAAACTCTGACATTTTCAAGAATGGTTTCAGTTACAAACTTTCCATTACCATCTTGTCTATTCATGATTACATCAACACGGTCATTAGGAAGAATAAAACCACCCGCACTGGTTGCTGTAGAAATAGACGTTGCAATAGCTTGTTGCCCTGATGGTAAAATCGCTGACATATAACCTTTATCAGAACGCACCAATTTACTTTCACGGATTGGTTCGCCAATGAAAAACTGTGAACGCGCAATTGCAGGGTCTTCTTCAATATTAAGACCATCAGGTGCTGTTGAGCGTGTTATAAAACCTTCTGACAAGCCTTCTTTAGGCCATTTCACCCATTCAACCATTTCTGGCTTTAGGGAAGTTCCTAAACCAATGCTTCTGCTGGCAACCAAAACTTCTTCAAGTTCAATTTTTGGGCCATTTTCAGTTACTGTGATGACTTCTGGTTCTGTGTTTGCTATATTATTGGCTACAATAAATGCACCGCCCGCAGCGACTACCGCAACACCTAAAACTGCAAGTTGAGCTATCTTCATTTTTACATCCTTCGTAAGCAAATTTGCTTGTTTGCAAACTTCTTCTTGGGGATAATGCACTCATAAAGGTATAATTATGGTTAATAAAAACCTGAATTTTTTAGTTAATTAAATATAAATCTGAATATTTCTCACAAAAAAACCAGGCAAAGCCTGGTTTCATGTAATCTTACCTAAGGGCAGGTTGATTTAATTTTGCTTAAATGCCAGCTGCCAAATTAATTACCTGCGCCATCCAGGGAGTTGAAGGATAAACAAGTAGTGCAGACAGGCCTAGTGCAATTCCGTAAGGTGCACCATTTTTATTATCATGAAGACGAAGAACCCATTCAATCGTGTTTAATTTTGCAGGAACCAAATTTGCTCTAAACTTTAAAATTAAAATTGTTAATAACCCACCAAGAAACGAAGCTAAAAGAATATACTCACCAGTATGTCCCCAACCTAACCAAAGTGCTGTAGAAGCCGCAAACTTAGCATCGCCACCACCTATTATATTAAATGAGAACAATCCAAACCCTATGGCTAAGACTAAGGCAAATATTGTTAAATGTGAAAAAATTGTTTGATAATCCATACCAATACTAAATGCAAAAACGGCAAAGCCACCTATTAGAATAAGGGATACTTTGTTAGAAATGCTCATTGAGAAAAGGTCAGAAAAAGATGAAAAAATCATCATAAAAGGGAAAATGAAAACTAATGCATATTCAAACATTTTTTTACCTTAAAAAAATTACTCTGTTAAAAAACATAACCTTAAATGCTGACTTACAGGTTAATAAAAATACGAATTATATTGAATGGAAAATTAAAAAAGCCACCGAATTAATCCGGTGGCCTCCCAATTCTTTTAAGAAATGATTATTGTATAATCACTGCTGTAAAAGTATCAACTATTAGTTAAGTTCGTCTCTAACTTCGTTGAATGTGCTTGCGATGCTTGTACCTAGCTGTGTAGCAGCTGTAATGATAGCTACAGAGATAAGTGCTGCAATTAGACCATATTCAATTGCTGTTGCGCCTGATTCGTCTTTAAGAAATTTTGATACGAGTTTCATGTTGTGCTCCTAAGTGTTTTTCACTGTGTTAATGATCAGGTTTGTTCCTGATCTGAAAACAATTTACGCTAGAGGGATTGAAAAGATATTAACATTCATGGTTATTAAATAATTAAATCTTTAAAGCGGGTTTTAGCGTTAATTTTGTGTTACAAAATTTTATCTTATTCCATGATTAATCGCTTGTATTAGCTGATCTAAAAGAAGCTCTTTTTTTCCCTATTATAATGTATAGGGATTAAACTTACGTATTTTATAAAATTTCACACACAAATAACTCAAACAAATAAATTTAGTAATCTTTGTCTGCATTAAGGCTTCATTCACCAAAATAGTGAATGATACCCATAATCATTTTTTGGAGCCTAACATGTTAAAACACATCACAGCACTTATCATTTCTAGTAGTATAGCGTTTGCATCTGTCATACCAGCTCATGCAGACAACTCTAATAATGGAAATAGTGAGAAAGTAATAGTTACTGTTGATCAAGCTAAAGTATTCCGTATTTCAAGACCTGCTGCAACAATTATTATTGGAAACCCATCAATCGTTGATGCAACCATTCAAGATGAACAAACGTTAGTATTAACTGGCCGTTCATTTGGTATAACCAACTTAATCATTCTTGATGATCAAGGGGATGCCGTAATTGATCAATCAGTTGTTGTGCGAGGCAGTGAAACCGGAACTGTGAGAATATACAGAGGCGGTAACAACCGTGAAACATTAGCATGTTCCCCAGTATGTGAAGCAACAGTTACAATTGGCGACAATGATTCTACTTTTGGAAATGCATCAAGCCAAATCACAAGTAAAAATGCTTTATCTCAAGCAGCGTCAAATTAAAGATTTACTTTGATATTTAAAAGCCCTCATTTGTGAGGGTTTTTTTATGAGCTACAGTTTAGAGTTACCAAGTTATTAACGTTCACCATTGGAAATCATTTATCCATAAACTTTAAATAAACTTCTATCATGTAAATTCTAGTAATAATTGAATATAGGAATTTTCAAATGAGCATGCTCAATAAGATCAATAGATTATTATACAAGTCACGACTTGTAAAAAACATGAGGCGCTTTAAAACCAACGATGAAGGCGTTACTGCTATTGAATTTGCAATTGTTGGTGGTCCATTCTTTTTGCTCATATTTGCAATTATTGAAACTTCAATCTTCTTTTTTGCTAACCAATATTTGGAAACAGTTACTGATGATGTTGCTCGTCTTTACAGAACAGGACAGCTTGGAGATATATCAACACAAGATGATTTAAAAGATGAACTGTGTGATCGTATCGTCGTACTTTTTGATTGCAATCAAATTAAAGTCTCAGTTGATGTTGAAGATGATTTTAGAGATTTACCACCTCCAGTCGACACAACCAATACTTCAAATTTTGACGCGGCAGGTAATTTTACACCACCAGAAAGATTCCCGCCTGAAGTTTGTCCTCTTAACGTTTTGCAGTTATCTGCAAGCTATGAATGGCCAATTTATGCGAATTACTCTGCGCCTCTAATATCACCAGGCTTAAACGATAGCGCTCTAATACACGTAACTGCGGTGGTACAAACTGAAGACTTTCCAGCACCAGCTGGTTCGAGCTGTCCATAATACTGGCTAAAAGGTAGATTTAAAGCTATGAGAAAAAATAAACCCATATTACCTTCCAGATTTTTGCCTAAAGTAGTCAAAAATTTTGTAAAGGATTCAAAAGGAGTTGCTGCTGTAGAGTTTGCGTTAATTGCTCCATTATTATTATTACTTTTTCTAGGCACTGTGGAGGTATCACTCGCTGTAGCGGTAGATAGAAAACTTTCACGTACTTCAAGTGCTGTTGCAGACTTGGTTACACAATTACAAACACCTAGTGCATCTGACGTGGAGGCTATATTTGGCGTCACTGACCGCATTATGTTCCCTTACACCAATCGTATACCTTGTGTTGTAATTAGCCAACTTGAGACAACATTTGATGCAAACCAAAATGGAACTGTTGAAGCAAGCGAAACAGATCTGGTTACTATTGTCAGAGCAAGCTTCGACAATCGTTCAGCAAGTCCATTTTATACTAGTCCGCCAGTTGCACAATGCGACAAGAGCAACGTTGGGCTAGACCCAGACGAAAATGCACGCCAAGCGCGTATGGTAGGAAGCGAGTTTGATTTACCTGACCCTATAGAAACCAACAATAGTACAATTTGGGTTGCTGAAGTTGAATATGATCATAGACCTATAATTGGCTTCTTTAGTACAAAGGGTGTTTCTGGTATCTCGGTTGATAGATCAACTTTTACACTCGGAGATAGAATTTACTTACGTCCAAGAAATGGTTAATCATAAAACATTTTAACAAGATTTAGAATTTTTAATTTATTGCGGCGGAAGTTCATCTTCCGCCGTTTTTGTTTCATTACTTTGCGCTTGCATGAAGCTGATTATCTCTTCAAATCGATCATGACGACCTGCAACAAATCCACCACCATAAACAGGCTCAATTGCATCATAGGCTATAGGGTCTTTTTCGTTCATTGCACGTAAAGTATCTCTAAGTATTTGCTTAGCCTCACCGTGTAGTTTTTTGCGCACAATATGCGGGCGA
>CALDZF010000213.1 GCA_937944165.1 uncultured Rhizobiaceae group bacterium | reverse complement strand
AAGAATTCCTTTGTGTCAGCTAGAACGCTCAAAATATGAACCGGGTCATTCTGAACCTTCGCTTTTACCGTTTGAGCTTCTGGATCAGGCGGGATAATCAGCGTTTGCGTTGGATCAAGGTTTAGTTCAAACGATCTTGGCATACCTGTATCAACACGCATCTGATGCAATTGATTGCGTATGCTAGAGATTTGTTTTTGCTGTTCGCGGTTTTCTTGGACCTGAGCATCGATCAGGGCCTGCCACTCAGCCCTATTTCGTCTTTGGCTCTGATTTGCTTCAGCTTCGATATTGGAGATGAGTTCCTGATAGTTGCCGGAAAGTCTCGACCATACAGCTTTCAAACCTTTTGGCAGCTTTCCACTTCTTGCTCTGGTTTCAGCTATGTGGCGAGCTTGATGGAACACCTTCAGATCAATACGGGCTTGCCTTTGTTCGGCGACTGTTGATCGGCACTTGTTTTGTAACTTTTCAAGCTCTGCAGCCAGCTCGGTGTGATTCTGAACAACGGCTCTATCTTGTCGAACATCATTGCGGATTTCGTTGTCAGTCGGATGTAGGACGCTTTTGAGTTGGCTTCGAGCTTCTTCGCCGCTGGGCAAATCATTGGGTGCTCCCAGTACTGCGCGTACTTCTTTGGCTCTTATGCCTACCCAACGTGAGATCGCATAGACTTCGCCCTGTGCATCGACAGCCACATGACCGCGCCTATCACCTTTGGCAAGTACCAGGCCATGCTCTTCCAATGCAGATGCAAAAGCCGCTCTGGAGTCAGAACGTTGCCAGCATTCAACAAAAATACGCTTCAGTTCCTTAGCATCACGATTGGCGCGTTTGGCTTGTTGGTGCTCGCTGTGAGCGTAGTTGAGCGGGTTGGCATCGTCCTTGCGCTCTAGTCCCGCTGGCATTTGCCAACCGTGTTGCAAATACAGTGAACGGGAAATCTCAGTCAGCTTTCGCTTGTAATGGGATATATTAATCGCACGCATTCTATCCCCATCAATGCGCGACCATACACAATGAGCATGTCTTCTATATCCTTGCGGACCTTGCTTTTCGTGAAAGACAATGGCGCGAGGAAAACCTGTTAAACCAAGCTTGCTTTCAATCGCTTCAATTGCTTGCTCAAATACATCAATAGAGACATCTTCATCGCCTGGTGGATTGAGACTCAAAGAGAACAGGAACTTCCGGCATTTCGTACCAAGGGATATGGCTTGAATTTCCTGAAATGCGCCAAAAAGGTCATTTGCCACAAATCCACGCAGATCATGCAATTCAACATGATCGTTGTCTCTTGTATTCAATAGATGAGCTGCGAGCTGGGTAGGGCCGCCGCGTTCAGAGCCTTTCAAGATCATGGGCGGTTTTGATCTTTCAGGCCAAGTGCCTCGATCAAAGTAACTCTGATCCATGCGATAGTTGCAGCAGCTTCATTGATCTCATCAAGTGCGACTTCATCGACAATCAGCGAACCCGCATTCGCATGATATGCGATTTGGTTGAGATTACTTGCCATGCGTGATTGTCCCAACTTGGACAGGACTTGTGCCAATGCCTGTTGATCCGCAACAGGACGGTATGATCGGCGTTTACGGCGAGCTGTATCTTTTTCAAACAAACATTCTCGGACGTAGCTGCTGACAGACAACTCACCAGCTCGTTCACGCAAATCATTATTCTCATCTTGGGTCAGTCGAAGCGTAATACGCGGCGTCGATTTGCGGCCACGTTTTGGCTTCTTATCCGCTGGTTTTGCAGAGTTACGAAAATCCGCCTTGATTGGCGTACTCGAATTTATATATGTGGCTCCGCTCATGGCTGCGGCCTCCGAATCTGCTTTCGGGTCTGAGTCAGAGGTTTTGCTTGCTCTTTTTCAGCTTCGAGGGGCGGTTCAGGAAGGTCAGAAAGATCAATATTTTCAAGTTTTAGATAAGTGTTCCAGTCTTCTAAAATCTCAAATAAATCATCCGCCAAAGTGTTTGAACTTTCTCTGCCTAGGCGCGCCAAATTATTTTTAATAATTCTCTATGTTTGCAATTTTGCTGTTGAGCCGCGTTTTATAAATTGTAAATCAATCGATTGAGTAAATGATTTCGGCGGCATTCCGGTTTCACTCATTGCAAGAAGTGTATCAGCCGCTTTATAACCAATTCTCTTCGCAGGAAGTCTTACTGTTGTAAGTCCCGGCTCCAAATATTCAGAACCGCCAAAGTCTCCAATTCCTACAATGGAAATATCATTGGGTACATCTATCTTCAAACTTTGGCATGCATATATAAATCCATGCGCAATAACGTCATTGCAACACACAAATGCTGTTGGCGTAACGTTATTTGAAGTGCGGACTTTTGATAATACAGACTTGGCTAAATTCTTTGCTGCGCCAATGTTATAATCACATGAGAATATTGAATTATCCGCAATCTTGATTTTGTTGTTTTCTGCAGCTGCTAATGCACCTTTTAATCTATCTCTGGCACGGTCGTTTGATTTGGTCTCTGGGAATACGAATCCAATTTCTTTATGACCTAAATCAATCAAATGTTGGGTTACAAGTTTCCCTGCTTCAAAATTATCCATTCCAACACAAGGTATTTTAGAATCCTTATGATAATTCCAAACCGAAATAACCGGCACATCCCTTTGTGATAACATATTAAGTGGAACCGCTTCATGGTCTAAACCAAGCAGAGCAATCCCATCAATACGGCGCTCTAAAAGCGAGCGTACTATGGCTGTTTCCATAGACAAATCATAACCATGTGCCGCAATTAACATGGTTCTGTCTTTTTCCTGTAATCTAGCTGAAAACGCTTCAATTAATTCTGCAAAAATAGCATTATCAATTGTAGGGACAATCAACCCGAATGTACCTGAAAAACCATGATGCATGGTGCCCGCCATACGGTCGCGAATATAACCCAGACTAGCTGCTGCCTTTTCTATGCGCTTACGCGTTGAACCTTTAACAATATCAGGTGCATTATAAAACCTAGAAACTGTTGCAGGAGAAACTCCAGCAAGTTTGGCAACATCAATTATTCCAGGCGCACCTTTGCGCGTTCTAACTCTTTTCATTATCAAAATATACTCTAATAAAATAAAAATGAAAACGTTTGCATTTTTATTTTCATCGACTAATTTTATTTTGAGGAGTTGAAATAATATGGAATTTCTAAGTTATTTCGGAGGTGTTTTTGAACCTACCGCTTTTTTATTGTTACTGGGGGGTACAATAGGCGGCTTGATACTTGGGGCAACTCCTGGCCTGTCGCCTACGATGGCGGTAGCACTCCTCATTCCATTTACATTTCACTTATCGCCTACACAGGGATTAATTCTTCTGGGAGCCGCCTATACTTCTACGGTGGCTGGAGGTGCGGTAAGTGCCATCTTGTTAAAAATCCCGGGGGCGCCGGCCAATATCGCAACTGCCCTGGATGGTAATGCTATGGCAAAAAATGGTGAGGGGGCTCGGGCGCTCCACCTATCTTTCCTGTCATCAGGGATAGGTGGAGTTATTGGCGTATTACTTTTGATTTTTTTAACGCCTGTCCTTGCCAAATGGGCGCTTGCTTTTGGCCCATCGCATCTTTTCTGGATGGCTATTTTGGGTGTAACCGTAATTGGCTCTTTGGACTCAAAGTCATTTGTAAAAGGCCTTTTATCTGGTTGTATTGGACTTTGGCTTTCCATGATTGGCTTTGATGACAATCTGGGAGCACAACGCTTTATCTTCACAGATGTTCTTGCCGGGGGAATTAATATTATTCCGGCGCTGATTGGGTTATTTGCGATACCGCAAGTTCTCGACATGTTTTCGAAAGGACGAGACAGTTCTGTTATTGAGGCAATTGAAGTTCCAAAGCAAAGATTCATGGACTCATTAAGGGAAATCTCTCGTAGTGGTCGTGCGCTTTCCGTAGGAACGTTCTTTGGTAGCATCATCGGTCTTATCCCTGGCGTTGGCGGACAGATTGCTGGTCTTGTTGCTTATGATCAGGCAAAGAAGTTTTCGCCTGACAAAGATAAATTTGGCACTGGGCATCCAGAAGGTCTGATCGCTGCGGAATCTGCCAACAATGCCATGGTTGGACCATCGCTTGTACCTCTCTTGACCCTTTCAATTCCTGGAAGCCCGACGGCAGCCGTTCTTTTGGGCGGTCTTATTATTCATGGTATTTTCCCAGGTTCTGATCTTTTTGATAATCACCCTCAAGTTGCGTGGACTTTCATCAACTCCATGTTAATCGGCCAAATCCTGATGGTAATCTTTGGCATCTATACCGCGACATGGGCTGCACGTATTGCGCGCGCACCTGTTCCTATCATGGCGGCTGCCGTTATGGTTTTGGCACTCTTTGGTGCTTACTCAGTTCAATCATCCATGAACGGTGTTTACATCATGCTGGCCATGGGTGTTGGCATGTTCTTCCTTGAAAAATTTGGTTTTTCAGCAGCGCCTTTGGTTCTGGGTCTTATCCTCGGTCCGATTGCAGAATCAAACTTCACAACGGGTTCACTCATCGCAAATGCTCAAAATGGCCCTGTAGAATATTTCATGACCGGAACTCTTAACATATTCCTTATTACACTTGTCATTGCCTCCATTGCTTATAGTTTTTGGTCAAACATGGTTCAGGGCAAGGCTGTCAAAAAGGCACAAGGAGCAACTTCATGACCGCTTCTCGCTTACAACATACGATTTCATCTGGCGCCATCCTCTTCGTTGCCGCAATTGTAACCTACATCAGCTTCACGCAAGAACCAGCGGATGCATTTTTGTTTCCGCGCCTGATTGCAATTTTCTTTGTAAGCCTTGCCGCATGGAATTTTATGCGTGCTGTTACTGGCGTCGCCAAAGTTGGTGTTGGCCTAGACATGATAGAGTTAAAGAATATAGTTCCTGGCCTTGTAACCATGCTGGTCTTTATTTTCTTTGCTGCAAAGATGCTTGGCTTCTATCTTGCCTCTTCAATTGCCTTTATGCTTATTTTTACGCTTTATGATCCAGCCCCCCTTAATGATGGGAAAGCATGGATGAAGCGTCTAATCGTGACTGTCTGTTTTATGGCAGTAATGTATTGCCTCTTCGCGTTACTTTTAAAAGTGCAAACGCCAAGTGGTATTTTGTTCTAGTCGACGGAACTTTTTGAAAACTCTGGGAGGAGATAAAAATGAAAAAACTAATAAAATCTTTGGCGATTGGCGTAACTGCTATTGCGCTTAGTGCTACAATGTCAGCAGGTGCAAGCTTTGCCGCTGATTATCCTGACCGCCCAATTGGCGTCGCAGTATCATACGGTGCTGGGGGTGCAACTGATTTTCAGGCTCGTATTGTTACCATGGTTGCTGGCAATGAAGATATTTTAGGCCAACCAATTTTCATCCTAAACAAGCCAGGTGCTGGTGGTCGTGTAGGTTGGAACTGGTTTGCAACAGAAGCTGAAGCAGATGGTTACACAATGTCAGCTTACAATATTCCACACTTCATCGCTCAGTCTATTAAGGGTGGCGTTAGCTACTCAGCAGACAGTTTTGAACCGATTGCAAACTGGGGTGCGGACCCTGCCGTTGTCGTTGTAGGCAAGGACAGCCAGTTTAATACAATTCAGGAAATGGTTGAACATGCTAAAGTCAACCCTGGCAAGGTAACACTTTCTGGTGCTGGTCTTTTTGTGGGTCACCACATTGCTGCTCTTCAAATTGAAAAAGCAACTGGAGCAAAATTTGCTTATATCCCAACCAAGGGGGGCGGTGCTGCGGCAATGAAAGCTGTCATTGCAGGTGACGTTCTTGGTGGCATTAACAACCTGTCTGATGCGTTTCGTGCTCAACAAGCTGGCAATGTGAAAATTCTTGGTGTTGCGGACATTGAGCGTAATAAAGAGTTTTTACCAGACGTACCAACGCTTAAAGAAGCTGGCTATGATGTTGATAATGCTTCCGTGAACTTTCGTGGCCTTATGGTCAAGAAAGGCACGCCACAAGAAGTAATCGACAAGCTTGCAGCAAAAGTGCCGGAAATGTTTGCACATGACCGTGTTGCTAAACGCATGAAAGCAGGTGGTTCGCCAATGAAAATCATGAACCGGGCGGAAGTACAAGCCATGTGGGCGAAACGTCAAGAAACACTTAAAGACCTTTTGGCTGGTCTTTAAAACCCTTTGGGGTCGATCGGGCAGTCCTTTTATTGCCCGATCCTTTTTATCAGGAAAGAAACACCATGTCTGTTGCGGCAATCTCTGAAACACAAGAAATCCAAATTGTTAATAATCTTGTTCAACGCGCACGTGTTGCGCAAAAGGAGTTTGAAGCAAACGGTAGCCAGGAGCGCTATGACATGGCTGCCCTGGCAGCAGCATGGGCATTAATGGATCCTGCCCGTAACGAAGAACTTGCAACCATGGCAGTTGAGCTTACAGGCCTTGGCAATGTCAAAGACAAGATTACAAAAAACCACCGCAAGACGCTTGGCGTTTTACGCGATATTAAAAATTCAAAAACTCACGGCATCATAAACGACGATCCTGCAACGGGCATTACCGAGATTGCGCGTCCTGTTGGTGTAGTTGGCGCTGTTGTGCCTTCCACTAATCCGGTTGCAACACCCACTAATAATGTGGTCAATGCATTGAAATGCGGCAATGCAGTCATTCTTTCGCCGTCTCCAAAAGGCGTTGCAGTTTGTGAAAAGCTGCTTGGTTATATTCATGCAGAGTTTGACAAGATTGGATTAAACCATGACCTCGTTCAGATGATCCCTGCACCCGTCTCCAAGGTGAAAGCACAACGTTTAATGGAAGCCGTTGATATTCTCGTCGTGACAGGCAGTCAAAATAACGTACACCGCGCCTATTCATCTGGCACACCAGCGATTGGTGTTGGGGCTGGCAATGTAACCGTCATCATTGATGAGACAGCGGACCTTGCGAGTGCGGCACAAAAAATTACAGCGTCAAAAACTTTCGACAATGCAACATCATGTTCATCAGAAAATGTCTTGATTGTTGTAGATAGCATAC
>CALDZF010000212.1 GCA_937944165.1 uncultured Rhizobiaceae group bacterium | reverse complement strand
CAAATTAACACTGATGCAGGCAAGGCTTGCCCAATCATTACGGCCGTCATGCCAAGCACTTTATCATCACTCCCCTTAACGGCTGCATTCCAAACCGCATGCAAAAGTGCGGCGCTGATTACAACAAGGAAAACGGTTAAGCTCAAACGATTTTCCCAATCCAGTCACGAAGCGCTTCACCGATTTCATGAGGCGAATCTTCCTGTATAAAATGCGTGCCTTTCACGGTTGTTTCAGTCATATTCTTCCAACTGCGAACAAAACCTCTCGCATGATCGAGTAAAATCGAGCCGGGATCTGCATTGATAAAGAGTTTAGGAAAATCAGTTTCAGGCAACCATGAAGCATACTCCGTTACAATATCATGAACCTCTTGCGGCTCTCCTTCAATCGGAATTTGCCTTGGCCAGGTAAGCGTTGGGCGGCGATCTTCACCTGAATTTAAAAACGGCATCCGGTAAACGGCCATTTCGGTTTCACTCAAATCCCTGATGATTGCCGAAGGTAAAATTGCTTCGATAAAAAGGTTCTTTTCAAGAATTAAGTCTTCGCCCGCTGGTGAACGCATGGCTTGAAAAATATCACGCGCATTATCAGGCCAATGGTCCCATGATTTTACAGGCTCCACAATCGCCTCCATGAAACAAATGCCTTTAATACGGTCAGGATTTCTACGCGCCCAATCAAAGCCAAGTGCTGAACCCCAATCATGAATAACGAGTGTTACTTGTCCTTCTGGAACAAGTTCATCCAAAAACCCATCCAGATATTCACGATGCTCAACAAATTTATAACTATCCGCACTTGGTTTATCCAGTTTTTCGCTATCGCCCATGCCAATCAAGTCAGGCGCAATTGCACGATGCGCATCTGAAATATGCGGCATAATATTACGCCAAAGATAAGAAGATGTCGGATTACCATGGAGGAAGACGACTGGTTCGCCCGTCCCCATCTCCACATAAGCAATCTGCTTGCCGTGAATTTTAATGTAGTCTTTTGGATGTTCTGCAATAGAAATATCAGACATGGTGCTCCTCTAAATCTTCCAACTTTGGTTGCACTAGCATAAGCCCAAGTATGACAAGCACAAGAGCACTCCATATCCATACGGAATATCCTTCGCCTAAAAAAATGATACTCAAAGCAACGCCAGAAAGTGTAACGGGGTAAGCTGTTTGCACACCAAACACTGGCCCGCCAAATCCGACAAGCCAGATGAAACCAACATAAGTAACCGAATGGATAACAGAAGCAGCAATCAAGGCATAAATCGGAATGTCCCACGTGCCTGTAAAATCTACCCACTGCCCAGAGAATAGCGCTAGCGGAGCAGCGACAATCAAACCCAAAATAGATGCCATAAATAACGTCGAGGTTGCATCTGTATCCTTCGGTGTTTTAGCGGCAATTAAGTTGGTCTCAATCCCATAAGATAAGGGGGCAATGAGAGCGACAAGCACGAAAATTGCCTTGGTTGGATCTGGAAGACTGGTCTGCGGAACGGCAATCATTACCATAGCTGAAAATCCTATCATCACACCTAAAACGCGCATCATGGAAAATTTTTCAAGCCCAACGCCAAGTGCCATCATCAACGTAAACATCGGCACCGTTGCAATCGCAATCGCCATTACCCCACCTGGCAATTGCGCAGCCGCAACATAGGAAAACCCATTCGGTAAAAGCGTGCCAAAGATAGAAAGCAAACCATAAAAAATTAGCTTCTCGCGGGTGAGCCTTGGACGCCAACCCTGGACTATTAGAAAAACACCAAGAATAATAATTCCAATAATCAACTGCCAGACAATCAGCCCCAAAGGTTGATAGCCCGTAGAAACGGCAACCTTCATAAGCGGAATTGTGCCGCCCCAAAAAATGCCGATAATGAGCATCGCACCCCACGCAATCAAATTACGGTTGCGCGGATTATTGATGTCCATAAAACTTCCGATCAGAAAAACGCTTGAATGCCGGTTTGGGCACGACCTAAAATAAGAGCATGTACGTCGTGTGCGCCTTCATAGGTATTAACAGTTTCAAGGTTCGAAGAATGACGCATTACGTGATATTCAGCCTGAATACCATTACCGCCGTGCATGTCTCTTGCCTGACGCGCAATATCAAGTGCCTTGCCGCAGTTGTTGCGTTTAACAATTGAAATCATTTCTGGCGCTGCTCGTCCTTCATCCATCAAACGTCCAACGCGAAGTGATGCCTGAAGCCCAAGCGCAATTTCAGTTTGCATGTCAGCAAGTTTTTTCTGGAAGAGTTGCGTACCCGCAAGTGGTTTATCAAACTGCTTGCGATCCAGACCATATTGGCGAGAGCGGAACCAGCAGTCTTCTGCTGCACCCATCACACCCCAGGAAATACCATAGCGTGCGCGGTTCAAACACCCGAACGGCCCTTTAAGACCAGAAACATTTGGCAGGAGCTGTTCTTCACTTACCTCAACATTGTTCATGACAATTTCGCCTGTTGTAGAAGCACGAAGCGAAAGCTTACCCTCAATTTTTGGCGCAGATAATCCCTTCATGCCTTTTTCAAGAATAAAACCACGAATCTTACCATCATGGGCTTCTGACTTTGCCCACACAACAAAGACATCCGCAAAAGGTGAATTTGAAATCCACATTTTGGAACCATTCAATACATAGCCTCCATCGACCTTTTTGGCGGTGGTCTTCATACCCGCAGGATCAGACCCTGCATCTGGTTCGGTTAAGCCAAAACAACCGATAAACTCACCTGTTGAAAGTTTCGGCAAATATTTCATACGCTGGTTTTCTGAACCATAAGCATAAATCGGATACATCACGAGAGACGACTGAACTGACATCATGGAACGATAGCCACTGTCCACGCGCTCTACTTCCCGCGCGACCAAACCATATGCCGTATAAGTTGAACCCAAGCCGCCATATTGCTCTGGTACGGTGACACCCAGCAAACCCATCTCACCCATCATCGGGAATAATTCAGGAGCGGCTGTCTCATTGAGATAAGCCTCTGTTACGCGGGGCAATAGCGTATCTTCGGCAAAAGCCTTGGCGCTATCACGGATCATGCGCTCATCTTCTTGTAATTGATCTTCCAGCAAAAACGGATCTTCCCAAGAAAAACTTCCAAGAGATGGATTACTTTTCGCTTCAAGTGGCTTTGCAGCTTCGCCCATATGACAATATCCTTTATTTGAACTTTGAGATTAGTTTTATACCCATCAGCAAAACTGTCAAATCAGAATTGAGGGTAACCATGTCGCAACTATGGGGAATGCAAAGACGATCAGCAAGGCTAAAATTTGCAAGATAATAAAGGGTAAAACAGCTTCATAAAGCGCCATCGCCTTTATCTTAGAAACCGATTGAAAATAGAAAAGCGCAATACCAAGCGGTGGCGTGAGGAAGGATATTTGCAAATTAATAGTAACCATCACGGCAAACCAGATTGGATCAACACCCAGAGCAAAAAGCACAGGTGCAGTGACCGGAATGACTATATAAATGATTTCTATAAACTCTACGATAAAGCCAAGTAAAAAAATCACCAGCATCACCATTAATAAGGCACCCGTTCTTTCTCCTGGCATTGCAAAGAGGAAAGTTGAAACAATCTCATCGCCGCCCAACCCTCGAAAAACCAAAGCCATAACGGATGCAGCAATTATGATACCAAAAATGACACCTGTTAGCTCAATGGTTTCCATCAGTGCTTTTTTTAATAGGTTCGGCTTCAGAGAACGCAGTATTAAAATTACAGTCCCGAAGACACCAATACTAGCGGCTTCACTTGCAGTGGTTACACCAAAAATGATGGATAATGGTACGAGTAAAATGACGCCGAAAATAAAAAGGACTTCTATTGAAAGCGGAGGCAAGTCTTCATTTTTTTGTACTTGAAGATTGATATTGGAAGGACGCATTACAAAGGTTAAATAAGCTGCATAAAGTGCTGCTAACAATAGCCCTGGTAAAATTGCTGCTGCGAAAAGATTAGCGATTGATATCGGCTCTGGTGCAAAATTACCCAAATCCCTTTGACTTAAAATCCATGCATTAGAAATTTGGTCACTTAGCAGGATTAAAACAATTGAAGGTGGAATAAGCTGCCCCAAAGAACCGGCTGCGCAAATCAAGCCAGCTGAAATCTTCTCACTTACACCCGCGCGTAAAAGTGCAGGCAAAGCAATTCCGGCTAGCATGGTTATCGTTGCTCCAATAATGCCCGTTGCAGAAGCAATAACAATACTTGTGCCCAATACAGCAAGCACAAGTGATCGGCCTTTATGCTTGGAAAATCCAGTGAGTGACAGCAGCATTTTTTCTGCCAGGCCTGAATGTTCCAATAGTTTACCCATTAAGACAAATAACGGAATGGCATATAAGACTTGATTGCGTATGACGCCGAAAATGCGTTCAGGAATTGCATAAAATAATGCACTATCAAAAACGCCCAAACTTGAGCCAACAAGTCCAAAGAATAACGGAACCAACATCAACACAACAATAATGCGCGCGCCGCAGACGATGCCTGAAATAACACCTGCAAACATCAACAATAAAAGCAGGCCTGCCATGCTCATTCCTGCTTATCTTTCTCACCAAACCACAAGAACAAAGCAATTAAACAAAATATCATTGGCAAAAGTGTTTTAATCAAAAAATAGCCGCCTAGACCATCAGGTTCTTGCGAACCTTCCAATAATTGCCAGGAAAAACTAACTGCTGGTAAAGCCAAAAAAGCAATTACAAAAAAAGGTAGAGCGCTGAAAATACGTGCAAACCATCCTTCAAAGATTGCGCGCATAGAGGACATAAAATCCACCTTAACATGCTTATTTTTAAAAAACGCCACAAGAATACTTACAAGCACCAAAGCACTAAAAGAGTAACCCACAATATCATTAAGCTTAACAAACCCTGCATCGAATACATATCTTAATAGGGTCGTTAAAAAAATACAGAATACAAATACGCATAACAATAAAACGCCAATAGCGCTGATTGTTTTTTGTAAAACATACTCTAATAATTTAGCCATTTAAATTGCGGAACCCGTCGCATAGATATTTAACGAGGGGATAGTTTGCACGACATAGCAAGTTGATACAATCAAGTTGAAATGTTTTCAACGAGCCTTGGTTTAAACTCATCTTGGTTTTGTAACTCAACATTTTGTGGCTGTTCAAAAATCATTCTTCTCTCAGTAAAGCTTGATTCAAATATTGGGTAGCGTCGTAAAAGCTTATCACGAAAACTACTTACATTGGTTTTCAATAGACATATCGGCGCTTTTAAAGTTGGATAAGGTCGAGGGTCGCACAAGATTTCAGCCCTGAACACCCTTTTATAAAACGCAACATGCTCTTTTCTCACAGTTGCAAGACAATAATCAGCTTCATGATAATCATATGCCATGCAAGCAACTCTTAGTGTCATAAAAGGTATTTCGGGATACTTACTTACAATGTTAGGATCCACAACAAACCTTGTAGGGTCAATAACACTTTGTCCTGCTTCAATCATTGGGCCAACAATATCAGGAAAAACATCCAAAGCCGGCCCTTTTGGGGTATCAGGAGAAATCACATGACACCTAATCGAGCTTGCTAATTTATCATCAAGATGAACACCAAAAATCCAACAATTATCAAACTCGTCATAGGTGTCATTAAACATTTTCGAAGCGTTTTCATTAATCGCACCTTCTTTGAGGTATGACGTGTAACGCAACCGAAAGATTTCTTCTTTATCAGCCTTCGAAGAGGCAAGTTTATAATCTGCTTCTTGCAAATATGCCAATAGTTTAGTCGCAAAATTGGATCCATCAGGATCAACATACATCTTATTACCCTTTAAATGCTTACCTAAATATTAGGTTAACAATTTATTAAGGCATGTAAAGCATACAACGTAACTGTGGTTAATAATGCTGGATTAAAATTTCTAATCTCAAATTAATATAGGCATCAATTAATTAGGGTCTGGACTCAGAGCCTAAGCTAATTGCGAAACAACTTCTTGCTTATTAATGTTATGTGCCTTGTTTACCAATGCTAGAACATCATCTGGATTCATTGGTTTAAAAAATAAATAGCCTTGATATTCATTAACCGTCATACTTTTTTCCATTATATCAAGTTGTTCCTTGGTTTCTATACCTTCAAGAACAACCTTCATGCCTAATCGCTTAATCAAATCAACAACGCCTTGCAAAAGCACTAATGAGCGTTCGCTCTCAATGCCATTATCAACAAATGATTTATCAATTTTCACTTTATCAAACGGTAGAGTATGCAAATAACTTAAACTTGAAAAACCTGTACCAAAGTCATCCAGGGATATAAATATTCCTAAACTGGAAATCTCATGAAGCGTTATGGTAATATCATCAATATTTGATATCATAACACTTTCCGTAACTTCAATTATCAGTTTTTCAGGCGGAAGACCCGTTTCTTCAAGCAAGGTTTTAATCGTTTTACAAACATCAGACTTTTGAAACTGTATCGACGAAACATTTACAGCAACACGCATATCTGCGGGCCAATTAATACAATCCATCATTGCTTTGCGAAGGATTTTTTCCCCCAGTGCTACAATGAGCCCTGTCTCTTCAGCTAATTCTATAAAAATGGCTGGAGAGACATTCCCAAGGGTTGGATGGTGCCAACGTGCTAATGCTTCACAACTTCCTACAGTACATTTTTTAACGTCAAAAATAGGTTGGTAATGCAAAGTAATTTCATCATTTTGGATTGCTTTGCGCAAATCTGATTCCAAATCGCGTTTCTTGCGTAATGTATCACCAAGCTCTTGTGTATAAAACGTAAAACATGAACGCCCCTTGGCTTTGGACTCATATAGAGCAGCATCAGCATATTGCAGTAAACTATTGGCATTCATCCCATGGTCAGGTGAAACAGTAATTCCAATACTACCACCAACGTCAATATGATTATGGCCAATTACTACCGGCAGGTGTAATTCTTTGAGAATTAATTTCGCAAAACTTTCGCAATCATCCAAATCATATAATGATGGATAAAATATCACAAACTCATCTCCGCCAAACCGACAAATCATTGCATCATCTTTAATGAGTAATTTTAATCTTTTTGCAACTATCTGTAAGAGTTCATCTCCGATTGAATGACCTAGTGTATCATTTACTTCCTTGAAATTATCAAGGTCGATAAAAAACATGGAAGAAAAAAACTGATCTTTATTGGTAGCAAAATATTCTGTGACACATTCAACAAAATAACGTCTATTGAAAAGACTGGTAAGAGGATCAAAATTAGCTAAATCTGTTATAGCTTTCTCTGATGCTTTTTGCTCAGTCACATCAGATAATACAACAACCCCACCATCAGCCATTGA
>CALDZF010000211.1 GCA_937944165.1 uncultured Rhizobiaceae group bacterium | reverse complement strand
TTGGCATAACTCATTGCAACAAAGAGGTGCATTACAAAGGCAAAGCTAGTGACAAACAAAACAGATCTAAACTTGTTTTTGCGTGCCAAATGCATTCTTTAGCTAGCCTTTTTAAGGCGCTTGCGTTTTTGGGGCTTTTTTGCTTGTTCGGGATTTTCTTCAAACAAGTCTGCAAGCTGCTCTGTGATTGCACCTGCAAGTTCTTCTGCATCAACAATGGTCACTGCGCGCTCATAATAACGCGTTACATCATGGCCGATGCCAATTGCCAGAAGTTCGACGGGTGAATAAGTTTCGATGTCTTCAATGACATGGCGCAGATGTCGTTCAAGATAGTTTCCTGGGTTTACTGAGAGCGTTGAATCATCCACTGGCGCACCGTCAGAAATCATCATCAGGATGCGGCGTTGCTCAGGTCTGTTCATCAAACGCTCATGCGCCCATAGAAGCGCTTCACCGTCAATGTTTTCTTTAAGCAGGCCTTCGCGCATCATCAGGCCAAGATTGGGTCTGGCACGACGCCAAGGCGCATCTGCTGATTTGTAGATGATATGGCGAAGGTCATTGAGACGACCCGGGTTCGGTGGCTTTTCCTGCTTCAACCATTGTTCGCGCGCTTGCCCACCTTTCCAGGCTTTTGTGGTAAAGCCGAGAATTTCTACTTTCACACCGCAACGCTCCAGCGTTCTGGCCAGAATATCAGCGCAGGTTGCAGCAACTGTAATTGGTCGGCCACGCATGGAACCTGAATTATCAAGCAGTAGTGTTACAACTGTATCACGGAAAACGGTTTCACGTTCCATCTTGAACGAGAGTGGTGTCATCGGATCGGTAATGATGCGTGTGAGTTTGGCAGTATCGAGATGGCCTTCTTCGAGATCAAAATCCCAGCCGCGATTTTGCTGTGCCATCAAGCGACGTTGCAGGCGATTTGCCAAGCGACCAACAACCCCTTGCAAATGGGCTAATTGTTTGTCGAGGAATGCACGAAGACGCTCAAGCTCTGCTGCATCGCAAAGTTCTTCGGCCATAACTTCTTCGTCGAATTTTGGTGTGAAGATTTGATAATCAGAATCCGCAGGAAGTTCGGAGAACGGAAGATCAGGACGTTGAGATTCGCCGGGCGATTCTTCGTCTTGATCAGACTCATCAAAATCATCGCCTGATTCAGCTTCGGAAGCTTCCATCTGGCCTTCCATTTCTTCTTCAGAGTCGGATTCCATTTCTTCCGGATCGCCATCGTCTTCACCGGTGGATTCTTCATTATCGCGCTGGCCGTCTTGTTCTTCTTCGTTTGCTTCGTCTTCTGAATCCTGATTATCTTCATCTTCAGACGGGTCTTCGCCCAGTTCATCACCCATATCGAAAGCAACAAGTAGATCGCGAATGGCTTCGGCAAAACTCTCCTGATTTTCAATGTCTGAGCCAAGGGCATCGAGTTTTCCACCAGCCTTGGTTTCAATCCAGTCACGCCAAAGACCAACAACCGCATCAATGTTTTGCGGTGGTTTTTGCCCAGTCAGGCGTTCACGCACAACCATGGCAACAGCTTCTTCAAGTGGCGCATCTGCCCGCTTTTGAACACCAGAATAATTTTGCTTGCCGTATTTATCATCCAGCATGTGCGCAAGGTTATCTGCAACGCCCGCCATACGGCTTGCGCCAATCGCTTCAATGCGGGCTTGTTCCACCGCATCAAAGATGGCACGGGCATTGTCGCCATCTGGTGCCATTTTGGCGTGGGTCTTAGCATTGTGACAGGCTTGGCGTAATGCCATGGCATCGCCTACACCACGGCTGACCGCAAGTTGTTTTTTGGTGAGCTTCTTGCCTAAATCCGGCAAGCGAACCTGATTGCCAACCATGGAAGGGCGGTCACCAGAGAAAGTGACTTCAAGTTCATTATTCTGGGCAATAGAACGCACGCAATTCGCAAGCGCCTGTTTCATAGGCTCGCGATCTGCACCCTTTTGGGCATTGCGTTTTGAATTATCGCCAGAAGAAGCCATGAACTAACTAACCCTTACGCCAGTGCCAGGCTTTCAACGGTTTCTGAAATCTCCACACCAAATGCACGTTGGTAGAACTCGCTTATGGTTGCGCGTTCCAACTCGTCACATTTATTAAGAAATGTCAGTTTGAAAGAGGTTGGAAGATCGCCGAAAATTTCGGCATTTTCTGCCCAGTTGATAACCGTACGCGGGCTCATGACCGTTGAGATGTCACCGTTGACGAAAGCTGCTCGCGTCATGTCTGCGACACGAACCATCTTGGAGATGTTTTCTTTGCCTTCTGTCGTGTTGAAAGATTTCACTTTGGCGGCAATGATATCAACTTCATTGTCATGCGGCAGATAGTTGAGCGTTGTTATCAGTGACCAGCGATCCATCTGCGCTTGGTTGATTTGCTGTGTGCCGTGATAAAGGCCTGTCGTATCGCCAAGGCCAACGGTATTTGCAGTAGCAAACAGGCGGAAGGCCGGGTGAGGGGTGATAACGCGGCTTTGGTCAAGAAGTGTCAAACGACCGGAAGATTCAAGCACGCGCTGAATAACAAACATCACATCAGGACGACCCGCATCATATTCATCAAATACAAGTGCTACATTATTTTGATATGCCCATGGCAGAATGCCGTCCTTGAATTCGGTAATTTGCATGCCATCTTTCACAACGATTGCGTCTTTACCGATTAGGTCCAGGCGGCTGACGTGGCTATCAAGATTGATACGCACACATGGCCAGTTAAGACGCGCTGCAACCTGCTCGATGTGAGTTGATTTACCCGTGCCGTGATAGCCTGAAACCATGACGCGGCGATTGTGAGCAAAGCCTGCAAGAATTGCGCGTGTAGTCGGGCCATCAAAAAGATAGTCTTCATCAAGCTCTGGCACATGCTCTGTACGGTTTTTATAAGCTGGAACTACCCAGTCACAATCAATGTTAAAGGTTTTGCTAACAGATACTTCTGTATCTGGCATATCGTCTGACATTCCCGTTCCTCCGATGAAGTTTTGCGGGTTGAGAATAAGCTTATCTATATTGATAAGAACGTTGGAAATTCAATGCCCTGTTTTAAGAACAGAATCCACCCTGTTTTAGAATTTTATACGACTTAATGATTTCTTGAAGTCGTCGTTCTGTTGTGCGATCGCCGCCATTTGAGTCTGGGTGGTGACGTTTAACAAGTGCCTTATATCTTGCCTTTAGCTCATCTGCGGTTGATGAATGTGGCATGCTCATGTCGTCAAAAGCCTTCTTTTCCAAGGCTTTGAGCTTGCGAACTGGCCCACCTTTTCCGCTAATCTGGCCTGTGCGGCGCATGCTGCGCGCAATGATGCGGTCAGCCATTTCAGCTCTTGGGTCGCCATCGATAAGCGGCGCTTTGTCGCCCTCTTTGTTAACGCCCATCGTCCAGGTCGGGCGATGTCCGGTTAAGGCATCTTTTTGGAACTTTGCAATGGCATCATCACCAAGGCCTGAAAAATAATTGTAGGATTTATTATATTCGCGCACATGATCTATGCAGAGGTTTAAATATTGCCCTTCACGGTCACGACCAAGAGGTGCTTTGTGTGTGCCAGGTTTAGAACAATCCTGCCATTGGCATGACGTATCAACGGGCTTGGATGAGCCAGGTTTTTTCTTGCCTTTAACGATGCGGATCGAATCAAATAATTTAGAGTTTGTAGCCATTCGTACATTATGGGTATTTTTTGAAAATGAACAAGGATTGACATTTGAAAAAGTTGGTTACACAAAGCGTGGTTATGCTGTTCTTGTTTTTTGATTTGGAGAAAATCTCATGAGTGCTGTTGCAGACTACCTTGAAAAGCATTTGCAAGAGGCGTTTTCTCCTACAAGTCTTGAAGTCATCAACGAAAGTCACCTGCATGCAGG
>CALDZF010000210.1 GCA_937944165.1 uncultured Rhizobiaceae group bacterium | reverse complement strand
TTGTTAATTTTGGAGCGATTACGCCAGAAGGTGCTCAAATCCTTCAAATTATCGGCCGTGTAAGATGTAATGTTATTATCTCTGGTGGTACTGGTTCTGGTAAGACAACACTTCTCAACTGTATGAGTGCCTATGCTGATGAGGATGAACGTATTATTACATGCGAAGACTCAGCCGAACTACAACTTCAGCAACCCCATGTTGTACGACTTGAGACGCGCCCACCAAACTTGGAAGGCGAAGGTCAAATTACCATGACGGACTTGGTAAAGAACTGTCTGCGTATGCGCCCTGAACGTATCATTGTTGGTGAGGTTCGTGGACCAGAAGTCTTTGACTTACTCCAGGCAATGAATACAGGCCACGATGGTTCAATGGGTACAATTCACGCCAATACACCACGTGAATGTCTAAATCGTATTGAATCCATGATTGCCATGGGTGGCTTTACTCTCCCTGCGAAAACTGTACGTGAAATTATTGTTGGTTCGATAGATGTTATCATCCAGGCAACACGCCTACGTGATGGTTCAAGACGCATTACACATGTTACTGAAGTATTAGGACTTGAAGGGGATGTGATTACGACACAAGATATTTTCCTTTACAAGATGGATGGGGAAGATGCTAACGGCAAAATTATAGGCAAGCACGTGTCAACAGGTATTGGTCGCCCTAAATTTTGGGAGCGAGCTCGTTACTTCAATGAAGAAAACCGTCTTGCGCTTGCTCTTGATGCATCTAATGAAGAAAACACAAATTAGTAAATTAGGTAATATGTAAATGTTCGGAATCGATTCAAATGTACTAGTTTTTGTAGCCCTCATCATGATGGCTGCTGGCGCTTTTATTTGGGCGTTGTTCTTTAATAAAATATCAAGTGATCGAAAACAGTATAAACGTGTTAAGAGTATTAAAAATAATGAGGGCGATCGTGCATCTAGAATAGCTGCCGAAAGTCGTGTTGCTGATGCACAAAAACGTCGTCAAGCAACAATGTCCTCGCTCAAGGAATTAGAAGCACAGACAAAAGCAAAAAACCCCAATAAGAAAGGCATCAAGCAACAAATGATACAAGCTGGTATGTCTGGTAATATGAAAACATTTATTATTTATAGTCTCATTACCGGGGTAGTTTTATCTATTGCTGCTTTTGTTTTAAGTGGAAACTTAATACTGACTGGCGCAATGCTATTTATAGGCACTTTGGGATTGCCAAGGTGGTACGTTGGCAGAAAAAAAACAAAACGTATGAACGCTTTTCTAGAAGAGTTTCCAAACGCAGTTGATGTTATTACTCGAGGTATTAAAGCTGGCCTTCCGCTTAATGATACAATTGGTATCATTGCGAGCGAAGCAAAAGAACCAGTACGTTCTGAGTTCAGAAAAGTTCAAGAAACTCAGCAGTTGGGTGTGCCAATGACTGAGGCAATACAAAAACTTTATAAAAATGTTCCTTTAACAGAAGTAAACTTCTTTGGTATTGTAATTGCAATTCAGCAAGGCGCGGGTGGTAATCTGTCAGAGGCTTTGGGTAATCTTTCTAAAGTTCTTCGAGATCGTAAAAAGATGAAAGCAAAGATTCAAGCCATGTCAGCTGAAGCAAAAGCTTCTGCTGGTATTATTGGTTGCCTTCCTCCTGCTGTGATGATTTTGATTTACTTATCTACCCCAGATTATATCACGCTTTTATTTACTCACGAAACTGGCAATCTGATTTTACTCGGTTCTGTTATCTGGATGGGCATCGGTATTATGGTGATGAAACAAATGATTAACTTTGATTTTTAAAAATATCGAATTACTGCCTTACGCAGTGATAAATACAAAATATAATTTTAGTGTGGTTAGAAATATAATTACACTCAAGCATAGAAAGTAAGCTTTATGTCACAGTTGCTTGGCTCAATTACGGAACCGCAAACGCTAATATCAATTTTAGCTGCTGTAGCAATATTTGCAACAATCATAACGTTGGCAATGCCTTTACTTGCTAAAGACGAGCTTGGGGACAGAATGAAGTCTGTGGCCATAGAGCGTGATAAGATTAGAGCGCGCGAGCGCGCTCGCCTTGCTGAAGAACAAGGTAGAAAAAATACACTGCGACAATCAGAAGAAGGCTTGATGCAGAAACTGGTTGATAAGCTTAATCTAAAAGAAAAGCTGGCGGATGAAAATACTTTCATAGATCTTGTTATGGCTGGATATAGAAAAAAATCTCATATTAGTATTTTTCTATTCTTCAAGGTTGTAACACCTATATTGTTATTGATAGCTTCACTGGTTTATTTCTTTATTATTTCACCTGCAGACAGAGAAACAGCTGTAAGTGTTTTGTTTGCTTGTGGGATTGGTATGGCTGGCTTCTATTTGCCAACAATATTAGTAAAAAACGCAATTACAAAAAGACAACTCTCAATCAAGCGAGCATGGCCAGATGCACTCGATTTACTGTTGATTTGTGTTGAATCAGGGATGTCTCTCGAAGCTTCAATGAAAAAAGTAGCGGTTGAAATTGGTCTTCAGTCGCCAGAGCTGGCTGAAGAAATGACGCTAACCACTGCCGAACTTTCTTACTTGCAAGAACGTCGCCAAGCACATGAAAATTTAGCTAAACGTACTGGGTTGGATACAGTTAAAGCTGTAACAATGGCGCTTATTCAAGCAGAACGCTATGGTACACCGCTTTCTGTAGCACTTCGTGCTATGTCTCAAGAAAGCCGTGATATGCGCATGGCTGAGGCAGAAAAGAAAGCAGCAGGCCTACCGCCAAAGCTTACTGTGCCGATGATTATATTCTTCTTGCCGGTTCTTTTCGCAGTAATTATTGGCCCTGCCATAATTCAGATCAACTCGATATAAGAAGCTTGACAGTTAAGATATTTTAAAGGGTGAGTGTTTTTATTTACCCTTTTTAAATTTTATTTCAATGGTGTATTAAGCATCGCGTTTTGATAATCATCAATGCAGCGTTAGCAGCCTCTTTTCCTTTTTCAATAAACTGATTTTGAAATGTTTTGTTGTGGTACTCAGTGTCTTGATATTGATGTGGTGTCAAAGAGACGGATAGTATGGGGGTATCAGTTTGCAGGCTTACTTGCATTAAACCCTGCACAACGCTCTCAGCCACAAATTCATGCCTGTAGATGCCACCATCAACAACAAAAGCAGATGCTATAATCGCTGTATAATTTTTTGTATTTGCCAAGTCTTTGGCGACCAATGGCATTTCAAATGCGCCTGGCACGTCGTACACATCGACT
>CALDZF010000209.1 GCA_937944165.1 uncultured Rhizobiaceae group bacterium | reverse complement strand
GCAATAACGCCAGCTAATAGATCCGGTGCCATATTTGCAGTTGCACCAACGAGCAAGCCTCCAGCAGAACCACCCATAATTACAATTTTGCCACGAGACGTGAAGTTTTTATCTACCAGTGTTTCCCCTGATGCAATAAAGTCATGAAATGAATTTACCTTTTTGCCAAACTTGGCATCTTCATACCATTGTCGGCCTTTTTCTTCGCCACCACGAACATGCGCAACAGCATAGACAAAGCCACGGTCAACAATGGATAAGCGGTTAGCGCTAAAGCCAGCTGGCATGGACATGCCATAAGAACCATAACCATATAATAGACAAGGTGCGGAACCATCCAAAGGCGTATCTTTATGATGCAAAATCGTGATCGGCACTTCTGCACCATCATGGCTCTTGGCTGAAATCCGTCTGGCAATATAATTTTCTTTGTTATGACCAGATGGTATCTCAGACTCTTTCAAGAAAGTGCGCTTGCCTGTCTTTAAATCAAAATCATAAACCTGACTGGGTGTTGTAGGCGATGAATATGTAAAACGAAATACATCATTATCAAATTCTGGGCTTGGTGAAACGCCTAATGCATAGGCTCCTTCATCCATTGAAATTTCATTGGTTGCACCATCTGTACCCATAAAACGAATGCGTGGGAGTGCGTTTTCACGCTCCATCCATATAATCCAGTCTTTATAAGCGCTGCATGAGATAATCATGCGGCCAGCCTCATGCGCAACAAAGTCTTTCCAGTTTTGCATTGATGGCTTGTCGATAGGGGTTTCAACAATTTTAAAATCTACTGCTCCATCCGCATTGGTGTGAATAAGAAAGCGGCCACCTTGATGTTCCAGTGAATATTCCAACCCATCTTGACGTGCTTGAATAAGAGTGGGTTCAGCCTCAACATTGTTTGTTGGTATAATGCGAAGCTCGTCTTGATCATTCATTCCTGCTGATAAAATGATGTACGCACTTGATCTTGTTTTCCCGACACCACAATAAAACCGTGGATCGTTTTCTTCATAAACCAAAACGTCTTTATCAGGTGAAGTGCCAAGCGTGTGGCGGTAGATTTTTGAAGGGCGGTGGTTTTCATCAACGCGTGAATAAAACAAAGTGGTTTCATTAGCCCAAGTTGCAGAGCCTACGTCTTTAATTTCAACATCACGGTCTTTGCCAGTATCTAAATCACGAAATGTTAACGAGTAGTATTCTGCGCCAGATGTATCACGGCTCCAAGCAAGAATTGAATGTGAAGGGTCTTCGTCTACAAAGCCGATTTCAAAATACTCTTTGCCTTCGGCCTCTTTGTTTACATCAAGCAAAATTTGTTCTTCGCCACCGTCGCGTGGGGTTCTTATTCTGATAGGGTGTTCACCGCCTTCAATGTATTTCCATGTATAGGCATAAGGTCCGTCTTTTACAGGAACCGAACTATCATCTTCCTTAATACGACCACGCATTTCAGCAATAAGCTGTTCTTGCAATGCTTTTGTGCCTGACATTGCATTTTCGTAATAAGCATTTTCTGCATTAAGATAAGATTTAATATCATCAGGCAATTTGTCTGGCTCACGCATTGCTTCTTGCCAGTTTTCCGCTCTTAGCCAATGATAATCATCATAAAGTTTGATGCCATGAAATTCAGTTTCATGTGATTTTTTGTCAGCAATTGGCGCGCCTTTTACTGAAAGAAAATGAGGTGTCATAAAGTTATCCAGTTTGTTTAATCTTCGTCAGGAACAAAATTCATTGCAGTTCCATTCATGCAATAGCGCAGGCCAGTTGGTTTTGGGCCGTCGTTAAAGACATGCCCGATGTGTGCTTCACAGTCGTGACAACGGATTTCCGTTCGTTTCATAAAAAACGAACGGTCACTATGTTGTGTAACAGAGTTTCCCTCTATGGGCTCATAAAAACTTGGCCAGCCACTGCCTGATTCAAATTTTGTAGCAGTACGAAAAAGGTCGTTTCCGCAACAAACACACTTAAAAGTTCCATCACGGCTTTCGTTTTGATGTGGACCAGTAAAAGCACGTTCCGTTCCGTGCTTCCTGGTAACATGATACTGTTCTGGTGTGAGTTGTTCTCGCCACTGTGAATCTGTTTTGGTAATTTTAGGCATTCGCTATTTTTTCTTACTTAAGATCAGACTAAATATTTACTATCGTAAACTTATCACAACAAACCAATTTAATGTGATAAAAATATCAAATTATACAATAGCATATGCGCTTAATTAGAAAAATTAATTCAGCATTAGAAATTATTGACATCATCAAATTACATCATTATGAGAGTATTAAAAAGCTTTATCAATTAAATCGGTGTAACTATATTATAAATCATAAGCTATTCAATATTAGAAATTCATATTTAGAAAGATTTAATCCATCTAATAAACCTAGTTAAAGTTGATGCCGTTTAATTTAAAGATTGATGTTATGTTTAATGGAGCAAAAAATGGAAAACGTTAACAACTCACCAGTGTCAGAAGAGCAAGATTATGATGAGCTACTTCACCTTACGTCGGAAGTAGTATCGGCATATGTTGGCAATAATTCAGTCACCACAACTGACTTACCAGGTTTAATTGGTGAGGTGTATAATGCCTTTACCAAAGCAACTAAGAATAAATTGGGTTCAGGTATTAGTAATACAAACCCAGCTGTTCCTATTAAGAAATCAATGACAGATGAATATCTAATCTGCTTAGAAGATGGAAAAAAGTTTAAATCTTTAAAGCGCCATCTTCGTAGTCATTACGACATCTCGCCTGAAGAATATCGCGAAAAATGGGGTTTACCATTAGATTATCCAATGGTTGCACCTAACTATGCTAAAGCGCGTTCTGAATTGGCAAAAACAATGGGCTTGGGGCGCAAGCCTGGCCAAAAGATAAAGAAGAAAAATAAGGCCTAATACAAGACTTTATCCAATCAAGTTCATAAACGCCTTAGTACAAAATACTGAGGCGTTTTTCTTTTATGATTGCTAATAGCTGATGTAATCCCACTAGCCTGCTATATGAGCCATATTTCTGATTTGATTGGCTCTTCCCGTTTATTATTGCTTTTTCTAATATCACAATCATAAAGTTCAGTCTTTTAATGTCCTTAAGGTCGCCTTCAACATAGTTATATCCTGTAAGCATCTGAATATTTTGTAAGACCGTAATATCTGAGCAATTATGATTAAAACAAGCATGATTTCTACTCGCAAATTGGATTGCAGATAGATGCAACTTTTCAAGGATTTCTGAATCAAAGATCTCACTACTCATAAATATTCTTTCAAAAGAAAAGTATGCTTTTCTATGAGTGATGGGGTATTGGGAAAATATTACTTTGAGATGTATATTTATCTAAGCATCTGTAATTAGTAAGTAAAAATATATAACCCCAATTTTTATAAATAATAGTTTTCCTCACCAAGATTGATTTGCTTTAAATATAGGAATATATTCTTATTAAGGGAGTAATAGGATGAATTCAATTCGCTCACACCCAAATTCATACTGTGAAAAAGAAATCAGTTTAATATGTAAAAATACGAAGGGTGAAGAAAAAATAAAAAGATTAAATACATATACTACAGGCATCATGTCTATAACAAAACCAGGTGACAGATTATTAGCGACTTTTGTAAACCAAATGGTGGCATCTGCCTTCGAATTGACTTCAGAACGTTTGTTGAGGGTGGATAGGGGTAGCGCAAGTGCCAATAGAGCGCGGCAAATATCAATTTACCTAATGCATACAGTCTTGTCCTTTCCGCTTGTCAAGATTGCACGCGTATACAAAAAAGACAGAACAACAATTGGACATGCATGTCGGGTAATTGAGGATTTACGTGATAACCCTGCTTTTGATGATAAAATTATAGAGTTGGAAGAAATAGTTCAAACTGCATTGAGGCTGGCTTCATATATTCCTGAAAAAGGAGTCTCGAATGAATAACCATCAGCACAATGAAAGCACAAAGCAAAACATTAGAATATTAAAATTATTATCAAAGAACCCCCAAGCCGCCTTTGGTTATGACGTAAAAGATAAGAATGTAAGTATAAGGTTTAATCAAAAAGACTATGCGTTTAATCATGCACAAATAATTTATTTGCATACACAAAACTATATTTTGATGACAAAAACACATTTACGTTTAACCAATGAGGGTATGGTCTATTTGCAGCGTAAACTTAATCCTGACTGCATAGCCGATGGTATTCACCGCAATCTCCAGACTGTTAAAGTTAAAATGGACAGTCAGGATAGGCCGGTCGTTAAGAATATGAATGAATCACCCTTACTTAGGTTATTTACACGTAAAACAAAGACTGGCGAGACTTATCTCTCTGCTGAGGAGTTTCAAGCTGGAGAACGTTTGCGTAAAGATTTTGAACGCGGACAATTACAACCCAAAATTTCAGCAAGCCTTCAAGGTTCGATAGGCAATGCAAAAAATGCCCAAGCGTGTGGTGGGTCAGATATATCCGATTTTGCAATAGATGCACGCAAACGCGTCAATCGAGCCATAAACAAATTAGGGCCAGAGCTTTCTGGAGTTACGCTTGATATTTGTTGTTTTTTGAAAGGTTTGGAAATAGTTGAAAGAGAAAGGCGTTGGCCACCTCGCTCTGCAAAATTAATGTTAAAAACTGCACTGTCTCTGCTTGCAAAACATTATGGTATTACAGGATATCAAAACGAACACAATAAAAAATCCAGTTTTTGGGCAAGTCCGGATTATAGACCGTCACTCAGTTATTAGGTGTTATGCTAAAGCTTGTTTTGCATGCAACTTAATACGTTCAACAAGTGACGTTAAACCATTGGAGCGCTGTGGGGTAATGTGCTCTGAAAGATCAATTGAATCAAAGACCTCTTTTTCATTGGTCTTTAAGATTTCGGAGGCTGGTTTGTTTGAAAAAATTGCAAATGTTATTGCTACAAGACCACTAACAATATGAGCATCAGATCCGCCAGTAAATTTTAAGATAGGGTCTGCATCATTTGACTTGACACAGGTTACCCAAACCTGGCTTACACAACCTTGGACTTTATTTTCCGCTGTTTGTTTTTCTTCAGGAAATGCAGGTAATGCGCTACCAAGCTCTATTAGGTATTTATAACGGTCATCCCAATCGTCTAAAAACTGAAAGTTTTCGATGATTTCTTCAATATCCATATCAGTCCTATTTTTCTATTTGCTTTCACAAACTATATAGGGCGATTGGGTTGAGATTGATAATTTATTTTTCGACAGAACCCGTTTTTATTTGTTCGTCTACTTTTGGCTTATTGTCTTTATCAACCGTATTGATTGTTTGCTTGATATTAGTAACTGCTTTAGTGGCAATGTTTTTGCCCGTACTACAAGTTTGTGCATTGCGGTCACAAAAGGATGTGATGTCCGTATAAATCGATTGTACAGCATAAAGTGCATCAAATGCACTTACTTCTATGTCTGTTACTTGCTGAGTTTGAGTTTTAGCACCATCTTCAGCTTTAAAGGTTTCTGCAGGAAGCAACATAGTTGCAACACCCAAAGCGGCTATCAATCGAAACATAATATGCTCTTTCATTAAAATCTATATAAGATCTAACATTGATAGTTTAAGTTTGGTTTTAGGATTTATGTTAAAACTTTATTAAAATTATAGAAACGGCTTTAACGCTGCGTTTTATAAAGAACTTGTTTACCATGACCATAAAAACCCATTCAAAATTAGGGTGTTTACTGAATTAATTAGTTCAAAAATTCATATGTTAGGATTCCATTAAATACGTTGTGTAACCAATATTGTTAACGAAACCCGCGAGTAATGTTTTGAGTAACGCGTTTAAAAAATCATTCAGTAAGCTGACAAAAGCAGTCAGCATGCAAAAGCATGATGTCGCTTCAAAAGAAGTCGATGGCTGTTTTTTATCTGATGATGTCTATAATCTCTTGGAGGCATTGCCTTACAGTGCATCGCTGCATAGCGGTAATGGCGACGCGGTTTGGCTTTCAAAAAAATCCCAAGATGTTTTTCAATCTGATGCAGACAATTTGCTGGGTCAAAAGTTTTTTGAAGGGGCTAACCCGCAAGACAAGTTTGATATTTTAAAAGCATTTTCTGATTGTAATATTAGTGGCAAAGAACAAACTGTAAATTTTCGACGCCAACAAATTGGTGAAACAGATAAGCTGGAAGTTTGTCAGTTTGAACTGCGCATATCACATTATCAAAATCAAAACGATAATGCTTCATACTTTCTTGCTTTGGTAAAAGATATAACACAAGAACAAAATGCGCATGAGGATACAAAACAGCAAATACAAGACGCAAAAGATTCTAACAGTACCAAGAGTTTGTTTTTATCTAATGTGAGTCATGAATTACGCACGCCATTAAATGCAGTTGTAGGCTTTTCACAAATGCTAATGGGAGAGGCGGCTGTTGTTTTATCCGAAGGTAAGAAAACTGAATATGCAAGTCTTATTCATGATTCTGCTAACCATCTTCTAAACATCATTAATGATCTCCTTGATTTGTCAAAGATTGAAGCAGGCAAGTTTCAGATAATTCCGGAAGTATTCGATTTATATCAAGAGCTAAAATCCACCATTGATATTATGGAGCCAATAGCGAGAAAAGCTGATGTAAGTTTGGAATATCATGTACCTGATGAAATTCCAAAAATCTTTGCAGATTCAAGAGCTGTTCGCCAAATCCTGATTAACCTGATTGCTAATGCGATTAAGTTTTCTAATAAAAAAGATAGCGTCAGCGTTAAGCTCACACGTAATTTGAGGAAAGTGCGTATTGATGTGTCTGATACAGGCTTGGGAATGCAACAAGAAACAATAGACCAATTGGGTCAAATGTTTTTCCAGGCAGAACAAACAGCTTCAAGGCGTTATGAAGGAACTGGTCTGGGGCTTTCTATTGTAGCAGGTTTGGTTTCGCTTCATAAAGGTAAACTATTGTTTAAAAGCGCACCTAATAAAGGCACTACAGTTAGTGTTGAATTGCCAATCTCATCCGAGCAAGCGATGCCAATACCATCCAATCCGAATGATGAAATTGTTTTTATAAATCAGGCTAATGAGCCTAACTTATTTAGACGTTTAGAAGCCATATCTAGTATACGTAAGACGGGATAAAACTATGCAAGTTTTAAAAGAAACTATAAAACTACTTTTGGGCGCGGTGATGGAAAAACCAGCGAGCGCAGCGGGATTAGTAGTATTTGGTTTGGGCTTTGCGCTCGTTGCTGGCAATGCACTATATTCTCAAGAATCATCACATCCTGATCCGATATGGTCTACAGCTAAAGAACAAGATAAGTTATCAAAGATATCTGAACCAGAAATTGCAAGGACTGCTATTGGTGATACGATTACCAGAAGTGTTCTTACTCAGCGTATAAGCTTGAAAAACGTACCCGTACCAACGGCAAAGCCTACAAGAAGTAACCCGGTATCTGCACAAACTTCATTAGTGCGTGATACACAATCTGCCTTGGCTGATATAGGGTTTTATAACGGTAGTATTGATGGGATTTATGGCACAGGCACTAAACAAGCAATTATGAATTTTCAACAACGTGCAGGCATTTTACCAAACGGTGATGTAAGCTATGATTTATTAAATAATTTGAGAACTATTAAGGCAGTAACACAAGGTCAAATAATTCAGCCTGCAGTGCCAAAACAGCAGCAAGAAGCATCATTGTCCAATGTTAATATTGTTAGTGATGTGCAATTAGTAACTCGCATACAGGCTGGCTTAAAAGAAAATTTTGGTGTTGAAAATATTAGTGTAGATGGCGTAATGGGTTCACAAACAAAAAGTGCTATCAGATTGTTTCAACAAAGGTTTAATTTACAGCCTACAGGCCAATTGGATGATGTAACAATTGCTAAAATGAAGGCCGTCGGCGTTCTTACCAATATCTAGGTCTTCAGCCTAGAGTTATTAAGCTAAGGCAATTTGTGGCGAAAAATAGAGTATAGGTTAAGGAAAGTTTATGCGCTTAACGAGTGCAATGTGGTTTGCAGTCTTTATGAAGATGGAAACTGCCCGGGGCGCTTATGTCTCGGTTGTTAATAGTGGAGCTCAACAAGCTGGCGCATTATTTATTATACAAAACCACCTTGATGACACTTCAAGTTTGTATGCACCAGCACCACAGGCTTTTTTAGACGAAGAAGATGATGGTGATCGTAAATTCGAATGTGTGTTTGCTTCAGTCAGCCAAGAAACTATTGATAATTATCTTGAAAAACAAAAGAACTTTGACCCTGATCTTTGGATAATTGAAACAGAATCCGGTTCTGGTGATATTTCAATATCAATCGTAAAATCTTAAATCAGACCATTATTGTAACTATGCGCTCAACTTCACGTAACCATTATTATGGTGATTTGTGCCTTTTTGCTTTTGGAGAAGACTGGCGCGCCTTTGTCTTGCGGTAAGAGATAATGCGTAACGTGTTGCATTAACATCTTGCTTTAAGTCTAACTGTTCAAAATTAGCCCCTAGTTTTTTGAAGAAAATTAGACACTCTTGATGATCAAGGTTTGCATATTTCTTGGTTACAACCTTAAAGATTTGAGGATTGCGCCCGATGTTATTGTTTAACATCAAGAGTATTCTGGCAGCAGTAATCTCAGAAATTTCCAAGGCACGAAGCAAAGTAGCCAGCATCCCAGCGTTTTGAGATTTCAAAAAGTCAAAGGTATGATGAGCGTTCAAGTTGCAGAATTTTTGGATTGCGTCAGAAAACGCCACGATATCCTTAGAGCGTGCGGATTTAAGCAGTTCTCTTTCAATTTGTTTTTTAGTAAATTGAGTGAAATCAGGTTTAACCTGCTTGCCAAGCGGTTTGCGTGAAAGTTTACCGCCTTTATTTGCAAGTTCAATGAGTGATTTTGATAAATCTTTATCACCTGCTTTTACTTCAGCCTTTTTAGGTTGCGTTGTTGTTATAACAGAAGGCTTTTCATCTTGGCCTGTAAATGCAGTCTCGTCTCTTATAAGGGCGCTGATTTGCGGATCTTTGGCAAAGTCACTATTGCCTGCCAAAATTAATTTTACAGAACCTGAATGCGTGTCTTTATTCAATAACGCCTGAACATTTGAAAGATCAAGATTATCTCTTCGAGCAATTACTTTTGCGTGTTCATATGAACTACTTTGAATAATTAAATTAATATCAGAGGATTGTAGAATTGGTGATTGAAGCAAACATGGCGTTGCGATTGCAATTTCTTCCATTGCCAAAAAAATAATAATTGCTTTGGGCGCATACTCACTTTTTGATAGTGCATGCGATATTTTTTTTCGATCAGGCGCATTAGTTGATAAAATGAGCGTATAAAATTGTTCTTTAAACAAAGTAATATCTTTAGCTGATGGTCTACTCATATCAGCAAACCTTAAAGCAAGTGTTGCTAATGTGTTTTGTTTTCTTGCCTGTTTATAAGACGGTATGTGATCATTTTTTATGACTGCATTAGACCTTTGCAAAGTATCAATCCTTCATAAGTGATTCTCTTTATCTGATACTTCCAGCAAAATCTTTACAACCTGTTAACCATGATGAGTTTTGATGTGACTTGTTGATTGATTCATTTTGATTTGAATTGTTTCAATAGAACATAAAGATTGTTTGTGGGAGGTAGGCACATGCAACTCTTATTTTTGGAGAAGCAAGATGAGTATAATTTTACAGTTCCCCTTCAAAAGAAGTAGGGTTAGGGCATCAAGAGAAATCGATATTACACAAAGTGCCGATATTCTTGTATTTGAAGGAGTGCGTTATGAAAAAACGCATGCCTCTGAATGTGAAGTTAAAATAAAGAAAACGCCTAATGAAAAGTCTCTTGTAACTCCCTAAGACTATCCTTCTTCAAAAGTATTTATTTCATATGCCTTGCAATGTGCTTCCTCTAGGAAGTTTAATACTTGCGGTTGCCAACTTTCATCACTAATGAGCGCCCTAAGTAAAACAAATCCTTTTGAGCTTTGGCTTTCAACAAGGATTGATGTTTCTATTTCTTCAGGCTGTGATTGTCTAATGTCGGCCATCTGTATTGGATTAACAATCACCATCTGTAATTGATTTTTAATTGCTGTCCTATCATTCAAGCTATAAATCACGCGTCCTCTTTCGTTAAAAACAGAGGCTGACCAGAAAGTTGGTATTTGAGGGCCTTTGATTTCTATGGCGTTTTTTTCTAAATCAAATCTGCAAATTGAAAGTTTCATATATGGATCAATATTGGAAATTCCTACTTTGCTGCCATCACCAATAAAATGAAATTTTTCTGTTGTAAGCGTTTTTGCAATTTGCTTTGCAGCATCACGTTCGCCTAAAAGCGGGATTAACAATATTATCGTTATATGAATAATTCCTGCCAATAGAATTCCGCATACACCCAAATAGATAAATCGTGTTTTCATGACGCGCATCCTAACAATTTTATTCGCGGCATTTGCGGGTCAATAACTCCAGAGTTACTTGTAATGGGAGTATCGTACAGCCTTAGTATGAGTTTAAGCTCTCCCTTTCCGTTAAGTGGCAACCAATTGCCTGACTGTGGCCTGTTACCCATTTTCAGTATAAAGGATGAGTCAGGATAACGAATGATATCACCTGAATAAAGTGCCGATACCATTTGAGTGTCATTTAGAATAAGCTCACCTGCGGTATCGTATGCTGCTAAAGTCCATAGTTTTGTTGTAGACGTATTTCCTGATATTTCATATTTGCATTCACGGCGCAGTGGTTCGCCTTTTTGATCAGAATTTGCTTCAAATGCTAAGCCTTCTGCCGCTCCAAGGTGGATTGTGCCATCTGTTGTAGCTTTGGCAACAGTATATGGGTCGACTTGCGATCCGCCAACAAATGGCCATGCTGACCAGGAGCCAGCGTTTACCGCACCAATGCCATGACTGCGCTGTAATGTATAATAGGCACTTGCCCCACCCACTATAAGGCCGATTAGAATAATAATGGCAGTATTGATAAAAAAGCGCATTTAAAACATCAATTTATGGGAAGAAAATTTGAGCCTAAAAGGTCATTGAATTTTTATATTTGAAGTATTTGAATCAGCCAGTTCACCGTTAAGTTTTAAAGGTTTAGCTTCCTGCAAAGTATCTTCTAGTGTCCGCAACATATCTTCAGCTTGTTTAGACAGTAGTTTCGGCCTGATGGGTGCTTGTTCAATAATTTCATCATCGGCTTGTGTTGTTGCTAATGGCAATTCTGTTTTTTCAGGGAGTGGATTTTCAATAAATGGAATAGGGCGCAATTGAATATTCTGATGCGCATATGTCATAAATTTTTGCCAAGTCATTGCAGGAAGGCGACCACCGGTTAATCTTCTGGTAGGTTGGTAGTTATCATTACCAAACCATACAGCAGAAACATAATTACCAGTATACCCAACAAACCAAGCATCACGATAAGCTTGTGTTGTGCCTGTTTTACCTGCAGCACGTACACCATTTAACGCTGCACTTTTTGCGGTGCCCCATTCAGGAATTTGCACCATCATCTTGTTCATGGCTGCTATAGTGGTGTCTTTTAGAATTTTTGGCGATTCTTTTGCATCTTTACGAATATCAAATAGGATGTTGCCAGATGAATCTGTAATTTGTGAAAAGGCAAAACGGTTAAGCTTATTACCACCAGTCATGAATGTGCCGTAACTTGAAGCCATTTCCAAAACGGTAACACCGTTTGAACCGAGCACCATTGGCGGGTTTACAACCATGTCAGATTCAATACCCATGTCGCGGGCTGTTTTGACAATCTTATCGCCACCTAAACTTTTCAGGTTGTCATGACCAACATACATTTTAACTGGAACTGTGTTGATTGACTTAACTAACGCAGTAGTCATATCTATCTTACCGCGATATCTTGGTGTGTAATTTCTTGGACACCAATTCTTGCCATAACGCAGAACACAAACTCTACTGTCTGTTACTTTTGTTTTCTCATCGTACCCGAAATTTTCAATAGAAGATGCATAAACAAATGGCTTGAATGAAGAGCCTGGCTGACGTTTTGAAAGCGTTGCTCTATTAAATTGGCTTTGGCCGTAGTCGCGTCCACCAACCATCGCACGCACAGCGCCTTCATGGTCAATAACAACCATAGCTGCGTCTCGCACACCAAATTTAGTACCAAATTGCCTTAGATGCGTTTCAACTGAATCTTCTGCTGCCTTTTGTAGATCTAAATCTACTGTGGATTTAACAACAAGATTACGGGTTTTAAATTTACCTGCAGTTTTACGAACTTCTTCATATGCCCAGTCTAGAAAGTAGTTTGGCCCTTGCAAATCTTCCCGTTCCACAACACTTGCTGGTTCACGTCTGGCACGTACAACCTGACCTTCTGTCATGAAGCCTGCTTGAACTATATTGGTTAGAACTTCATTGGCTCTTGCTCGCGCTGCTGGCAAGTTAATGTGCGGGGCATATTTGCCTGGTGCTTTGTACAAGCCAGCCAACATCGCGGCTTCTGCCAGGGTTACGTCTTTAATGTTTTTGTCAAAATAATACTGTGCCGCAGCCGCAATACCAAAATTACCACCACCCATGTAAGCACGATCTATGTAGAGCTTTAAAATCTCTTTTTTAGACAAATTGGTTTCTAACCAAAGTGACAAGAATGCTTCTTTAATTTTTCGATCGAGGGTTCTTTCATTCGTAAGAAACAGGTTTTTTGCCAATTGTTGCGTGATAGTACTGCCGCCTTGTACGACGGAATTAGCACGGACATTTTCAGCAAAAGCACGTGTTAGGCCAAGAAAGTCCAACCCAATGTGTTCAAAGAAACGACGATCTTCCGTTGATAATACAGCCTTGATAAAATGATCTGGAAGGGCATCAAGCTCTTCTGCCGCATTTTGGCGGATACCGCGACGGCCAATTGCCTTACCATTTCTATCCAAAAACAAAACAGAAAAGTCGTCCTGGCTACGCCAGTCTTTTTGTGTTTCTTCAAAAGCAGGAAGAGCAAGCGCTAGCATTGCGATTGAGCCTACAAGCCCAAGTGTTATGCCTTCATCAAAGATTTCTACAAGTATGCGTTTGAAACCTCTGACACGAAACTTCCTAAAGAATATGGTGATAGATTCCCATCGACCACCCGCATCAGAAAACATTTGATAGAGTGAAGAATCAATCCAGGAGTCAAAATCCAACAGCTTATTCCAGCCGCCAACTTTCTTGGATTTCTTAAATGGATCACGCAATTTTCTGTTTCCTAATCATGTTTTCAAGCTCTTCTATAACATAATAGCATTCGTTTGAATGAAAAATTATCAAATATCTGTATAGTTTTTGAAAATCTGGTAAACGCGATTATCAGCTGATTGGATATAAATTATGACAGATCTGCCTTTTTGGAAGACAAAAACCCTTGAAGAAATGTCAAAAAGTGAGTGGGAATCGCTTTGCGATGGTTGTGGTAAATGTTGTTTGAATAAATTAGAGGACTGGGATACCGCAGAAATTTACTGGACAAATATAGGCTGTGAATTACTTGATTGTGATACATGTCGTTGTAAAGATTACGAAAATAGATTTGAAAAAGTACCTGACTGTATCCAGCTTACACCAGAAGTTGTAAGAACCTTGAGCTGGTTGCCACCAACTTGCGCTTACAGGCTTTTACGAGATGGCGACGATTTATTTGATTGGCATCCACTCATATCTGGTAGCTCACAAACTGTTCATAAAGAAGGTATTAGTATTAAAGGACGAGCAATCCCTGACGATGGAAAGCCCGCTGAAGAATATGAAGAACATCTTGTAGATTGGCCCAGAGAAATTTATCTTCCCTAAATCTTGAGTTTATACAGTTTTTGGAGGTTTGCTGGATTTAATCTCTTTTTGGGCAAACGTACCAGGTAGTCCACTAGAACCAGCAACCCCAATTGGCTTATGATTTTCATCAACAACTACCGATTCGTTCTCGATTATAGGAAGATATTGCGTGTCTATAGAACTTTTACCTTTGCCTGCAATTGGTTTTGCCACTGAACTTCTCCCAACCCGTGATGGATATCGTTTTACCTTAACAAGCCTTCTTTCTACAATGTTAAGCGATGCAGAACAACTGTTTGGGCCAAGAGATATTACCTATACACCAGTTGGTATTGAGTTTTCAGGCGATAGACCGCAAATCTGGTATCCAGGCACAAATAAGCACGTTTCCATTATATTAACCGATGATGCGCGTGAGGATCCTGCGCAGGCAATTTTTCAATTAGCCCACGAGGTTATGCATTTATTGTCACCAACGGGTATGGCTAATGCGCCAGTTGTAGAAGAAGGGTTGAGTGCCTTATTTCAAGAACGTGCCAATGAAACCTACGGCCTTAATCTTCGCATTGTCTCAAAGCCCTATATAGAAGCAACCAAGTTTACCAATCAACTATTACGCGGGCAGTCTCAAATCATAAAACAATTGAGAAAAATTGAGCCCTCATTTCATAAATGGACGCCGAGATTTCTCGTTGGTGAAGGCAATATTTCTATAGAACTAGCGCAACAGCTTTGTGAACCTTTTATGGAATTCGAAACCAGAATAAAATAATTTAATAAGAATAGGAATTTATTCTTGACACCGTAACGGTCTTGAGGTAAGTTCTTTATATGGTCGGAGAAGTGCGGATGAAACGCCTTCGCGATGACTATTCATATAAAATCTATTTGTTTTTTTACATTTGCCTTCACTTGTAAGTGTGTTTGCAATTGTCTCATGACTTTTTGATGGGAGCATAAATATTGTATAAAGCAGTTGAAGGTATTCCAGATCAATTTGAAACCATTGCTGTAAAATTACGCGATAAAGTCTTATCCGATCTTTCCATACTGGAAGCATCAATGGGTGATACTGATGAGGTAAATGAGCAGAGACTTAAATCTTTAACAGGTTTTTTTAAATTGCTTCAAAGTATTGAAGAAATGATAAAACGGATACAGCAAGAACGTGACAAAAAAACTGACAGGGGAGTGGATATATTGGAATTCCGCCAACAGCTTGAAAAACAAATTGCCAAGCTTGTCGACGACAAAATTGAGGAAACTGTTTCTTGATGAATTAGATGCAACGGCACTTCAACAGTTAAAATTGGATTGGCCTACTTGGGCAAGATTAAAACAACGTCCACCTTTATCAGATTGGCGAACTTGGTTGATACTGGGAGGGCGAGGATCTGGCAAAACCAGAACAGGCGCTGAATGGTTAAAAGGTGTTGCACTTGCTGATCCACATTATCCTGGTAGTAGCGGGGGGCGCGTTGCACTTATAGGTACAAGTTATGAAGATATGCGCGATGTGATGGTTGAAGGAGAGTCTGGTATTTTAGCTGTTCATTCAAAATCAGATAGGCCGCAGTGGATTTCTTCAAGGCGGGAATTGATTTGGCCTAATGGAACTATTGGAAAACTTTTTTCTTCAGCTAATCCTGAAGGGTTAAGAGGCAATCAGTTTGGTGCTTCGTGGAGCGATGAAATTTGTAAGTGGTCAAATCTGGAGCAAACATGGGATATGCTGCAGTTTTGTTTACGATTAGGAAAATATCCAAGACAAGTTGTAACAACAACACCGAAGCCATTGAAGTTGTTAAAGAAGCTTTTAAAAGATCCGTCAACTGTAACTGTGCGCTCTGCAACATTAGAAAACGCATCCAATCTTGCGGATGGCTTTTTAGATTATGTTGAAGGTATTTATGCAGGCACAAGTCTTGGCAGGCAGGAGCTTGATGGCGAAATTATTGAAGGCAGTGAACATTCCTTATGGCGAAGGGAACGAATTGAAGCGTCAAGATTGGAACATGCGCCTGAATTAAATCGTATCGTAATTGCAATTGACCCACCTGCAGGATCAGGTTCCAGATCAGCTGCTTGCGGCATTATTGCTGTGGGTATGGCAGGAGACGGTATTAGTTATGTGATTGCAGACAAAACATTGGAAAAAGCAACGCCCGATAAATGGGCTGCGCAAGCAGTTGCACTATATCATTTGCTTGAAGCAGATCTGATTGTGGCTGAAGTAAACCAAGGTGGTGAGATGGTGAAAACGGTTTTGCATAATGTTGATCCATCTGTGCCGGTGCGCTCAGTTCATGCAAGTAGAGGTAAGTGGATTAGAGCAGAGCCTGTTGCATTATTATATGAACAATCTCGTGTTCTGCATGTAGGCCGATTTGCAGAACTTGAAGATCAAATGTGTTCCATCACGCCTGATGGCATGGCTGATGGTGTTTCGCCTGACCGCGTCGATGCCCTTGTTTGGGCAATAACAGAACTTGCGCTTAACAAACGAGCTGAACCTCGTGTCAGAAGAGCTTAATTTTTAATAATAACGGAAGCGGATATGAACCGATTTTTTAACTGGCTGAAACTCTCAGCCAATACGAATAGCCGTCTTGAAGAAAAGCATGCAACAGGTTCTCTTATTGCATTTCATTCTGCTGGCAATGCGATTTGGTCCAGTCTTGATGCAGGAGGATATGCAAATCAGGCATTTGCAAGAAACCCTGTTGTTTACAGATGTGTGCGAATGCTCAGTGAAGCGGCAAGCTCCATGGCGTTTATGGTGAAAGATAATAGGGTAGAGATGAATGAACATCCATTACTCGATGTACTTTCAAAACCTAACGCACGACAATCAGGCCCGAAATTTTTGGAATGTCTTTATGGACACTTATTAATTTCAGGAAATGTCTATCTGACTAAGATCAAGATTGAAGGCGACCTTCGCGAACTTCATATTTTGGAATCCGAAAAAATGCGTCCGGTGCTTGATAATAAAGGTTGGCCAACGGCTTATGAATATATAGTGAGTTCAACTGTTACGCATTATTCTTTGGATGAAGTATTGCATTTGGCATTATTTAATCCATCTGACCCTATTCAAGGTCTATCGCCTTTATCCTCTGCGAATATGGCGCTTGATATTCATAACTCTGCAAGCAATTGGAATAAGGCTCTGCTGGATAATTCCGCAAGGCCATCAGGCGCATTGGTATATGCTTCTGCGGCGGGTGAAAATTTAACGGATGATCAATTTTCACGACTAAAAAACGAACTTGAAGAAGGCTATACTGGCGCTACACAAGCGGGTAGGCCAATGTTGCTAGAAGGGGGGCTAGATTGGAAAGCGATGGGCTATAGCCCTCGTGATATGGATTTTATGCAAGCCAAGAATGGCGCAGCACGAGAAATCGCATTAGCATTTGGTGTGCCACCGATGTTATTGGGAATTCCAGGCGATAATACTTATTCAAACTACCAAGAAGCCAACCGTGCTTTTTGGCGACAAACAGTTCTGCCGTTAGTCAATAAAACCGCTTGCGATATTGGCAATTGGTTAGCGGAAGAATTTGAAGATGGCATTAGTTTGATACCAAATACTGAATCTGTTGATGCTTTGGCTAGTGACCGTGAAGATTTATGGAATAGATTAGGTCAGGCCGACTTTTTAACGATGAATGAAAAACGTGAAGCCCTTGGTTATGAAGCCTTGGAAGAGACCAATGAAGTTTGAGTTCTTTAATTTAAGCCTGCCTACAATGCCTGATGAGGTTTGGATATTTATAGCCAAAGCGTGCGGGGCGATTGCGGGTTCAGCCATCTCTATTGCTTATCTTCTACCAAGAAACAGGCGTGAAGCATTCTTACGCTTTGCGGTCGGTATCACGATTGGCATGATTTTTGGCACTGCAACAGGTTTTAAACTGGCAGACTATCTGGAGATTACAGACCGTATGTCTGAAGTTGATATGGCTTTATCAGGGGCTGCTCTTGCAAGCTTAACGGCGTGGTGGGCCTTGGGTGTTCTTAGCAGACTAGCAAAACGCGCCAGTACATTGAAATAAACTATTGAACATGGAGAATACTATGAAGCAACGCGGCTTTTTAGCTGAGCGTGAAACTAAATTCGCGCCAGTGGATGTCCAGAATATAAAGTTAG
>CALDZF010000208.1 GCA_937944165.1 uncultured Rhizobiaceae group bacterium | reverse complement strand
AGGGATAAAAAAATGTCTGACAAGCTTACTACATTTCTTGGCGACAGCCTTGGGCGCACTATTATAAAACTGCTTGTTATTTCATTTGTGGTTGGCATCATCATGAGTGCCTTGAATTTTACGCCTTTGGATGTGTGGTATAGCATTCGGGATTTTTTCGTAAGCATCTATAACCTTGGATTTGATGCGCTTGGCAAAATAGGGAAATATTTCCTCCTTGGCGCTGGTATAGTTGTGCCGATTTTCCTAATCTTACGCTTTCTTAATTTCAAAAAATGAGCACGACTGAGGAAATATCAAAACCCAAACAATTTGAGATAACCCACAAGTCGGTTTTACAACTCGCAGTCCCAATGACACTTGCCTATATCACCACGCCTTTATTGGGGTTGGTGGATACAGCAGTAGTAGGGCGCCTGGGCGTAGAAGCGCTGATTGGTGGCTTGGCGGTTGGTGCGATTATTATTGATTTGGTTTTTACAACCTTCAATTTTCTGCGTTCAGGCACAACTGCGTTGACATCACAAGCCTATGGGGCAGAAGACGAAAAAGAAAAACAGGCAATCCTGTTCAGAGCGCTAGCAATAGCTACTTCAAGTGGTTTTGTAATGGCTCTTCTAAGCCCGCTGATTATTTGGCTTGCGCTTTGGTTTATGGCGCCTAGTGAAGCTGTTGCAGAGGCAACAAAAATTTATTTTCTAATCCGTATGGTTTCGGCTCCGTTTGCCTTGGGTAATTATGTTATGCTGGGATGGCTTTTGGGATTAGGGCGTTCTTATATGACCCTTGCCATTCAGGTGCTGCTCAACGGTACAAACATTGCTTTCAGCATCTATCTTGGTCTGGTTCTTGAATGGGGCATTGAAGGCGTAGCGATTGCAACTATTATTGGTGAGGTGCTGGCGTTTTTTGTCGGTTTATTTGTTTGCTGGCGGACACTTGATCACTCTATTCGTCCATCGCGATCCCGCATTATGGATAAAGCTTCATGGGCAAGATTGGTGAACTTGAACGCCGACATTATGCTGCGCTCTTTCACACTGCTTTTTGCTTTTGCGTATTTTACAGCACAAGGGGCAGGCTTTGGCGATCTGACCTTGGCGGCCAATGCCATCCTGATGCACTTCTTTTTAATCTCAGGATATTTTCTGGATGGTTTGGCTACCGCAGCCGAGCAGATTGTTGGACGTTCCATAGGCGCAAAATACAAACAGGGCTTTTGGCGCGGTTTCAAACTGACATTACTTTGGAGCGCTATCATGGCCCTGGTCTGTTCTCTGATCTTTTGGCTGGCAGGGCCCACTCTCATTGCCCTTTTAACAACCATTCCTGAAGTGAGGGCAGAAGCACTCGTTTATCTGGCGTGGGCAGCTTTTATACCCCTATCAGGCATGTTGGCATTTCAGATGGATGGTGTCTTTATTGGAGCAACCTGGTCACGCGACATGAGCGTTATGATGGTTATCTCTTTGGTTGGATATTTGTGTGTATGGTGGTTGGTTAAAGAGCCGCTTGGAAATCATGGCCTTTGGCTAGCCTTACACTCCTTTGTCGTTTTCAGAGGGCTAACGCTTTCAGCAAGATTATCACCCAAAGTGCGCCAAACTTTCCCAGTTTAAAGAATGTCCAAAACCTGCTCTGGTGGGCGGCCAATGGAGGCTTTGTCATTTGCAAAAACAATTGGTCGTTCAATTAAAATCGGGTTTTCATGCATGGCTTGTACCAGTTCTTTATCTGGCGTTCCTTTAGAAAGCCCAAGCTCTTTATAGACACTTTCACCTGTACGAATTAAGTCATGGGCACTCATGCCCAGCTTAACCAGAGCTTGTAATATTTGTGTGCGATCAGGCGCATCTTTGAGGTATTCATGAACGCTAGGTTCGTGACCTTGTTTCTTGAGCAGTTCAAGAGTTTGTCTTGATTTTGAACACCGTGAATTATGCCAAATAGTAACGTCAGTCATTTTATTTCCTTAAATCCAATCGTCTGTTTTTGTACCAACAAGCTCGCTGATATGACCAATCCTGTTCTGGTCAAGATACGCGCTTAAACCTTCCATGATTTTTGTCGGCAGGCATGGCCCTTCATAAATAAGGCCAGTGTAAATTTGTACAAGTGAAGCACCTGCTTCGAGTTTTGCAATAACGTCACTTGCACTAGACACGCCACCCACACCAATCAACGGCATGTCAGGCCCAAGTCTTTGTCGCATGTTGGCAAGTATTTTTGTCGACTTGGCAAAGAGTGGTTTGCCTGAAAGTCCACCAGCTTCACTAGCCTGTTTTTGATCTTTAAGACCATCACGACCAAGCGTTGTATTGGAAATAATCAGCGCATCAAGATGAGAGTTTTTGACGATTTCCGCAATATCATCCATCTCATATTCTGTAAGATCGGGCGCAATTTTTAAAAAGACTGGGACATTTCTTTTGTGCTTGGTTTCGCAAGTCCTAACTTTTTCAAAGATACGATTGAGCAAAGTTTCCAATGCCCCCGCGGCTTGTAGGTTTCGAAGGCCTGGCGTATTGGGCGAAGAAATATTAGCCGTAAAATAAGATGCAACATCAAAGAATTTTTCAATGCCTTTTTCATAATCGGCAACAAAGTCTTGCGATGTTTTATTGGCACCAATATTTACACCCACAATACCAGAATTTTGTTTCCGGGCGTCAAGTCTTTTGAGAGCTTCGACATGCCCTTCATTATTAAACCCAAGACGGTTGATGACGGCCTCATCTTCAACAAGTCTGAAAATTCGCGGTTTTGGATTGCCAGTTTGTGCAAGTGGGGTGATCGTCCCAACTTCTGTAAAACCAAAACCCAACTTTAAAATTGCGTCGGGCACTTCTGCATTCTTGTCATAACCTGCGGCAAGGCCAACAGGGTTTGGAAAGTTTAAGCCAGCAAGTTTGACGCATAACCGTTCATCATTTGAAAAACCAGCACCCGGTACCATACCGCTTTTTAAAGTTTTAATCGAAAGCGCGTGGGCTTTTTCCGGATTAAGCGAAAAAAGTGAGGGGCGTGCCAGTTTTGAAGCGAGTTCAAAAATACTCATTAGAAGTCTTCCGGAAAAATATGACCGCCTGCCTCATCTTCTGCCAAATCAATAACACTGATTACATCACTGGTTTTTAGTTCGGCGTATAAATGCGGAAATAAATCGCCGCCGCGCGATACTTCCCATTTTAGCTCATCACCCAATGTTGCTGCTGCCACTTTAACTAGCTTTAGACTTACCTGACCATGAAAGTGTTTTTCCGCTGTTTCCTTTGCCTGATTAGCGGTGGAGAAGTGAATATATCCATCACTTAAATCAATCGGAGCCCCAGTGAAAATACCTTTTTCAACAGCTTGGCTCCATTGCTCTTTTGTAGCGATTTTATAGATATATTCTGGCATGTTTTCCAAAGTTTTATTCCATTAACCGAATGAGAAACTCTGCCATTCTTTTACGACTTTCCTGACTTTGTGCAAGGTCTGGGAAATATTGAAATACATGACATCCACCAGGGTAAATATCCAGTTCAGTATCTGCTTGCGATTGTATCCACTTGTTTGCCATGAAGAGACTATCATCCAGCAAGGCATCCTTAGTTCCAACGCTGAAATGTGCAGGCGGCATGCTTTTAAGACTTGCATAGATAGGTGATACGTCAGAGTTCTTCAGATATTCATTATTTTGAAGGAAAGCAGCAGCAAAATTTTTTATATCCAAACTTGTAAGAATAAGTTTTTCGTGGAAGTTTTTGGCACTAGGCGTTCCACTCATATCAAAAGCGCCAGCCATGAATATGGCAGCCTTGTAATCTGTTATCTTATGTTTGTCGCGCAGTCTTATAAGTGCGTTGGCTGATAAATGACCACCAGCACTGTCACCGCCAATTGCCAGAAAGTCTGTATTGAATTTTGTATGTCCCTTGGTTGCAAGCCAAAGGGCAGCCGCTTCGCAATCATCGCATGCGGCAGGATAGGGGGCTTCGGGTGCCAGTCTGTAATCCACCGAGACGCATGTAAGTCCTGTCGCATTTGAAAGTTCTTTTAAGCGTTCGTCCTGTAAATCACAAGCGCCTAACATCCAGCCTCCACCATGAATATGCATAAATACACCGCGTGGTTGTATCGTGTCAGGGTGAAGCGCCCGTAATTTCAAATCACCATTTGGCGTTGGAATATAAAAATCTTTGGCGCCAACATCTTGCGTTTCTAAAGGAAACGCACTTTTGCCTTCACGTCTTGCTTGTCTAATTGCTTGCGGTGAAAAATCCCACATTGAGGGCGCATCTTCCGCCATTGCAATAAGCTTATTATTTAATGCTCTTGTATCTGCTGGAATACTGTCTTCGTTAAAAAGTGAGGGATCAGGCAGGAACATCAACTTTTGCTTTGCTTTTAAGAGTGGAAATTTCAATGGCCTTGGAGATTGTAATAGTCACTATAAAGGAAATAATCATACCAATCAGTCCAATGCTAAGAGGCTGAATTTTGGCAGTAACATTAGGAATATATAGGCTTAATTCATCCCCAGATTGTGCAATAAAGTCATAACCGAAGTGAGAAAGAAAAAGTGTAGCTACTGTTAAAGCTAAGCTAATTAAACTTCCCCAAGAGAGCGCTTTATCAGAAACTTTCTTGATATAGAGTTTGCAAGTTAAAACTGGGAAAAGAGTAGCAGTTGATATTGCAAAACAAGCAGCAAAAGCAAATTTTGTATCGAAAGGGTGGTATAAAACAAGGTAGCTGCATACCCCTATTATCAAGGTGATAAAAACCCGCGTCATAAATAAACGCGTACCCATAGGCGATTTTGGCCTTAGTATGCCGCGATAGATATCTTCTGTCATAGTATTGGCTATAACAAAAATCAGGCCATCAGCTGTTGTCCAAATTGCAAGTAGCCCGCCTATTGCTAACATTGTTGTAATTAAATCTGGCAACCCATTCATCGCACCGCTGGTAAGTGTCAACATGTCAGCATTTAAAGTAATATCTTTGGTGGATAGAAAATAATCTGTCGATTGCCCGCATGCAGCGATAACGTCTGCTGCATTATAAGCAACCGCACCACAAATCTTTATGATGCCATTGTTATTATTGTTATTAAGGGCAAATACCCATTGCGCTTCTTGCGCCAAGTCGGAAAGTTGAAAGCCTAACAAAGCGGTATATATATCCAGCTTCACAAAGGCTGCTACAGCAGGAATTGTTGTTAAGATAATCAGTAAAAACCCTAACCCCCATACACCTGCTTTTCTGGCATCTCTTGCTTTTGGCAGTGTTCTGAAATGTTGCAGTAAATGTGGCATTGACGCTGTTCCAAAGGCAATACAGATAAGCGCTGCAAAATGGTTGGAAAAATCATAATTCAGACCGTCACTTGTAATTTGAAAAATATCTTCTTTTTGGGCAAACCCTGTACTCAACATTTCCTGATTAATTTCTGTAATAGCCTGTAGCGCTCCTGCGCCAAAAGAAAGTTGTGGTATTGGATTCCCAGTTAACTTGTAAGCAATCCAGATAATAGGTGTTAGGAAGGTTACAAGCAAAATTGGATAAGCTAGTATTCGTATTATGGTAAGTGATTGTATGCCGCCCATGATGAGGCAAATACCAATTGAAAATACTGCAAGTAAAACGCCTATTTCTGATGCTATATTGAAATAAGTTTCGGTAATATGACCAATAGCTGATAGCTGAACATATAATAAAAGCAAGCTAGCTATAACGACTGTAACCGTAGTTATAAGGCGAAGTAGTTTAGAGTTGTTTTCCTGTGTTAAAAGGCTGGCCAAGGTTGTATTATTTGAACGGTTTATAGGAGCGGCAAATAACAGGGTCATCAAGGACACACCTAAAATAAGGCCACTAAATATCGTTAAGGCATCTGTGCCGTTTTGATAAAAGTCACCAGCAAGTAAAATGTACACGCCGCTTGATATTAAACCTGCTGCAATAGATTGTCCGACGTAAAACGGTGCACCTGTTCGTTGGGCTGTTTGGAATATTGGCAACAGCATTGTTTTGCCAAAAAAGCCGGAAAAAAAATACCCGCCAATTATAAGGGCAAACATTAACAAGTTTACGTAATTTTCCGGTGTTCCGATCTGTATTAATAAAGTTCCAAACGTAATGCACAGGAAAAAACTGGCTAAATACATTAGCAATAATGAAAGAGATGATTTTAAAGGCGGTTTATACATTTTAAATATCAGTCGTTTTCTGTTTCCAGCTGTTTTCTGTCCATCTTGTCACAAAATTCCACGGCCCAATTGGTAACAAAAAGTATTAGAGCGGGACCGATTAAAATAATATAGAAATAGACAAAGGGTACATTGAATAGTTGAATTTCAGAATTTTTAAAATACACGGGTAAAGGCCATGAGAGCACTATTAAGAATAGACTCATCAAGGCAACAAACCGATTGAGTTTAATCGGTTTGGATTTCAAGAAGTTTCTTGTTTTACGCAAAAGCATCTTTTTAAAACTCATGTCCCTGGTTAAAAGTTCAACGATATTTAGCATATAGTATATGTCTTTGTAATCCAGTGAATTACGTTATAATACGTAGTACGCACTATAAAGTTTGTGTTTTGGAGGGCGCTACTTTTGTTACCAGTCGTTATTATTGCGGATGACCATCCGTTGTTCAGAGATGCTATCAAACAGGCCATTGAAGGTTTAATGCCTAATTGTAGCTTTATGCTTTCTGGCGATCTTGATGATTTGCGCCAGCAATTGCGTGAAACAGATGGGGTTGAGTTGGTGCTATTGGATTTGAGTATGCCAGGTTCAACAGGTTTTTCTGGTCTATTATCCATCCGTTCGGAATTTCAAGACATACCCGTTATCGTGGTATCTGCAACAGAAGATCCTCTAACAATCAGAAAATGTATCGAACTTGGGGCTTCAGGGTTTATTCCAAAATCTTCTGGCGCTGAATATATTGTTGAAGGTATTAAGGCTGTTCAGGCAGGCGAGGTTTGGACCCCGCCCAATATTGATATGGAAGCTGATATGGATGAAACTTCCAGCAAGCTTTTGGCAAAGATACAATCTTTGACGCCGCAGCAAACCCGCGTTTTATCAATGTTGGCTGAAGGTCTTTTGAATAAGCAAATTGCCTATGAATTAAGTGTTTCGGAAGCAACGGTAAAAGCGCATGTTTCTGCCGTTCTTTTAAAACTTGAAGTAGATAGCCGTACGCAAGCAGTTATTATGATGAATAAGATCGGCGTTAATCAGGCTGCGTCAAAACTTTCTTAAAGTTACGGTTTTCGAATTACTATTTATTCAGCAGCAATAAGTCTTTTCTTATGTTGATTAACAAGCGCTCTCAAGGCTGCTGGCTTAATTGGTTTGTTCAATAAATTAAGGCCAGCGTTTTCTGCAAGCTGTTTAACTTCTTCACTTCTATCAGCAGTAATTAAAACACCTGGTAATGTTCTACCAGTATCTTCAACCAGGCTTTGGTAAACTTCTATGCCAGTTGTTTTATCAAGGTGGTAATCAGCCAATATGATGTCGGGTAATTTATTGTGATTAGAGATTATATTGCTAGCTTGTTTATAATCTTGAGCTGTTGAAACATGACAACCCCATTCTTCGAGCAGGCTAACCATGCCCTCAAGAATTGCTGGTTCATTATCAATACAAAGAATATGCGTGCCAGTGAGTTGTCCCAGTTTTCTCTTTTTATGAGCAATTTGTTTATTCGCTTTTGGCTTTGTTTTTGCAGGAATGTTATCCATCAGGATTTTAAATCGTGTGCCTTTTTGGGGTGCAGAGTTAAGTTCAACTTTCAAGTCAAGCAAGTTGGCTATCTTTTCAACAATTGATAAACCCAGTCCAAGGCCCGGTACTTGGTTAGGCATATTATTCAAGCGCGTAAATTCACCGAAGATATAGTGCTTTTCTGACTCACTAATACCAATGCCGGTGTCGAACACTTCAAGAGAGACCTGGTTGGAATATTGACGGCTACCTACAATAACTTTGCCAGATTGGGTAAACTTAATCGCATTTGAAATTAAGTTTTGAAGAAGTCGTCTTAGTAAAGCTTGGTCTGAATATACCCACTTGGATGAATGTATAAATTTAAGTTCCAGATTTTGCGCTTTAGCTACGGGTTCAAATTCAATCTGCAATTGTTTTGTGATATTATGTAAAGGAAACGCGCTAAGGTTTATTTCAGGGTTAGCAGTATCCAGGCGGGAAATTGCTAATATTGAACCTAATATTTCTTCTACCGAACCAAGTGAACGGCTAATATTATCTGCAAGCTGAGAGTTTTTATCATCATCAGCACGTTCAATCAAAGTTGCAGAATATAACCTAGCTGCGTTTAAAGGCTGCAAAATATCATGACCAGCGGCTGCTAAAAATTTTGTTTTACTGGCATTGGCTTGGTCCGCAAACAGTTTTGCTTGTTCAAGTTCACGTGTGCGCTCTTCAACACGGCCTTCAAGCGTTTCATTTGCTTCGGTCAAAGCTTCAGCGGCTTTCACGCGTTGGGTAATGTTATTCCATGTAACAACAATCCCGCCTTCTGGCATTGGGCTGGTGCTAATTTCCAGAATTTCATTTGTATTGGGCAGTTCCAATTGCCAAGGTTTGGACTGATTAATTAATTTTTCACGTAATATTTCCCCGTTTTTGTTTAATTGGTTTTGAAGTGCAATCTCTTTGACGACTTCAGATAAGGGGATGCCAGTTTGGCCAATCTTTGCAGGTAGGTTTAAAATATTTCGAAACTGCGTATTCCATGATGCCAATCTGAAATCGCCATCAAATACCGTAATACCTTGTTCAAGCTGATCCAACGCTGTTTGTAAAACATCGCGGTTAAATTGAACAGCACGGGAAGCTTCATCAAGCAATTCAATATTGTTGGAATTACTATTGTCAAAACGCTTTAATAGTAATGTATGCACAAGCCTTGATGATGATGCACCGATTGCACTGGCTAGTAATTGTTCAGAAAAACGCAGAATATTATTGTTAACAAAATCGCGTTCTCCCTGAGGTATTTTTTGCTCCTCCCAATAAGTTTCAAACGATCTATCCGTTCTTTTACGGCCAATGTAACGGCTAAGAGTTTCTTTTAATTGTACGATATCAACCCTTGATTGTTCAAAATTTGAATATCTAACAGTGGGTGCTTGATATGCAACAAATAAAGATGCTTGCATGCGTTCTTGTGGGTCAGCATCGCGACTGTAAGAACCCAGCATGAAAGCAAAACTATTAAAGAAAAGGCTCCATATAACGCCATTGGCAATAGGTGAAAATGATGTACCAAATAAAGATTGAGGTTTTGAAAATTCAATTCCAAAAAGTCCATTAACGACAAACAGATTATCAGATGAAAGAAGTGTGGGTAATAAAAGACAATAAGCCCAAACAAAAAAGCCGGCTATCATGCCGAACATGGCACCGCGTGCATTGGCACGTTTCCAAAACAAACCTCCAAAAAACGCAGGTGCCAATTGGGCAATTGCTGCAAAGGAAACCAGACCGATTGAGGCAAGTGCAGCAGAGTTGTTAGCGGCTTTATAGTAAACATAGGCAAGCAACAGAACAGCAAAGATTGATGTTCTGCGAATATTAAGAATATTGCGTTCCATATTTTCAGGCTCAGCCTGACCAAATTTTGCACGTGAACGCAAAATCAATGGTAAAACAAGGTCGTTGGAAATCATGATTGCCAATGCAACACTGGCAACAATTACCATGGCGGTTCCAGCAGACAGGCCACCAATAAAAACCAATAGGCCCAATATTAAATTCTCATTTAGTAGAGGTAAAAGTAATACGTAATCATCAGCGTTTGCTGCAACACCAAACTTAATCGTACCTGCAACTGCAATTGGTATCACAAACAAATTAATAGCGACTAGGTAGAGTGGAAATAACCATCGTGCTCGTTCTAGTTCTTTGATCGAATTGTTTTCAACAACCGCCACATGAAATTGCCTTGGCAATAATAAAAATACACTAACGCTCAATAAGGTGAGTATTAAAAAGTTGCCGACATCAAACCCACTATCAATAATTTTTTGAACGTTTTGGTCATTAATTGCTTGAGAGAAAAGGTCTTCTACGCCATCAAACATAAACCAGGTTACAAAAATACCAATACATAAAAAGGCAATGAGTTTGATAACTGACTCCATCGCAATGGCAAGCATTAATCCGTGTTGGTGTTCTGTTGCATCGGCATGACGCGTACCAAATAAAATAGCAAAAATCACAAGTGCAATAGCAACGATAATTGAAATGTCACCAAAAGGCGGCGCACCAGAAGGAAAGCCATTATCAAAACTTACTAGCAGCGTATCAACGGAGCTGGAAATAGCTTTCAATTGAAGGGCAATATAAGGAATGGTGCCGATTACAGCGATAATAGCTGCAACACCAGCAACCTTGAGGTTTTTACCATAGCGGGAACCCAAAAAGTCAGCCACCGATGTGATGCGCTCTTCTTTGGAGAGCTTTATAATTCTGCACAAGAGTGGATAGCCCAAAGTAACAACCAGAATTGGCCCCACATAAATTGCCAGAAAACTAATGCCACTTGTTGCAGCCAAACCAACTGAGCCAAAGAAGGTCCAGGTAGTGCAATAGATCGCAAGGCTGAAGGCATAAATATTAGGTCTGCTTCGACTATGACCCGCACCAAGAATTTTGCGGTCGCCGTAGCTGGCAACAACAAATAATAACAACACATATACGATTGCTACAATTAATGTGACCCATGGTTGGATCATTGAAATCTACTCTCACTTCAGTCATAATAATCTTGGGTTAGGACGAATTAATATGAGCATATTTTGCCATGTTTTGTCGAATCTGAAATTTTTATGTTCGAGATAGGCTAAAAACCTTTATTTTAAGCGGTTTTTCTAGTGTTTTCGTAAAGTTCAGGCTTAACTTCCGAGTGTAAATTATGTAGGTAACGTTACGGCATCAAAACACGGATGTTTAATATTATATCTAAAGGGGAATACAAATGATTAACGAATTTAAAGACTTTATCATGAAGGGCAACGTCATGGACTTGGCCGTTGGTGTAATTATTGCTGGCGCCTTTGCTCTTATTACCGCTTCACTCGTGGGTGATATCATCATGCCAATCGTAGGTTGGATTTTTGGCGGCTTGGACTTCTCAAACTACTTTATTGCATTGGGTTCTGAAGTAACTGCTACTTCGCTTGAAGCAGCTAAAAAACAAGGTGCAGTACTTGCATATGGTTCATTCTTAACAACAATCATCAACTTTGTAATCATCGGTTTCATTATCTTCATGATGGTAAGGTTTGTGAAAAACCTTGAAGAAAAAGAAGAAGAGGCTCCAGCTGAGCCACCTGCACAAGAAGTTCTTCTTGGCGAGATTCGCGATCTTTTGAAAAAATAACTTTTCTAAAAATAAATTTTTTAAAACCCTGGATTTATATCCGGGGTTTTTTATTTTTGACGTTAAATTTTTCTCGTAATTATGAAATGTGTTATGTGCTATAAATTACTCGAATCAAATGTTTTTAATTAAGATGATTTATAGTCAAAGGAAGATTGAAGAATGAAGAATCTTGCGAAAGCAACACGTGGTTTTAGTCGCACTATGATTATCATTGCGTTCTTTTCATTCTTTGCAAATATTCTTCAACTCACTATTCCGCTGTACATGTTGCAGATTTATGACCGCGTTTTACCGTCGCAATCAAGTGATACGCTTATCTATCTTTCCATACTTGCTGCCTTTGCTTTAATCATTCTTGGTCTTACTGAAATGGTAAGGCAAATCCTTGCGACCCGTACAGCCGCAAAGATGGATTCAGTTCTGGCAAATGATGTAATGAAGCGCGTCATACATGAAGGCCATAAGACAAATGGCAATATTCAACCTTTAAGAGATCTGCAAGGCGTTCGAAGTTTAGTCTCATCTAAAATTTTATTCGGTGTGATAGACTTTCCATTCTCATTTATCTTTATTGCATGTCTTTATCTGGTGCACCCGTCATTATTCTGGCTAACAGTTATGGGTGCCGCAGTTTTAATGTTTATTGCGATAATAAACCTAAAACTCACCGCAAAATCATCAGCAGAACAAGCGCAGGCAAATGTCGTTGCTAACCAACAGTCAGAATTTTTTGCCCGTAACTCTGACAGTATTATTGCTATGGGCATGATGAAAGATGTTGTTGCAAGTTGGGGGAATTGGAATGCTAATTCTTTAATAGCTGCTGACAAGTCTGCAAACAGAAATTCAATACTTGGCGGTTTATCACGAACAATAAGATTTGGCATTCAGGCTGCTATGCTTGGATATGGCGCATATCTTGTTCAATTGGGTGAAATGACTGCCGGTATGATTTTTGCTTCATCAATCATTTCAGGTCGCGCTTTACAACCAATTGATATGGTAATTAACTCTTGGCCACAATTAAGTGCGGGCAGGGCATCATGGCGTAAGGTAAAAGAGTTTGTGGCTGCAACTGAAAGCCGTGAAAAATATACGCAAGTTGAACCGCCCAAAGGTGATTTAAGTGTGGAGGGGATTTTGCAACCAAATCCCTTAAATCCTAAAAAGCCACCTATTTTAAATCGGATTTCGTTTAAACTACCAGCGGGTCAATCTGTTGCTGTCATCGGTCCTTCAGGATCAGGCAAGTCAACGCTTGCGCGTATTGTCATCGGCGCATTTAAACCTTTTGCGGGTGATGTCCGCATTGATGGTAATAATATAGCTAATTGGGATCCCGAAGATTTGGGACGCCATGTTGGTTATCTTGCTCAAGATGTTGAATTATTGCCAGGTACGATTGCACAAAATATTTCCAGATTTCGCCCTGATGCAAAAGATGAAGACATAAGACGTGCAGCAGAAATGGCGCATGTACAAGATCTCATAAAAAAAATGCCTCATGGCTATGATACTTTAATTGGGCCTGGTGGCTTAGCTGTATCAGGTGGCGAAAAACAGAGAATAGGCTTGGCTAGAACTTTTTTTGGTAACCCGAAAATCTTGGTGCTTGATGAACCTAATTCCAGTTTAGATAGAATTGGTGAGAATGCATTACTACGTTCTTTGTTGGAAGCTAAGAAAAATAAAATTACAGTGTTTCTCGTGACTCAACGTGATAGTGTAATCAAAGTCGTTGATAATATTATGAGAATGACAGATGGCCAGATTATTGACTATGGCCCGAGTGAAGAAGTCATACGTAATACAAAGGAACGAGCGCAAAAGGCTGCTCAAGAGCGCCAGCAAAAGGCTAAAACGCAAAACACCGAGCAACAGCAGAAAGTTGTCACCAAGCAACCTGTTAATGAAACCTCTGTCTAGCTTATGGAGTAAGTTATGAATGATCCAATAAATTCTGTTCAACAAGAAGATTGGCGCAAAAGAGTGCCTACTGGCACTATGAAACCCATTTTAATGGGTCTGATTGTATTGGGTGTTTTCTTTTCCGGGTTTGGTTATTGGGCAATTCGCGCGCCAATTGCAGGCGCGGCTATTGCTCCAGGTGTTGTGATTGCCAGCGGTCAAAACCAAAGTATTGACCATCTGGAAGGGGGTATAATTTCTGAAATTGCTACGCGTAACGGTGAAAAGGTAAAACAAGGTCAGCCGCTAGTTTATCTTGATCCCACACAAGCTGCATCCAGCCGTAATCGTGTGGAAAAATCATTGGTAGGTCTTTCAGCAACGCTTGCTCGTATGGTTGCTGAGATGGATGGTTCTGAAGAGATTACTTTCCCTAAAGAACTTTTGGAAAACGCTGAAAAGAACAATCAACAACAACCACTTGAATTGCAAAAAGTGGAGTTTCAATCTCGTCTTGTTCAACATAAATCAGAGCTTAGTGTGCTTGATGAGCAAGTCCAGGCAATCGAAGAAGAGATTGGCGGCGTCAAGCAACAAATCAAAGCAGAAGAAACTAAACTAGCTGTACTGCAAGAAGAAATTGCGGCCAAGGCAACGCTTCTAAAACGCGGTCTTACGCCAAAAAATCAATATAACGCTTTACTGCGTGAGCGTGCAGATACCCAAGGGGCAATTGGTTCTTTGAAAGCAACTATTGGTCAGCGCAAAAAATCAATCTCCGAAGTGCGTGTACGTCAAGAAACATTAATTGCTACAAGGCGCTCAGAAGCCTCCAGTCAGTCAAATGAAATTCGCCAGCAAATTGGCGATTTGGAAGAACAGCTAACTTCACGGGCTGATATTTTGCAAAGATTAGTCATTCGCGCGCCTGTAGATGGGGTCGTTGTTAAAATAGAAAAGAACACCATAGGCAGTATTATCCGTCCTGGTGAAACGGTTTTGGAATTACTCCCAACCTCAAATGATTTGATAATTTCTGCAAGAGTATCTCCTATTGATGTCGATATTGTAACCGTCGGTCAAGAAGCCAGTATCAGGTTTTCTGCATTAAATGCGCGTACTACACCAGAAGTCCCTGCCAATGTTGAATATATTTCTGCTGACCGATTGGTAGATGAAGCTACCCAAGAAGTTTATTTTGACGCTCGTTTGAAACTAACTGATGCTTTACCTGAGGGTTTTGATACAAAGAAAATTTATGCAGGCATGCCGGTTGATGCTTATATCAAAACAGGGGATAGAACTTTTGTTGAGTATTTGGCAAAACCTATTACAGATAGTTTCCGTGGCGCATTCACTGAAGAATAGACTTTTAAAAAAGATCACCTTGGGATGTTTGAGTATCAGGTTTTTTTGCAGTAGTGGGCTTTGGTGCACTACCCGTTCCCGCTGCTACTGCAGAAATAAGCCCATCTTTAAGTTCAACACTAAAAGCGTCCCCTGATTTGATTTTACCAATTGAAGCGACGGGCGTGTCTTTTGCATTTCTAACCACTGCATACCCACGATCTATAATACTTTTATAGGATAGGCTGCCAAGCAATCGGTTAGCCTGTTCGTATCTTGCCTTGGTTCGGCTTACCTGATTTTCAAAAGCGTTTACGCTTCGTCTGGTCAATTCCAAAACATGCCTGTTGGTTGATTGCATTTTGTTAAGATGCGCAACATTTGTCCTTCGTCCAAGCGCATCCAGTCTGTCATGACTTCTGGCTATGGATGAAGATAATCCTCGATGAGACAATCGTGCTGCAACACTTTCGTAGCTGGCGCGCTTGCGTCTTGTTGCTAGATCTAATCCGCGCCCAAGTCTGCCTGTCGCTTCATCCAGTCTTCGCCTTGGCATAGCTAGTAACATATCAGGTGTGGCAAGGCCTCGTTCTGCTGCCAATAAGTGACTGCGGGCTTTTTCAAACTGTCTTGAAAGTGCAGTTTGCAATCTGGCTTTGTAACTTGCGATTGTAGCGTCAAGTTCTGCTTTTACTGGTATAGCAAGTTCAGCAGCCCCCGTGGGTGTTGGCGCACGTACATCAGCTGCAAGATCAAGCAATGTCCAGTCAGTTTCGTGGCCAACGGCAGAAATAAGCGGAATGTCAGATATAGCTGCCGCCCTAACTACAATCTCATCATTAAAGCCCCAAAGGTCTTCAATAGAACCACCGCCACGCGCAACAATAATTAAGTCTGGCTTATCTGCCATAGCATTAAAACCATTAATCGCATTGCTGACTTCAACACCAGTTGTCTCACCTTGTACACGCACAGGCCAAACAATCACATGCAGCGGAAATCGGTCTGATATACGATGAATGATATCACGAATAACAGCACCCGTAGGGGAGGTTATAACGCCAATCTTTTGAGGCATATAAGGCAGCAGCTGTTTTCGCTCTGGTGCAAAGAGGCCTTCAGCTTCAAGCTTGGCTTTGCGCTCTTGCAATAAAGCCATAAGTGCGCCAGCGCCAGCTGGCTCAAGATTATCAATAACAACCTGATATTTGGACGATCCTGGATAGGTCGTTAATTTGCCAGAAGCAATAACTTCCAAACCTTCTTCAGGGAAATGCTTTAGCTTGTTAGCAACACCTTTCCAGATAACGGCTTCAATTCTGGCTCGGTCATCTTTAAGAGCAAAATAACAGTGCCCTGATGAGTGTGGCCCACGAAAGCCAGTTATCTCACCTCGAATACGAACATAGCCAAAGCGCTCTTCTACTGTTTTTTTGAGTGAAGAAGAAATCTCAGTAACTGTATATTCAGTTTGGTTTGATTTGGCATTGCCAGTATCGGAATAAGTGTTCATGCATTCCTTTTAGCAAAGTTTGCATGAAACGTAAGTGGTCAAATCTCCTGCTGAGGTCTGAAACTTCTGGCTATCCACAGAACTCCCAATGCAAGTGCTGCAGTAAATAGTGCTACATACCATAATCCACTTGCAATAAGCGCAGCACTGCCTGCCCACATAATAGATGAAAAGGCTTCTGATAATGTTGCAACTTTTGAAGACGTTTGGCGGCGGCGAAAATTAGAGCGCTTTGCCTGGCTTCTAAACCATAATTGTATCATGGTAGCTGATATTGTTGCAAAAATGATTCCTGCAGCGGCTATTATTGCCATCTTGAGTTCAATAAATGCCATTAAGGCGATGATTGGTAGAGCAATTATTGCGATTGCTCCAAGCACTGCTTCTATTTTAGCGCGAATTACAGCACCTTTTGGAACAGGCGCGGTTTCAACAAGCTGAGGTGCATCTTCACCTGAAATTGCCAGCCATGCCAAACCACCAGAAAGTTGACCTGTTGCCATAACCAAAACCGGGATAACCACTATTCCAATAGAGGATACCTGACCAAAATTTTGCCATAACATAAACGCTGGCGGAATTAGATAAAGCACTTGCATTAGGGTCTGAGACAAAAGCCAGTGATCGCGTAATAACAAGCGCCATTCTTTATGTCTTAATGTGGAAGCAACACTGCGCATTTTAAAATTAATCTGCTTGGGCTTATGTACTTGTGTTGTTTGGCTAACCCCTGCTGCAGTAATAACATACTCACCAAATTTGCCTGCAAAAGAAGCTATGGCAATCAATAACAAGCCAAAAGACAAGCCAAGCGTTGTAATAAGCGCTGATGCTTCTCCTGTTACAGCACGTGCAGGTATCCAAAGCATGCTGGTCAAATCAGGCACTGCATTAGCAACAGCTTGTGAAGATAAGAATTCAAATCGTGAAATACTACCCAACGAAGCTATAGCAGCAAGTTGAATGCCAATGATAAAGCCCGCACCCACAATTGCTGCAATAATTTGAGAGATTAAACGTGTGCGTTTTGCACCTAATGTTTTGAACATTAATATGGTAATACTAAGTGATAAGGCTGTCGCGACTGCACCACTGGCAAATAAAACCAAATAAGCAGATAGCCATAATGCACTATGAAAAAGCGCAAGAACATTAATTGCAGCACCAAACAGCAAAAGTGATAACATAGACGTAGAGGCTGCAATTGCGCCTATTCTAATAGTGAAAACTTTTTTTGCTGATGTCGGAGATGATAAAATTAAATCCAGATCGGAGCGGGAATAAAACACGCGCGTAACAAGTTCCATAGCTTGGGACATCATTAATGAGAATGTTAAAATGATACTGCCGCCAATAATAGCCATAAGGCTTTTATCAATTTTAAGGCCAAGTTCGATTTGTGGTACAATAAGCGCATATGCAATTGCATGAATAACTAGAAATGCAATTGCAATAAAAGCAATTACACCTTTTTCACGACCAGGCTTTCCAGCACTCATC
>CALDZF010000207.1 GCA_937944165.1 uncultured Rhizobiaceae group bacterium | reverse complement strand
AGCAAAAAATATCTATTATTTATGCTGCGTTTGGGTAAACTCCCTTGCGGGTTTTGTGTTGAGCGCGTATACAGCCGAAAAATCTCCCTTCTTTTAACTTACAGGAATAATAACAATGGCGATAGAACGTACATTTTCTATGATTAAACCAGACGCAACGAAACGTAATCTTACGGGTGCGATTACTGCCAAGCTTGAAGAGGCTGGTCTTCGTGTTGTTGCTTCAAGACGTGTTCACATGAGCCTTCGTGAAGCCGAAGCTTTTTATGCAGTACACTCTGAGCGTCCTTTCTTTGGCGAACTGACTGAGTTTATGTCATCAGGGCCTACAATTGTTCAGGTTCTTGAAGGTGAAAATGCCATCCTTAAAAACCGTGAAGTAATGGGCGCAACAAACCCGGCTGAAGCAGACGAGGGCACAATCCGCAAAGAGTTTGCCTTGTCTTTGGGTGAAAACTCAGTACATGGTTCTGACGCACCTGAAACAGCTGCAGAAGAAATTGCATTCTGGTTTGCTGGTTGCGATATTGTAGGCTAAGCAAGCTTTTTAGAGTTGAAATTAACCGCGTATATTAATCAATATGCGCGGTTTTTTGTTGCCAAATGTGCATTTGGCATAATCTATGCTAGTTATAAGGTATGGGAGCGTCATTAATCTGGCAGATGATTGAATGAAATTGACGGAAGGTTTTTGAAATGGAAATCGATGCAATAAACTTTGCCCGTGAAACAACGCAATCCAAGAATGCAGATCCGCTTGAAACTGATACTGACATAAAGCAAAAACAACAAGTGGATTTTTCTCATGAACATGCCAATGGGCGCATGTTTGAGCAAGCTGTTCAAAATGCCAATAAAACTCATGAGACAAGTGCGCCACCTGACACGGTGCGTTATTCCGATTCCAAGGTTGATGGAGAGTCTAAGGCCAGAAATGACAAGCCGCTGGTATTAAATGAAAAAGACCCAAGACAAATTGAAGCGCTGGGCAATGTCGAAGAAAAAAATGATAAACTAACAGGCGAAGAAACGCTGATTGAAACGTTTAAAGTCCGCCGAATAAAAGTTGCCAAACTATCAAAACTTTCAAGAGATTTGATTGCTCTCAATGGCGATAAACTGGATGAGAAGTCCAAGCAAAAAAACCAGATCAATAAGAACGTACCGCAGAGTGATGAGATTAACCTAAGCACAGAAAAACCTGCCATCTCATTTAATAACAGGCGTACTGAAATTGAGAAAATTGGTGAAACGACCTATCGTGATATTCTCAAGATTGAGGATGAGTTGGATAACAGGCTTGATCTAACATTGGTGCAAGATCTCAACGAGATAGCCTTTGGTAAGGAAGTGGCTATCAGAATATTGGGCGGTTTGGATTAAAACTTCGCGCATGTGACTCAATTAAAAACTGTATCTTTTCAAAAGATAAAGTTGTGAAAACTTCGGCGACACTTTACCATTACGTAAGTTTAAATGGAGTCGTTCATGCCCTCAGATCAAACCATATTATTCACGCTTTTCGCAGGGGTCTTCGCCATGTTGCTATGGGGCAGGTGGCGCTATGATATTGTGGCATTTTGTGCCTTGTTGATTGCGTTGGTGTTAGGTGTTGTGCCAACCTCGGAGGCTTTTGCTGGCTTTGGGCACCCGGCAACCATTATTGTGGCGCTGGTGCTGATTGTTTCGCGCGGGCTACAAAACTCTGGTGCGATTGATATTATTACCCGCTCTGTGGTTGATACAGGACGTGGTGTGGGGAAACATATCTCCATCATGGCTTCAACTGGGGCTGTTCTTTCTGCCTTCATGAACAATGTTGCAGCTTTGGCACTGCTAATGCCGGTTGATATTCAAGCGGCAAAGAAAGCTGGCAGAAGCATCAGAGCAACGCTTATGCCGCTGTCTTTTGCAACAATTCTTGGAGGTCTTGTAACACTAATCGGCACGCCGCCAAACATCATCATTGCGCAATATCGTGAAACAATAGATGGTAAAGAAGCTTTTCAAATGTTCGATTTTGCTCCCGTCGGCTTAATTTGCGCAGGCGTTGGAATTTTGTTTGTGGCTGTCTTTGGCTGGCGGTTGGTGCCAGGCGCAAATGAAAAAGTTGACGATGGTTCCAGCAGCATGGACCTGGAAGATTATATTGCAGAGCTCGTTGTGCCGGAAAAATCCAAGGCAGTCGGTCAACAGGTAAAGGATCTATATGATGAAGCCAATGAGCATGACTTGGTTATTCTTGGCGTTGTCAGAAATAATCGTCGATTGCGCGGGTTTAGTTCAAGCCTGGAACTGCGCGCGTCAGACATGTTGGTGGTCGAAGCGGCAGCAGAAGACATTGACCGTTTCAGAGGCGTTTATGCGCTTGAGTTTTTTGGTGAAAAAACCACGAATGAAAAAGCCATAGGTGATCTGCAATTAACAGAAGTGCTGGTGACGCCTGAAACACGCATCGTTGGACGTGCGGCAATTGATATTAGATTACGTGCAAGACGTGGCGTAGCACTGCTTGGCATATCGCGCAAAGGCAGGCGTTTCACCAAGCGTGTTCGTCACGAGAAAGTTAAAGTAGGTGACATTCTGCTTTTAATTGGCCCTGCTGAAAATCTCGATGAAACCATTGGTTGGTTAAGCGCCATGCCATTGGCCGAGCGCGGGCTTTCTGTCACACAACATACACGTGCCTGGTTAGCCGCAGGTATTTTTGCCGCTGCAATAGCGCTGGCAAGTTTTGGCTTCTTATATCTGGCCGTAGCGCTTGGCGTAGTGGTCGCTTTTTATGTGCTTCTCGACATTGTGCCGATCAGAAATGTCTACGATTATGTTGAGTGGCCAGTGATTGTTCTGCTGGGTTCTATGATACCACTGGGAACTGCACTGGAAGCCTCAGGCGGTACGCAATTAATCGCAGAGCAGATTGTCAACATCACCTCAGGCTATGCGCCTTGGGTTGTGCTAACCATTCTCATGGTGGTGGTGATGACCTTGTCAGATGTTTTGAACAACACGGCAACCGCCGTCATTGGCGCACCGGTAGCGGTGGACATCGCCAACAAGCTGGGGGTCAATTC
>CALDZF010000206.1 GCA_937944165.1 uncultured Rhizobiaceae group bacterium | reverse complement strand
AAGTTCGCCATTGCGGCCCGCGCACGTCATGCTTGCATGATGTGCTGACATTTTTTCATCTTCAAAGACTGCGGCGGTGAGTTCGGTAGGAAAGAAACCCGGCGCAATGGCGTTTGCAGTAATGCCGTCTTTTGACCAAGCTTCTGCCATGGCGCGGGTTAGTTGCGTGACGCCACCTTTGGATGCGCCATAGGCGATGCCGTTTAAAAAGGCACGTGATGATTGGAGCGAAGCGATGTTGATGATGCGACCCCAGTTGTTCTTTTTCATGTCAGGTACAAAAGCTTGCGCCAAGAAGAATGGCACTGAGAGGTTTAAGTGAATTGTTTTATTCCATGTTTCAGGATCAACATCATCAGCATGTTTGCGAGGGTTGAGGCCTGCTGCACTGACGATGATATCGGGTAGGGCGTTTAATGTATTGCAAGCGTTGAAGATGGTTTGGCTTGCATCCTCTGCCATCAAGTCTGTTGCGATGGTAAAACCATCACGGTCACCAAGTGCATCTTCTAGCAGAGCTTCGCGTCTTCCAACCAAAATGACACTGGCACCTTGGTCTGAATAGGCGTGGGCAATGGCTTTTCCGATGCCGGAGCCGCCGCCCGTGATAAGTGCTGTTTTGCCCTCAAGTGAAAATTGATCGCTCATGGTTTTCCTCAATACAAAATAAAAACCCTCCCTCGCAGCTACGCTTTTTCAAACGTGACTGCAAGGGAGGAGAACTTTTTTACTTCATCTTATTGCGCTGGAGAAGGGAAACCTTCGTAGCTTAAGAAGCCTGGAGATCCGGCACTGGACAAGAAGTCTGGTAGCCAAAGCGCGAAGCCTGGGAATATGAAGATCAACATAAGGCCAATTACTTGGATGACCATAAATTGCATCATGCCGAAGTAAATGTCTTTTAGATCCCATTCCGGAACAACGCCTTTCAAGAAGTAAGCCGAGAGCGCCACTGGCGGACTTAGCCAAGCGGTTTGAAGGTTTACCGCCACAAGGATTGCGAACCAGGTAAGGTTTACATTTAACTGAACCAATAGTGGCACAAGGATTGGAACGATAATCAAAACGATTGGTACCCACTCCAGAGGCCAGCCCAGCAAGAAGACCAATGCCATAACCAGGATGAGCATTGCGCCTACTGAAAGGTCTAGTGAAAGCAGAACTTCGGTTAAGAATTTCGGCGTACCAAGGTTTGAGAACACAGCACCAAAGAAATTTGATGCTGCCACAAGGAACATAATCAATACTGAAATTTCCAGTGTTTTGATTAACGCGCCATAAAAGCCCTTGAAGCTGAAACGTCCATAACCAAGGGAGAGAACAATCGCGCCGAAGGCACCACAGGCTGCTGCTTCTGCTGGCGTTGCCCAACCAGCCAGGATCGAACCCAAAGCAAATGCAATCAGCACAGTTGGTGGTACTAATCCCATGAAGAATTCATACCAAAGATCTGAGAAGTAGAAGCCTCCTGGTCGTGTTGCTCTTGCCCATTTGTAGACGCCAAACATGACGCCAAGCCAAAGGATTGGAACAAGCAGACCATCAAGTGGGAAAAGACCAAAGCCTGTCGCAGCACCGATTGTTATCAACCATACGAAAACAACCAATGAACTCATCACCAAGACAACTTCCATAAAATAATATGGCGATGTTTCTGGTTGCTCATCTGGTGGAAGGATTGGACCCAGCGACGGATTAATCATACAACGACCTACTGCATAGATGATGTAAAGGGATGCAAGAAGCACACCTGGAATAATCGCTGCACGGAAGAGATCTGTTACCGGAATTTCCAGAACAGGCCCCATAACAATCAACATAATTGATGGTGGGATCAAAATACCCAACGTGCCGCCCGCAGTGATCGTACCAGCCGCCATGCGAACATTATAACCAGACTTGTTCATGGTTTTTGCAGCCATGATACCAAGTATGGTAACAGATGCGCCCACAATACCTGTAGCAGCAGCAAAGATGGTTGATACGAATAGAACAGCGATATAAAGAGCGCCGCGTGTTTTCGACATCATCATTTGAACTGCATTAAATAAACGTTCCATAAGTCCTGCTTGTTCCATCACGATGCCCATCAAAATGAACAATGGAACCGCAACCAATTGGTCGTCCAACATGGTCGAATTGGTTTGTAGTGTTTGCAGGAAGAAAGTTAGTGCACTCCCTGATCCCCAAGCACCGAATGTGAAAGCAAGAAAGATCAATGTGAATGAAATTGGGAAGCCAATGAAAATCACAAAGAGCATTGCTGCTAACATGAACAGACCGATGATTTCTTTCGAGAAAGCTGCTTTGCCAGTTAGTCCGAGCCACTCAAACAGTGGAAGGGTTTTAGGGAAGAAAACAGCAGTAAAGATTATTCCTAAAATAATAATATATGGAATTAGCAGACGAACAAACTTTGCTTCACGTACTGGCCCCATTTGATGGAAACATCTAAACAGTTCTGGCAAGCCTTGTAATAGTAACAAGAATGCACCGATTGGCATAAAGATACGTGCAGGCCATAGAATTGGAGCCCAAGTACTATCAGACGCGCGCTCCCAACCTACCGGGTCAAATATGCTTTTTCCGAAAGCATCAAGTCCGTAATCCAATGCTGACCAGAAGAAGAACAACATGGCAGGGAAATAGAAGAGTAGATAAAGCGCTGCATCTACAGTTGCTTGCGTTTTTGGTGTCCAATTACGATAGATAAAGTCTGCACGAATGTGAACGCCGCGCATCAAAGCATAAGCAGCCGCTGCCATAAAGATGACGCCGCCCAGCATTCTGGATGTATCATAGACCCATAGAGTAGGGCCTAAACCCCAGTCACGAGCCAGTTCGTTTAGGCCGTAATCTGTTAAAACAGCAAAAGCTTTACGCGAGACAACTTCAAAGACCATAGAGAAGATAAGCGGTATGAGAAGTAAACACGTTAATCTACCTGCCCATTCGTTGATAATGTCGATGGTTGCTGTGATGGGGCGCTGCCATGAGGTCATGTCCTCTGGTGTATAGCCTGCTTTCTCATTGCGGCGTTCCGCAATGGATTCATCAGTGGTATCTAGATCGTCCGGAATTACTTCTTCGGCCATGTTTGGATCTCCCCAATCCTTATTTTATCTTTTTTCCAAAGGTCACTCAAACAGGTGACATTTCCAAAAAAGATAAGATGGCGGGAACTAAGAGCTCCCGCCAAATATGCAAGTCTAACTTACTTTACAGTGTCAGCGAAAGCTTTACCGAGAGCAGCGTTAGAAGCCTGTGAACCAGCCCAGAAAGGAACTGCGATTGCAGCGAAGTCTTTTTGTGACTGCCATACTTTAGCGAAGAATGCGTTTTCAGCAGCGTTCTTTTCAAGTGATGCTTTTGCAGCATTCATGTATGCTGGGAAGTAATCAGCAGGCGTGTCATGTAGAATAACACCATGGTTTTCAGTCAAGTCTTTCAAAGCTTTACCGTTTTCGTAGATGCGGTAAGACATTGACTTTGAAAGTGATGCATTAGCAGCAACTTCAAGAGCTTTTTGCTGAAGTGGCGTTAGTGAGTTGTAGACATCTTTGTTGATGTACAAGTCAGCGTTCACAACAACCTGGTGTAGACCCTGTAGGTAGTAGTGCTTAAGCACTTTTTGGAAACCAAACACTGAATCAGGCTTCGGGCAGCACCATTCAGCTGCATCGATTGTGCCTTTTTCAAGAGCTGGAAGAATGTCACCGCCACCCATAGCAACAGAAGCAACGCCAATGTCTTTATATGTTTGGCCAGGAATACCTGGAGGTGTGCGGAAACGATATTTACGGAAGTCGTCCATTGATGTAATCGGCTCTTTGAACCAACCAAGGGCTTCTGGACCCACTGGCTGTAGCATGAAGCCTTTTACGTTTACACCCATTTCGTCCCAAAGCTGGTCGTAAAGTTCTTTACCACCACCAAACTGGAACCATGATAGGAACGCAATGTTGTCGATACCAACTCCGGCACCAGCAACTGGTGAGCCGAATAGCATTGCAGCAGGGTGCTTACCTGACCAGTAGTGAGTCCAAGCAAAACCACCTTCAACAAGGCCTTTATCAACAGCGTCAAGAGTTTCTTTAACGCCGACAACTGCACCAGCTGGTAGAACTTCAAACTTGATTTCGCCACCAGTTAGGTCAGATACGTCTTGGCCGAATGCTTTAAGCATTACAACTTCGTCAGCTTTCGCAGAGATCACTGACTGGACGCGGATTACTGTTTCTGCAAATGCAGCAGAAGCAGTGATTGAAAGAGCAACAGCAGAACCTGCTAGCACTTTCGTAGTTTTAGATAGAATAGACATGGTATTCCTCCCTTTTGTCTTCCTCTCCTTCGAACAATTTGTAGTGCCATCAAAATTCCCTGCCGAAGGTGCAGGGGGGATGGTGGTTCACCACAATCTATATTGGCAGAATTAACTGCCAAATTCTTATCAATAACCCAAGTAAGAAAGTATACCTCTACCTGGGTCAAATATACCTCGATACAACATCTCGGCTGATACATATATCAACACTATCAGGCCTGCCCAAGAAATCCATGGGTAACGTGTAAGAAGTTTCATAATTAATGTCGCAGCAAAGGCCATCAACAATATTGCAAGGCCTAAGCCTATGATTAACTTGTTAGAATCGCCATCAGCAATCGCTGCAACTGCTATCACGTTATCGAGTGACATGGATACATCGGCGATGGTAATGGCAATGAGTGCTTGCTTGAGTGTGCGTTTTGGTTTGTCAGGGTTTTCCTTATCCATATTTTCGGCAATTGCCAAAGGATCAGTTTCTTCTTCTGCATGACCAGATTTGATCTCTTTATAAAGTCCCCAGCATACATAAAACAGTAGTAGTCCACCCACTAAGAGTAGACCTGGGATATCAAGCAGGTAAGTTGCAACAAGGGCAAAGAGAATGCGTAAAACTGCAGCAACCACCATGCCAAAAATAATAGCTTTTTTACGTAATTCTGGAGCCAGTCCAGCGGCAGCCATCCCGATAATAAGAGCGTTGTCGCCTGATAATACGATATCGGCAATGATAATCTTGCCGTAGTCAAGGATTGTATCGAAAGTGGCCGCGTCGGATAGAAATTCAAACATTTAGAAAACGTGCTCCGATTTATTTTGAGTTATAATTAAAGTTGTCATCCTGCGTCCTCCAACATCATGGCTGCACATTTTTCACCAATCATTATAGCGGGTGCATTTGTATTGCCAGATGTGATGATAGGCATAATGGAGCAATCTGCAACACGTATTCCTTCTACACCACGTACCTTTAGGCGTTCATCAACGACTGCCATTGGATCATTACCCATTTTGCAGGTGCCGGTAGGATGGTAAATTGTTGTGGAATTACTTCTTGCCCAATCAAGCACTGTATCATAATCGTCAAAATCCAGACTTGCATCAGGATTATGCTGACCAGTGATAATATCTTTTAACGGACCATGTTGAGTGATTTTATGTGAAATACGTAAGCCTTCGACCATCGTATCGCAATCAAGCTTGGTCGCCAGATAGTTTGGATGAATTTTTGGGTATTCGCGCATGTCGTTTGAAGTCAGTTCCAAATGGCCAGCACTTTCTGGACGCATTTGCAATACAGATGATGTAAATGCGGAAAATTTGTGAGGGCCTTCAGCAGGGCTATCAGCACTCCAGGGCTGGATGTGGAACTGAATGTCTGGCGTTGCAAGATCTTCGCGGGTTTTGAGGAAACCTGTTCCAAGACTGGCTGCCATTGTCATTGGGCCAGTACGAGCTAAAATGTATTGAAGACCAATCATGCCTTGCTTAATGAAATTACCAACTTCAATGTTGATGGTAGAAACATTCACCTTGTAAACAGGGCGCGCCTGCAAATGATCTTGTAAGTTTTGGCCCACGCCTGAAAGCTCTTGAACAATTTCTATGCCGTTGTTTTTAAGCTGATCCTTAGGACCAATGCCCGATACCATGAGAAGTTGCGGTGAGCCAATCGCTCCGGATGCCAGAACAACTTCTTTATTTACTGTAAGTTCCACAAGCTCGCCCTTTGGGCCACCTTTGCGGATTTTAACACCCGTAACACGCTTACCATCAAGGACAAGTTTTTCTGCTTGAGAGTTGGTGAAAATTACAAGGTTTGAACGACCTCTGATCGGCTTTAGATAGGCAACTGCCGACGAGCAGCGTTGTCCGTTTTTCGCAGTTAATTGGAAGTAGCCAACACCTTCCTGGTCGCCATTATTATAGTCTTCGTTTTCTTTGTAGCCTGCGTCAACTGCGGATTTTATCCACGCGTCAACGATATCACGCTTCAATCGGGTAGGGGAAACATTGAGCGGACCACCTGTTCCACGGTCTTCGCCTTTTCCTTCTTCCCAGTTTTCTGCTTTTTTGAAGTAAGGTAGAACATCGTCCCACCCCCAGCCGGCATTGCCCATTTGGCGCCAGCCTTCGAAATCTTCGGCCTGGCCACGTACATATAAAAGTCCATTAATAGAACTTGACCCACCAAGAACTTTGCCTCGAGGCCAAGGAATTGCACGACCATTGATACCTGGATCAGATTCTGTTTTATAACACCAATCGGTTTTTGGATTGCCCATTGTCTTGAAGTAGCCGACCGGCACGTGTATCCATGGATTTGTATCTTTGCCACCAGCTTCCACAAGCGCAACTTTATAGCGTCCGTTCTCTGACAGACGATTAGCCAATGGACATCCGGCTGAACCGGCTCCAACTACTATAAAATCAAATTCCAACTTTATTCTCTCCAAGCACTAGACAATAAGCTCAAAAAATGAGACTTTTTGTCTCGCTAATTAATAAAATCATGAAATGAAATGAATCGCAAGCGGAATAATTCAATAAATGTATTCAGGTTTTAAGTTAGCCACAAGTATAGGGAATGAAAATGAGTAGTGATGAAAACAGGATCCCAACTAATTTGCGGACGCTTCGAATTTTAGAGGTATTTGGGAATTCTGATAGGCCTATGACGCCTACAGAGATTAATCAAGAATTGAAATTACCGAAGCAGACGGTTCATCGTTTATGCACAACGCTGGAGCAAGAAGGCTATTTGATGCGCGAAAAGAATGGGAAAAGGTTTCAACCTTCTTCTAAATTAAAAGGCCTTGCGTCAGGAATTTTATATAATTCTCGTAATCAGATTGCCCTGCGACAAGTACTTGTGGATATTGCCAATAAAGTGCGTGAGACAGTTAATTTAGTTGTGCCTGAAGAAGATGGCATGATGTATCTTGATCGTGTGGAAACAGATTGGCCTTTTAGAATCCAATTACCTGTGGGGTCTCACGTACCATTTCATTGTACGGCAAGTGGCAAGACGTTTTTGGCAAGCCTTTCATCAAGTTTGCGGCGTTCATTTGTTACCGGCATGGATTTAAAACCGATGACAAGAAATACTTTTAGTGACCCTTCACATTTTTTGGAAGAATTAACGCAAGTAGCAAAGCAGGGTTATGCGGTGGATAATGAGGAATTTATGGATGGCATGATTGCAGTTGCCGTACCTGTTAAAGATAGAAAGTCCAGATATTGCGCTTCAATTGCTTTTCATGCCCCAACACAAAGAATGTCTTTAGAGGCAGCACTTGAATGCAAAGAGTTTTTAATGAATGGGGCTAAAATGCTTGGAGAGGAATTATTTTCATAATTCCGATATCAACTCCCAATTGGGTTCCGACCCTAGCCTCTTTTTACCAAGCTTAGAACTTTGTTTAGCCTATTGCGTGTTTTATTGCTTGCAAAATGATAAATGGATTTTAGCTTTGGCCTAAGATGGGTTTTCCATAATAAGACATAGGCTCGACCTTTATATGTAAGCGGTATGTTTGTACTAAATACTGGGTGTTTACAGTTTATCCACGAATCTTTATATGGTGATGGATCATGGAATAGATCAAATTTTTCTATTCTATTGTCAAATGCCCATTTAAAGGCCATTTCCATTTGAATTTTGCCTGGTCCCAAATGTCTTAAACCCCAATCAATAGCACCCAGATACGAATAATAGTGTCTGGATTTAATCATCCCCATTTCAATGGCGATTGGTTTGTTGTTTAAATAAAGCGCGTGGACTAAGGCGCCAATTTTTTGATTAGCTTTAGTCTGTTTTAGGTTCTTAAACATTTTTAAAGTACACTTGTCGCCTAATATACCTGTACTTCTTCCAGTTTCTTCCAGCCATGCAATCTTCATGCGAAGAGCGGTTTCAATCAGATTAACGTATTCTTTTGAGCCTGCCTCATAGACCTCGTATTTTATATTGCCTTCAGTTTCTAATTTACGTTTGTTCCTTTTGCGGTTTTTACGCTGTGATTTTGTTAAGGTGCTGTAATAATCATCCCAATTTTTAAATCTTGTAATATCAAGAATTGAGGAAACAAAGTTAGAGTTTTCTTTGATGCCTTGATTTGAAAGTATTGCTTCCAACATGCTGTCTTTTGGGTAAAAATTAAACGAGATTGTGTCTGCATTATTACTTTGTTTAAGCGCCTTTAAGGTTGCTTTTCCGACTTCTAAATTAAATTTGGATGGGTTGAAAAGTAAATTGCAGTATTGCCCAAGTGGCTCTGAGGCAGAGCTTAATATCTTTAAACCTATTCTTGACTGCAACAACATCATTGGCCAAATCATGATAGGGTTATTGTCTTGTTTTAAAACAAAAACCTGCGGTACAGGGCAATCTTTGTCAGTTAAATCATCTGCAAATTGTTTGTAATACTCATAACACCAATTGTAGTTTTGAAAAAATGAGAAGTCTTCCTGGCATTTTTTCTCTAGCGTGTTCCAGATCTCTTCCATTTCAGCGATTGCCGGAATGTTTTCAAGACATTCCAGTTCGTAAGCCTGACCTTCAATAGAAAAGCTTGAGACTTTCCTCTTTTTAGGGTGCAATGAAGTTGATTTGGATCGCATGCAATCGCGCTACTTGAATTGGGTTATATTAAATTATCAAAGTATCCTGTATTTATTCAAAAACAATTAATTTTAGTGTTGTCAGTTTGTCGTGTTAGTTTTAAGTTTGCATTAAAAGGATAATATTATGACAGAAATTACTGGTTCATGCCTTTGCGGCAACGTTTCTTATATGTGCGATACTGAAATTAAGATGGCAATTAATTGTCATTGTACAGATTGCCAGCAAGCAACGGGTTCTGCGCACGGCACACTATTGTTTGTTGCTGATGATGCGGTTGAAATTAAAGGCGAGGTTACTGAGTACAGTCACCCAGCCGATAGTGGCAATACATTGACTAAAATATTTTGTGGCAGGTGTGGCTCACAAGTTGCTGGCAAGAATACAGGGCGCGAAGGTGTCATAGGCTTGCGGGCGGGCTGTATAGAACAAAAAGACATAATCAAACCAGGCGCTAACATATTTTGTGATAGTGCCATTCCATCAACAGCGATGGATCCTGATATGAAGAAGTTTTCGGGAATGCCTGGATAGCTGATTTTCTTTCTTATTTCCATAATGAAACTGAACCTAAGCGGTACCTGCCATTTCTGATTGTGATTGGATAGCAGTTCTGCGGCCTGCCTTTCCAACTGCTAGTTTTGTTAAATGTTGTGCAAAATTTCTTGTTTTTAATGTTCCAAGTTCCTGTTCCATTTCGATTAGCTCCAGCGCGCCAAGTAAAGGTTCCATCTGGATTGTAATTGATTGTTCCAATTCGGCCTCTACGATTTTTCCATTTCAAATTAACGCCAATGATTTGGGCAGATATTTCCTCAGCGCTGAGATTCATTGAAGAGGCGGGTGTTGAATATATCGTTGAAGAAAAAATTAATGCAGTAATAAGTAAATTGTTTCTCAATATAGAATTCCTTTTAAAATATATTTTTGTAAATTAATTAAAATAATAATGTTTTGCTTTTTAATAATGAAAAATATATCGAAATTATTTCATTTTACAATGGTGACGGATTTAGTCTGTGGAAAGTTTTAATCAAACAAGCTATGCAGAAGCACTTGCAAAATTTATCTATGGGCGTAACTTCAATTAAGCTTTGAGTCTTGTGCTCAATATTACTTGCTTTTGATAAAGGCTCTTTAGGTGCGGCTTATCATTTCTCTTTCGGCTTTGCTGATTTCTGTGATTTTTGTTCAAATTGGAACAGGATCGCTTGGGCCGCTTGATGCTTTGTCTGGCCTTGCACTCGGATTTTCGCCAACTGAAATTGGTTATTTGGGGTCGGCACATTTTCTAGGTTTTTTTATAGGGTGTGTGCTTAGCCCCTATATTGTCATTCGTTCTGGTCATGCACGTGCCTTTGCGGTTATGGCAGCTGTCTCCACAATTTCTATTATATTGCACCCGGTAATCCAGCACCCTTGGTTTTGGATGATATTGCGAGTTGCTACAGGTTTCGCGGTTGCGGGTGCTTATACGGTTATTGAAAGTTGGCTGCAGTCCAAGTTAAATAATGAAAACCGTGGTACTGTATTTTCGATTTACCGCATGGTGGATATGACGGGTACGCTTTTATCGCAAATTGTGATTGCTGGTCTTACGCCTGCGCATTATGTCTCCTATAATCTAATAGCTGTTGTTGCCTGCATGGCTTTAATACCTTTGGCACTTACCCAAACAACGGTGCCATCCTTGCCAAAAGCACAAAAATTTAAGCCATTTTTTGTCTATACATTGTCTCCATTGGCTGCACTTGGGGTAATTGTTGTGGGCGTGACCAATTCTTCTTTTAGGATGGTTGCGCCTGTATATGCTTCTCAATCAGGCCTGTCCAAAGATGGTGTTGCAATCTTTCTTTCGCTTGCAATCATAGGCGGGCTTACGGCGCAGCTTCCTGCGGGCATGATAGCTGACCGTATTAGCAGGCGGGCAACTTTAATTGGATTTAGTGTCTTTGCCATTCTGGTTTGTGGTGCCATTTCGATTGAAATAACAAACCAAGTTGCAGGCATACCGTTTGTTTATATCGGGAGTTTTCTTTTTGGCTTTGCTACCCTGCCAATTTATTCAATTTGTGCCTCTCATGCGAGTGACTTTGCCAAGCAGGATGAGATGCTTGCAATGAGTGCTTCATTGATTTTCTTTTATGCAATCGGTTCTGTTTTAGCGCCTTCCTTCGCGGGATATCTGATAGAGGCTTATGGGCCGCAAGCGATGTTTAGTTTTATTATGGCGGCTCATATTGCTTTGCTTGGTTATACAGTTTGGCGCTTTATCATTGGTCGTGTGGGTAAAATGCAACGCCCTTATAATTATATCCCGCGTACGTCTCTTTTCATCGTAGATATAGTTAGAAAGCGTAAACGGGACTCGGCGAAACGAAAATGATATTTGGCCTTGAAATAGATACGCTGATAGGCGTTTTTGTAATTTTCTTTTTAGCGGGAAGTGTAAAAGGTGTTTTAGGTTTTGGCCTGCCGCTTATTACAATGTCATTATTGCCGTTCATTGTGTCACTTGAACTTGCAATTGTGCTATCTGCTCTGGTTCAGCCTGCTACTAATGTTGGGCAGTTAATTGCTTCTGGAGGTGTTCGTAAGGCGTTTAATTCTACCTGGACAGTTTTGCTGGCTTTAATTCCTTCTGTTGCAATAGGTGCTTGGTATTTAAGCCGTTTGGAAGGTAATTCTCATTTGCTTCTTTTAGGAGCGACCTTAATAGGGTTTTCAATTTATAGCTTATCTGGATATTCTGTCAAAATTGCTGCGGGCAAGCAGAACTTAATTGGATTAATCGCTGGATTTGTGGCTGGCTTAATTGGCAGTCTTACTACCATAAACGGGCCATTTTTTATCATGTATCTGGTTGGTATCGGAGTGGATAGGCAAGCGTTTCGCTCCGCTATTGCCTTGTTGTTTATTGTTTCTGGATTTTTAATTAATTCAGGCTTTTGGTTTGCTGGATTGTTAAATCAGAACAATATTATAATTGGTATGTTAGCGCTGGTTCCGTGTTTTGTCGGAATGTGGATGGGTAATCTTATTGGCGAACGTGTTCCCAATGCAGCTTTTCGAAAATTGATTCTGTTCGCGTTGTTTATAATTGGGTGTGTATTTATTTTGCGAAGCTTACAAAGTGCTTAGGCTCTGTACTTAACCTTCTATGTCTGAAATGCGTTTGAATTTTCTATCCATATAGATAAGTGGTGTAAAATTGCCTGCATGTGTTTCCACGATGTGGCCAATACAAATTACGTGGCTTCCTGATGATAGTGTTTCGCCAAGCTTGCATATAAATGCAGTAGCACCAGAAATTACTGGAGAAGGCCCCTTTGAGTCTGTCAGATCAATCCCCTCGAAACGGTCACTGATTGCTGTGTCATGGAAGCCAGCAAAGCGCTCTGCAATATGTTTGGCGCCTTCGGGCAATACGTTTACGCAGAAGTCTTTGTTTGCCTGTAATGCTTCAAGTGTGCTGCTAGCTGAATTCAAACATACAAGAACAGTAGGTGGGTCTGCTGAAACAGATGAAAATGCACTCACAGTTACGCCTGATATGCCTGCTACGCCATTTGTTGTTACAACTGTTACACTATTTGCAACATAGCGCATGCCAGCAAGAAAGTCTTCTCTGAGGTCGAGTTTTGTATCAGGTTGTGATTGCTTGTTCATGTTAAGCTTTGAAAATGTATTTGTTAAAACATGGAAATAGATGAATTTTTGCAAAAGTCCATAGGCAAGACTTATTTCTGCACTGACTAAAAGTCCTACTTGAATCGCATGTGTTCTAACTCTATCAACATCTAAATGGTTCTTGTCAGTTTGATTCATATAAAAGGGATAAGTTATGGAATTAGAAGACGAAGTTCGGATTTTAGCCTCACGCGTAGAAGTTTATGAGGGTTTGAATGATCCTGAAATTTTAAAGCAATGTATTCCTGGGTGTGAAGAGCTTACAAAACATTCTGATACGCAGCTTGAAGCAAAGGTTGTTTTGAAGATTGGGCCCGTAAAGGCAAAATTTTCTGGCAATGTTACTCTTAATCCGATTAATGTACCTGAAAAATTCTCGCTTGAGGGTGAAGGCAGTGGTGGTATCGCTGGTTTTGCAAAAGGGGGGGCAGAAGTTATACTCATTGAAGATGGGGATGAAACCATTTTAAGATATACGGCCAAGGCGGATGTTGGCGGTAAAATTGCTCAACTTGGTAGTCGTTTGGTTACAAGTACCTCAAAAAAACTGGCTGGTAAGTTTTTTGAAAAATTTGCAGAAGTTATCAACGAGCAAAACTAATCTTTTTGAAAGTTTGAAATGTTATCCGGGATTATTATCACTCTTATAGTTGTCGTAGCGGCGGCAACTGGCAGTATTTTCAAGCCCGGCGAATGGTACTTTTCTTTAAACAAGCCAAGTTGGACACCGCCTAATTGGGTGTTTCCTGTTGTTTGGACGTTGCTTTATTGCATGATTGCGTATGCAGGATGGCTTGTCTGGGAGCTTGGCGCACACTTTTCTATTGTTCTTTGGGGACTGCAGCTTATTACTAATGGTATGTGGTCATATATATTCTTTGGTATAAAAAAGATGCGCGCTGCGCTGATAAATATCGCTCTGTTGATAATTTTAGTCGTGGCGTTTGTTTTTGTTACTTATTCCGTATCACAGCTCGCTGCTATTTTATTTTTACCTTACCTTTGTTGGCTGGGTGTCGCTATGTTATTGAATTTACGTGTAATTCAACTCAATCCAGCAGAGGTAAAGTGACTTTAGGGCATTAGTTTTTGTGTTTTATGACTTATACTTGAAAGGTGCTGGTTTTGATTGACAGGTTAGGATTCATGGTATTAACTCTGAATTGAGGAGATACAGTTTGTCAGTAAAGGCTAATGAAATAACTATTAGTGCTGAAGATGAAATGCGTGCAAATCTTTACGCATTGATTGGCAATGTTTTATTCAAATCTCCATCCAAAGATATATTGAATGATTTAAAATCCCTAGAAGGGGATGATACTGATATGGGCAATGCCTTTAAAGCATTGTCAAAGCTGGCCGCTTCTACTGATGAAGCAACGGTACTTGAAGAATATAACGCTCTTTTCATTGGTATGGGACGTGGTGAACTTTTGCCTTATGGCTCTTATTACCTAACAGGTTTTTTAAATGAAAAGCCTTTAGCCAAGCTTCGCAATTCCATGCGTGAGTTAGGCATTGAGCGCAATGAAGCTGTTAAAGAACCTGAAGATCACATAGGATCGCTTTTTGAAATGATGGCTGGTCTTATTATTGGGAGGTACGGTACTCCCGCAAATATGGAAACCCAAAGGGAGTTCTATACCCAACATATAGAGCCTTGGGCGGTGCACTTCTTTAAAGATCTGGAAGCTGCTCAACTCAGTAAGTTTTATCAACCAGTCGGTGCAATAGGCAGACTGTTTATAGAAATAGAAACAAACGCTTACTCCATGGAGTGAGCGTTTTTTTTATAGGTACGATTTCCTGTCATCGTGCCGAATGTTAAATTTATACCATGTGAGTTTAACATCATGGAGGGACAGAGAATTGGAGGGCCATATGGTCGATAGCAAAAAAGAAAAGAACGCCACGGACAGGCGTGATTTCCTTAAACTTGCAAGTCTAGGAACAGTAATGACTGGCGCAACAATAGTTGCAGGCGGTGCTGCTCAAGCTTCCGAAGTTGAGGAAATAAAGGGTTCTGGCTACCGCGAAACTGCGCATGTCAAAACCTATTATGATTCTGCGAAGTTCTAGAATTATAAATTCTCGCAGGCTTGATCTGCGAATTAACTCGCCAAAAGGTTTTGAGTTGGGCGTTATTTGAAAAAGCCTTTGTTTAAATTGAAGGCATATTGGAGGAAATGAAATGCTAAGGAAGAAGGTAGGAGGGGTTGCGAGACGCCCCCAACTGTCATCAACCACCGCTTCAGTTTCGGGTACAACGGTTAACCGTCGTGATTTCTTAAAGAATTCAGGTTTGGCTGTAGGTGGTATTGCCGCCGCTGGTGCCCTAACCACAGGCACTGCTACAAAGGCAGTTGCTGCTGGTGCAGGAAACGGAAAAATTGATGTTATTAAATCAGTATGTACTCATTGTTCTGTCGGTTGTACGGTTTTAGCCGAGGTATCAGACGGTGTTTGGATTGGCCAGGAGCCGGCTTTTGATTCACCATTTAATCTTGGTGCACATTGTGCCAAAGGCGCTGCTGTTCGTGAGCATGCGCATGGTGAACGTCGCTTGAAGTACCCAATGAAACTTGCTGATGGCAAGTGGGTAAAGCTTTCATGGGATGATGCCATCAATGAAGTTGGCGACTCCATGTTGAAAATTCGCGATGAGTCTGGTCCTGATTCTGTCTACTGGCTTGGTTCTGCGAAACATAACAATGAGCAGGCGTATCTGGTTCGTAAGTTTGCTGCTTATTGGGGTACAAACAACGTTGACCACCAAGCGCGTATTTGTCACTCAACCACAGTAGCCGGTGTTGCAAACACTTGGGGCTATGGTGCGATGACGAACTCGTATAATGACATTCATAACTCTAAAGCAATCTTCGTGATTGGTGGTAACCCTGCAGAGGCGCACCCGGTTTCACTTCTTCACCTCTTAAAGGCTAAAGAAGAAAATAACGCACCCATGATTGTTTGTGATCCGCGTTTTACACGTACTGCAGCTCATGCTGATGAATATGTTCGTTTTCGCCCTGGTACAGACGTTGCTTTAATCTGGGGTATTTTATGGCATATCTTTGAAAATGGTTGGGAAGATAAAGAATACATTCGCCAGCGTGTCTGGGGTATGGATCAAATCAAGGTTGAAGTTGCCAAATGGAACCCCGAAGAAGTTGAACGCGTTGCTGGTGTTCCTGGTTCTCAATTAAAGCGGGTTGCCCGGACTATGGCACAAAACCGTCCTGGTACTGTTATCTGGTGTATGGGTGGTACTCAGCACACGAATGGTAACAATAATACACGTGCATATTGTGTGCTTCAACTTGCACTAGGTAACATGGGTAGAGCCGGTGGTGGAACAAATATTTTCCGAGGCCACGACAATGTTCAAGGTGCAACAGATCTTGGTGTTCTTTCACACACACTTCCTGGGTACTATGGCCTGAAAGATGGTTCATGGGCGCACTGGGCTCGTGTTTGGGATACAGACATTGATTATCTGAAAGGCCGTTTTGCAAAAGAAACGGGGGCTGATGGTAAAGAGAAAAATCTGATGAACCTAACGGGTATTCCGGTTTCTCGCTGGATCGACGGTGTTCTTGAAGATGTCGAGAATATGGATAATCCAAACAAGGTACGTGGTATGGTTTTCTGGGGCCATGCTCCAAATTCTCAAACCCGTATGAAAGAAATGAAAACAGCAATGGAAAAACTTGACCTTATGGTTGTGATTGATCCATATCCAACTGTTTCTGCAATTCTTTCAGACCGTACAGATGGCGTTTATTTATTGCCGGCATGTACGCAGTTTGAGACATATGGTTCAGTAACGGCTTCCAACCGTTCAATCCAGTGGCGTGATAAAGTGGTTGAGCCATTGTTTGAATCACTGCCTGACCATACAATTGCATATAAGCTTGCAAATAAATTGGGCTTTGCGGATGAACTCTTCAAAAACATCAAGGTTGAGAATGACGAGCCTTTGATCGAAGATATTACACGTGAGTTTAACAAGGGCATGTGGACTATTGGTTATACAGGTCAGTCTCCTGAGCGTCTACGTATGCATATGGCGCATCAACATACCTTTGATAAAACGACTTTGCAGGCTGTTGGCGGACCACTTGATGGTGAGTATTACGGCATGCCTTGGCCATGTTGGGGTACACCAGAAATGAAACACCCTGGTACGCCAATCCTCTATGATCCATCAAAACCTGTAGGTGAGGGGGGACTTACTTTCCGTGCAAGATTTGGTGTGGAAAAAGACGGTGAAAATCTGCTAGCAGAAGGTTCATGGTCTGAAGGATCTGAGATTGAAGACGGTTATCCTGAATTTACCATGGCGATGTTAACATCGCTTGGCTGGGATAAAGATCTTTCATCTGAAGAAAAGGCTGCAATTGATGCTGTTGCAGGTGAGAATACAAACTGGAAGACAGATCTTTCTGGTGGTATTCAACGTGTGGCAATCAAACATGGTTGTGCGCCATTTGGTAATGCGAAGGCTCGTACGGTTGTATGGAACTTTCCTGACCCTGTGCCACTGCACCGTGAGCCACTTTATACGCCGCGTCGTGATCTTCTTGATAAATATGCAACTTATGAAGACAAGAAATTCTACCGTCTTCCAACTGCATATGCCTCTATCCAGAAAAATGATTTTTCAAAGGATTATCCAATTATTCTCACATCCGGCCGTTTGGTTGAATATGAGGGTGGTGGTGATGAGACACGATCAAACCCATGGTTGGCTGAATTACAGCAAGATATGTTTGTTGAAATAAATACAGCTGACGCCAATGATTTGGGAATCCGTAATGGAGAACAATGTTGGGTTGAAGGTCCTGAAGGCGCCAAGGTAAAAGTAATGGCCATGATAACGGAACGAGTGGGCAAAGGCGTTGCCTTTATGCCGTTCCACTTTGGTGGTCACTTAGAGGGTGAAGACAGGCGATATAAATATCCCGCTGGTGCAGATCCTTATGTCTTGGGTGAATCGACCAATACAGCTCAAACCTACGGGTATGACTCTGTTACCCAAATGCAAGAAACCAAAGCAACGCTTTGCAAAATTGAACGAGCTTAAGGGAGGATTATACTATGGCTAGAATGAAGTTTCTTTGTGATGCTGAACGCTGTATCGAGTGTAATGCTTGTGTTACGGCTTGTAAAAATGAGCATGAAGTACCGTGGGGGGTGAACCGCCGCCGGGTTGTAACCATCAATGATGGCAAGCCAGGCGAGCGCTCAATCTCTGTTGCATGTATGCATTGTTCGGATGCGCCTTGTAAGGCTGTTTGTCCTGTGGATTGCTTCTACGATACAGAAGATGGTGTGGTTCTCCACTCCAAGGATTTATGTATCGGATGTGGGTATTGCTTCTATGCTTGCCCATTTGGTGCGCCACAGTTCCCGCAGGCTTCAAATTTCGGTTCACGCGGCAAGATGGATAAATGTACTTTCTGTGCTGGTGGACCTGAAGAGGATGAGTCTCAGGTTGAATTCCAGAAATATGGGCGTAACCGTCTTGCGGAAGGTAAATTGCCACTTTGTGCAGAGATGTGTTCGACAAAAGCACTTCTTGCTGGTGACGGTGACGTGGTCTCTGCTGTTTATCGTGAGCGCGTGGTTGCACGTGGTTTCGGTGCTGGTGCATGGGGTTGGGGTACTGCCTACGGCCAGAAGACTGGTGGATAAGCCTCGTTAAAAATCAATGCTGCAATTACTACGCAGTATTGATATTTTACTTTGTTAATCGAGGCGGCGAAGACATTTGCCGCCTTTTTTATCTAAAATAATTATAAGCCAAATAGGTACTAGCATTTGCTTAGTATCAGGGGAGAGAAGCCATGAAATTGGCGAAGTCATTTCTAACTATTCTTTTTGCAACCATGTTGGTTGTCGTTTCTATGCTTACAGTTTTAACACCTAGTTACGCGCAATCCAACGATAATGGAGCACCAGTTGAAGGCGCTGTGCCAGGTAATACAACCAGTGGGTCATCGTCTGATGCAGAGCTTTGGCGGCAAATTCGTAAAGGCGGTCAAGGTACTGTTGCTGGCCAAAATGCTGGATCTGGCTTGATGATACAAAGTCAAGGTGAAGAATGGCGCCAAATGAGAAATGGCCCGTTACCACGATATTCTGCTTGGGCAATTCTTGGTATTTTACTTTTACTATCGGTATTTTTTGCATTACGCGGACGCATGAAAATTTCGAAAGGTGCGTCTGGCAGAACGATTACGCGTTTTACATTATTAGAACGTGGCTCGCATTGGCTGCTTGCTTCCAGTTTTATTGTTTTGGCCTTAAGCGGGTTAAACTTAATCTTCGGCAAAACCGTATTGTTACCTGTAATTGGCGCAAGTGCTTTTTCAACCATTACAATTTTTGGTAAGTTTGTTCATAACTATGTTGGTTTTGCATTCATGGTAGCTTTGGTGTTGGTTGCTGTATTGTGGATTGTTCATAACATCCCAAATCGTCATGATCTTGTTTGGATATTAAAAGGTGGCGGAATGATTGGTAAAGGTCATCCTCCCGCCAAGAAATTTAATGCAGGCCAAAAGATTATCTTCTGGATTGTAATTTTATGTGGCGTTTCAATTTCAATGTCTGGATGGGCGCTACTAAACCCATTTACAACAACAATGATGGCAGATACAGCGGCAATTTCAAATAGTATATTTGGAACTGAATTTGCTACGAATATTGGTGCTATCCAAGAACAACAACTACAAGCAACTTGGCATACGATAATGGCAGTCTTTATGATCGTTGTTATCATCGCTCATATTTATATTGGCTCTGTAGGAATGGAAGGTGCGCTTGATGCAATGACTTCTGGCGAAGTTGATGAAAATTGGGCAATGGAACACCATTCTCTTTGGGTTGAAGAAATGGACGAAGAAAACCGCTTAGCGAGCAAGCCTCATCCCGCGGAATAGTTGTCAGGTTTTAGACCGATGATTGAAACTTTGAATTTAAAAAGAATCCTCTCTGGCTTTTTGCTGGTGGGGATTTGTTTTTTCTCAGCCCATGCACAAGAACTGCCAGATACACTCAAAGGTCATGGTGGGCCTATCAAGGCAATTAGCATTGCCGCTGATGGTGAACATGTTTTAACGGCATCATTTGATTATTCAATTATCCATTGGAAAATTGGCGAAGAGGGTGCTGAGCTTTTAAACCGTTTAGATGGCCATGATGCAGCGGTTAATGATGTTGTTTTTGTACCAACCAGAAATGAAGCGATTTCTGTAAGTGATGATGGTTCGCTCGGCATTTGGGATTTGAATTCTGGTAAGTTGATTACTCGTATTGATGCGCCTGTTGATAAGGTACTTGATGTTGATGTGAGTAAAGATGGTAGGCTTGCAGCAGTTGCAAGATGGGATGAAACGGTTCGTCTTTATAACCTTGAGACAAGAAAAGAACTGGCAGTTCTTTCAGGCCATCGTGGTAATGTAAATACGGTAAGCTTTTCAAAGGATAGTAAAAAACTTTATTCTGGTGCCGTTGATGGTCAAATACTGGAGTGGGATGTAGAAAAACAAGAAATGATACGTCCCATATACCGTCATGGCTGGGGTATAAATTCGATTGTATTATTAGATGATGACCGCGTTTTGTTTGGCGCAATTGATGGCGCTGTAGCAATCGTTGGTATTGAAAAAGCTGAAAAGATACAAGAAATTGCCAAGCGTGAACGCCCCATACAAAGTGTCAAATTATCATCTGATAAAGCATTGGCTGCCTATGGTGATGGTTCTGGATGGATAGAGGTTTTTGCAGCTTCTTCTGGCAAGGTTATTGAAAATAATGAGGTAACTTTTGGCCCCATATGGGATTTTGATTTTGTATCAGGCACTAACCAAATTTATCATGTCGGTTTGGATGATTTTGCCTCGCGCTGGCAAATTTCACCCAATAAAATTCAACAAAACCGTTCTGAATTTCCAAGGCGGTTTCAAGTGCGTGATACAAAAGACTTGGGCGAATTGGAATTTCGTCGCAAGTGCAGTGTTTGTCATACGCTAACACCTGATGGCGCCAATAGAGCAGGGCCAACACTTTATGATGTTTTTGGACGCAAGGCAGGAACTCTTGCAGGCTATAATTATTCTAAAGCTTTATTGGAAACTGATGTAATATGGGATGAAGACACAATTGCCCGTTTGTTTGATGATGGACCTGATGTTATGCTGCCAGGAACTAAAATGCCTGTTCAACGATTAAAGAAAATAGAGCGGCGGGATGACTTAATCCGCTTTTTAAAAGAAGCTACAAAGGCGCAATAGTGCCTGTGAATATAAGGAAGAATATATAATGAAAGCTGTTATTTTAGGCATTGTAGCGATGATTGTTATAAGTGCAGTTTCATGGGTTGTATTAGGCACACAAGCTACAACAGCAGATGAGGCATTTGTTTCTCAAAATAATTCAGTTCGTTTGGATTAAAAACCTTGAGGATATTCCTCTATTTCATACTCAATTTATTATATGTTTTGCCCCTTCAAGCAAAAACATTAAATAAGGGTCAGTTGCTTGAATGTAAAATGACTCTTGAGTGTGCTAGCCACTCTGTTGTTAGTGTTTTGCCTGATTGGCCATCAGGTTTTTTACGAAACGAAGAACCAGAAGGTTCTGGTGTTGTTATCTTAACTGGATTAATTGCTACAGCAGACCACGTTCTTGGTCCTGCAAAAACAGCTAATATAAGAACTGTGAATGGGGAAGTTTTAAAAGCCTCTATTGTGATGCGTAACCCTCAAACAGATATTGCATTTTTAAAAATTAATAAAAAAATGTCACCTATTCAGTTTTCTGATAATTATGCCTTAGCAGACAGAGCTTGTGCAATTGGCAACAGTTTTGGATTAGATGTGTCAATTACCTGTGGTGTTATCTCAGCAAAAAATGTGTCAGGCGTTGGGTTTAATAAAATAGAAGACTTTGTTCAAACAGATGCTTCTGTAAATCCTGGCATGTCAGGTGGGGCTTTAGTCGATGTTAATGGTCATTTAGTCGGTATGCTATCAGCGATTTTTACACGACAATCTGATGCAAATATTGGTGTTAATTTTGCAGTTTCTGTGGAGCTGTTAAACGTTTTATTAAACGACTATTTAGATGATAAAATTGTTACATTGAGAAAGTCGGGTCTTTTGCTAAGGCCGGCGAAACCTAGTGCTGAGGGTGGCTTGGTTGGTGCAGAAGTAATGCGCATGGAAAAGAACTCCAGTGAAGAAAAAGCTGGCATAAAGAGTGGCGATATAATCTACTATGCTGATGACAAAAGAATAAAACGTGCAGGAAGTTATGAGGCGATTGTTGTTTTGGTTGGCAATGATAAAAGCATTAAAGTTGATATTTTAAGAAATAATGAAAGACTTGAATTAATCATTCCAGCAAACCAAAGGAAAAAATAATGAGTGAAGAATTTAATATGTCTATGCGTAAATTCCTGAAACAGGTCGGTGTAACTTCTCAGCAGGAAATTGAGCGTATTGTCCGTGAAGCTGATTTAAGCGGAAAGGATAAACTTAGCGTAAAAGTTGTTCTGACAGCAGAAGGTACGGATCTGAATCATGTTGTTGAAGGTGATATTGATATTTCTTAAAGATGATACAAGCTCCTACTTTTCCTCCTTTGTTAAAAGGGCATCGAATTGCTTCTGGTAAGTCACCTTTAAAACATGCAAAAGCGCATGTTTTAAAAGGTGAGTTTAGTGCTGGTGATCTAATTTGGTCAGATGATCAATATAATCTGCGTTTTGCACTTGTGCTTGAGCCTGAAGTTGATGTTTCACGATGTGGGGAGATGCTTTATGTTGCAATGGTCGCTTTTGGTGATGCCGCTGGAACATTATGCCCACCAGAGGTTGCTATAAATTATCAATGGCCAAATGTTATTTTATTGAATGAAGCACAAATTGGCCTTTGTGGATTGGCATTAAGCGAAACATCTACTGCAGAGTTGCCTGATTGGATGATTGTATCGCTTGATATATCAATGAAACCAGAAAAATTCATCAACGACCCTGGAGAAGAAGCCTGGCGCACTACAATGTGGGATGAGGGGTGTGGTGATATCTCCAGAACGCAATTATTGGAATCAACGTCTCGTCATTTGCTTAACTGGATACATACCTGGAGTGAAGAGGGGTTTAAGCCTATTCATGACCAGTGGGTTGGGCGGTTTTCCAAGGACGATAAATTAATATCTGGGTTGTCAGAAAACGAGTATTTGGGATTGGATGAAAGCGGTAATGCACTTGTTAAATTCAATGATGAAATGCGTTCGCTTGATACTATCGAAGTGCTTGGAAACTCAATGGGTAGCTTTAAATGAAGTTTCTTAAAACCATACGCTTTGACCCATCTGATAATAATGTATTTGATTTGGCAGCTATGCCAGATGAGTGGGCTATTCCAGGCGGCTTTTGTTTTTCTGGTGCGCAAAAAACTGACTTGAAGGGTAAAGCTAAACAAGCGTTCAGTAATGGGTTTTTATCAATTTCAAGTTTTGGATTTTCAACATTTGTCAGTGTTGCAGACATTGTGCAAGATGATTTTGAAGCTATTACAAACATACTGGCGCAAAGATTTATGAGTGATTTTGGCGCTCCTGATATGGATGCTGCAATGAAAGTTGCTCAACAAGAAACGAGCTTTGTTGTCGAAATGTGTGAGGATGCACCGATCAACACCATTTTTGCGATAGGGCGATATTTTGATGATACTGGAGAAATACGAGAAGAATTTCGCATAGTGCAACCACCCAGTGAACCTGTGCATACGAAGGTTTGGGAGATTGTAGATTAATGTCTGATGATAAAAACGGTTTTTGGAAATCTGCCGGGTTTCATTTGGTTGAGCGAGATGAAAATGGATGGTTAAAAGTTACAACTGATTATTTGCGTGCTTATTTTACCAGGCCTGAAATTCACCCGATAGAAGAATCCTGTCAGTATGAATATGCCTTATTTGAAAAACTTATGGATGATCCGTTTGCTAAAGTTTCAACAAGTGAAATAACTTCGATTAAAGATAGTGATGCAGCAGATAACTATCGTTTTATGTTGGGTTTTCGAGATTTGCTTGCGTCTCATGGTACGATTGAAGGGGCGTATGCTTCACTTTTTCAATCAGGGTCAATTACAATCCCGCCAGTCTTTATTGACCAGATGGTGCATTTGATTTTGAGAAATATACTTGCTGATGAAGATGATCCAATGCAATTGCGTGCTAGTGAACTATTTTTCCGAGAGCAAGCGGTGACAACAGGCGAAGATGAGTTGATGCTTGCTGACCAGGAAATTGTCGAGATGCGTTCGCAATCAGGGTTTGGCGGGTTAGGGCAATTATTAGCCGAAAGCGGTACGCCTGCGCGTGAAATTTCCCTTGATGTTATGACGGATGATAACAAGGCCAAATATTGGCAGCGTTCAGATCAATTTGATATGGCCATTGATTTTAGGTTTACGCAACCAGCACAAGATGCACTTGGCCGGGTAATTGAAAAATGGATTATGCATTTTTTAGGAGCTAAAACTCGCATTCAAGCAATGAAATCTATTCGTGATGAAAAGTGGTCATGGCATGTTGGTCTTGATTTGGAAGCAACGCGAATTTTAAATGCACTTTACAATAATGAAAGTGTAAGCGAAGCTGAGTTATTTAGAATTCTTGCGCTTTACCGAATTGAGTTTCTTTATGAAAGCGACGTTATAGACACGATGCAAGGAAAGAATGTATATTTAGGAATGGCAATGAGTGAAGGACGCAAGTTGATTATGAAGCCGCAAAATCTTTTAACCAATTTGCCATTAAAAATCGGGAGGGAATAATACCAATGACCATTGAACGAAAATTTGTTGATACGGGTGCTGCAAGAATTTTAGCATTATTACTGGCACTGCTTTTTGCGTTTTTATTATACTACCATTACAAAGATGACTTTGTGCGCCTTGCTTCAAATGAAGTTGCGGTTGGTCTTCCAGAAGCAACAACCGCTTCCATTGCAGATACAAATCCTGAACTTGCGCAATGTCTTCAAAAGCGTATTGGAGATGTAAACCAAATGAAACAAGATGGTGTTTTATCTGAAGCGCAATTTTCTGATTTCAAGGCGCGTGCAGAAGAGCTTTGTTATCAACAAAATCCAGCGCCGAAGCAATAAGTCTTGAGCCTAATCATCTTCTATTAAAAAATCACTTGCAGTAAGATCGCCTTTTTCTGCAGCTATATAATCTTCTGTCGTTCTTGGGCGGGGGCGGCTTCCTGCAGCAAACGGATCATTAGATGAGTTTGCCTGTGCTTCGACACGGCAATTTTCGCACATTTTAATTAGGTTTGAACGTTCTTCATCTTCAAACATCGAGTGTTTTCCTGCAAGTTGCTCTGATATGCGTTCAATTGTGGACTTTGTCGCAAATGCTGTGCCACAATTAATGCATTCAAATGGCTCTTCTTCATAAAGTGTTACTGCCTGCATTGCGGCAGGTGTAAAATCCAGTTGTGGTATTAGGGTTAGTGCTTTTTCCGGGCAGGTGTTTGCGCATAACCCACATTGCACACAGGCTGATTGTGTAAATCGTAATTTGGGTTCACCAGGTGTGTCTGTAATTGCACCAGTTGGACAAGATGATGTGCATGCCATGCAAAGCGTACAGGCGTCTTGATTAATATCCAGTTTTCCATAAGGCGCTTGTAGTGGTAATGCAATAACTTGCGGTTTTGTTTTAGACTGTTCATGCAGTTTGGAAAAAGTAAGGCGACCAATCTCGCGTTTTGAGCCCAATGCGTTAAAGCTATCTGATTTTAAAGGTTTAATGTCTGATAAATTCCATAATGTGTTTTCGACAATTTGTGGATCTGCTTCACTTACAATATGCGCACGAGCCTGGTTATTCAAACCAAGGCCATCTAAAATCGAATTAGCGAGTTCAACTTCCTTTTCCAGCCCAGACAATTCGTCACTTCGTAGTGGATTAGTAAGTAAGATTACTTGCGCTGCGCCACTAGCAATCAGGCTAGTTATTTCAATATGTCCAAATGTTGTTACTGCATGAATACCAAGTGGTATTATATTTGCTGGCAATCCTTCACCATATCTTGCAATTGCTGAAATCATTTCAAACCCTGAGAGTTCTTCATGGATTAAAAGAATAGGGTCTTTACCGCCTGCATTGTTATAAGTGGCGAGTATGTTTTGGCTGTTGGAAATAATGTCTGTGCGCGTTGGATATTGATAATTAATTGCACCTGTTGGACATACCGAATTGCAAGAACCGCAACCACCACATATGCCACTATCAATTTCTACGGTGTCCCCAATATCAGTGATGGCACCTGCGGGACAAACATCAAGACATTTATTACAGCCTTGTTTTTGCGAACGAGAATGTGCGCAAATATCCTGGTTGTAATCTACATATATTGGCTTTTCGAATTCACCTACCATTTCAGACAGCTTAATGGTTTCACGAAGTACTGCGGCAGGGTCGCCTGCATCTACGCGTGAATATCCATCACGGTGTTGGTAGCCACTAAACAGTGGAGCGTTTCCTGACATATCAAGAATAAGACTGCAATTTGAAGTGGCACCATTTCGTGCAACAGCAAAATCAAGTGTGTTACGTGCAGCAGGGCGTAAAGGCGCGTAATTATCAACAGTAATAGAAAAATTACCAAATGAGCCTTCTGCTTTTATTATGTCGCCTCGATAAATTGGAACTTCACCAGTTATAGGTAGTACGAATTCTTCTGCATCGCTTAGAAGAAGCGTAACTGAAAGTTTTTCTGATAATATTCTTGCTGCTTCAAGTGCAGCTTCGCCTGAACCATAGATAAGACACATGCCATCTGAGATGATAGATTTTAGTCTGGCAGGTTTTGCTTGATATTTCTCATTTGTCAAAAGTGCTGCAATTTTGGGCGTTGCTTTATTGCTTTCTTTTGACCAGCCTGCAAATTCACGAATGTTTATGAAGTTTAGATTGGAGTTTGAGCCTAGTTCTTCAGCAACTTCCTGGAATAGGGGCGCTTCTTGCGTGCAAGCGATGGTTAAATCATCACCACTTTTTATTGCCTCTTCATAGCTTGCCAACTGTGTCCTGCAAAGACTTATATGGATTTTTTCTACATCTTGAGAAATTGCCTTTGAGAGTTTTTTTTCATCAAGTGGCATAGTTTTTTCACAATTACATACAAGGCAACGCGTAGAATTTTCCAATTTAATCCTCCCAGATTTCATATGAGTTTATACAGGATTTTTATAGTTGCAAATGTTGTTTTGAAGTCCTTGCAGGATTTGTTTTGAGTGTTACACTCATTAAAAAGGGAGAGTTAATTTGCGTTCTGTAGATGGAAGAGAGGTTTATATTTCCTTGGGAATTGTCGTTGAAAAACGCAAATCCTCCCATCCATGGGCTGATTGGGTGTGGAAACCGGTATCCGTTATATTTAATCCACCTAAAACCGAAAAATGGACTGAGTTGGTTACGGGTGAGGGGTTCACACATTATCACGCTGAAAGTCTGCCGCTGGTTTTGCATCGGCGTGAAACGGAAGCGTTGGTTTTAAATCTAATGTTGGATAAGCCTGAACTTTACGTTGTATTGCGTGAAAATGATGACCCACAGTCTGAGTTCCCTTATCTACCACATTTGGTAACAGCATCTTCATATGACGCTCAGGATTTCACAGATGCAGGTGATGATATTATTGAAAAAGTTGCCATGCCGGAACCTGTTGCCGCTTTTATTCAGGCTTTTGTTGAAGAACATCATACTGAGGAAGAGTTTATAAAACGCAGACGTGACAGGTTGAATGTTGAAGAACAAAAGTTTGGTAAATCACCAATCTTTCAATCTCATACAAAACATTAGGGCATAGGTAGATGGCTAAAGATCAAGAAACCGAAGAGGGAATGATTTCCAGATGGTCAAAGCGTAAACGTGGTCTTGAAGTTGATCTGGAAAAAAACGTTGTTAGCGAAGAAGAACAGGCGTTAATTGACGAAGAGCTTGAAGCAGAACTGCTTGCAAACCGTGAAGCTGCTGAAGAAATTGACCTTGATACAATTAATGAAGAAAGTGATTTATCTGTTTTTATGAAGCGCGGTGTTCCTGACGAACTCAAGAAGCAAGCGCTTTCAATTCTTTGGCGTTCTAATCCAATCTTTGCAAATATTGATGGGCTCAATGACTACGATCAGGATTTTGGTGATAAGGGCCTGAATATGAAAGTCTTTAAGTCCGCATGGCAGGCTGGGAGAGGCTATCTTAAAGAAATTGAAGAAAAGCTTGAAGTGGTTTCAAAAGAAGATGAAGCCAAGGAAGTTGATACGCAAGAAGCAGTCACAGATGAAGCTGATGAACAAGATATTCATAACGAGGTTGCGGCAGAAGAGATTGATGTGCTAGACGAAAAACCCGAAGTAGCAGAAGCTTCTTCTTATAGGGTTTTGGATGAACCGCAAAAAGAACGCGCTTTGCCAAAAGTTTCTTTGAGGCAAAGATTAGCGCTTGATGGTTGAATTATAACTCAGGGTCAGCCAGATGGGTTCGTAGCATTTCCTGATAATTTTTGAGCATTTCCGTCACATAGGGTTCATGCTCGTCCACTTCCAAAACGTTTTTAGCGACGTGAGCATTATACCGGGCAGCTGCATAAAGAAATATCATATGCAAATCTATTGCTTGGGTTGAAGCATTTTCCTTATTAGCAATGTCAATGAAACGATCAGCAACTTCTATAAATTTTCGATCAGTCATTTTGCCTTCCGCTTCCATTGCACGGCGTTCCTTACGATTAGGTGTTTTAGGCGGTTCCATATTAATTTACTTTCTTTATGGCATTGGGGGTGAATAGGGTCTCACCATTAACTGTATAGGCTCCTATCATCTTTTGTGTTTTTTTACTTGTGAGCCAAGTTTCCAAAGTTTTTGCATGGTCAATTTTTACATGCGAATGTTTTAAAGGGTTTATAGGCAGGTATGCATATTGGTTGAATAAAACTGGATCCCCTGAAAAGAGTAGTTTTAGTTCGCCCTTATTGCCAAATTTAAGCCAGCTTGCACGATCTGACATTAGATAGGCATTCATTCCACTTGCTGTATTAAGCGTTGCGCCCATGCCTGCACCAACTGCACGATACCAAGTTGCTTCAAAACGTTCTGGATCTTTACCCGCAGCTTTCCATAAGGATTTTTCTTTTCGGTGTGTTCCGCTATCATCACCACGGCTTGTAAATATTGATTTGTGTTTAGCAATTTTGCCCAATGCTTCTACAGTCGTTGTTGAATTACTAATTTTAGCAGGGTCGGAGGAGGGCCCGATGATTACAAAATCATTATACATAATCTCACGGCGATGCGTGCTAAAACCATCAGACACAAATTCTTCCTCAGCTTTTTTTGAATGGACTAAAATGGCATCTACATCGCCAGCGCGCCCGAGTTTTAAAGCTTGTCCTGTACCGACTACTAAGAGTTGAACATCCAGTCCCAGGTCCTTTTTGATTTCTGGAATAAGAACGTCTGAAAGTCCTGAATTGTTAAATGAAGTTGTTACCGCCAGTTTCATTTCTGCTGTGTAAGCAGAATTTGAAAATAAGATTGTGGATATGAAAACCAATAGATGTGCAACGAACTTCATTCAACAATGTCTCCTTTTAAAAAAGCTGTAGCTTCTTTGGTTGATGGTTTTTTAAAGAAACTAATTGCTTCTTGTTTTTCATGAATTTTGCCATGGTATAAAAAGATTACTTCATCAGCAAGACGCTTTGCCTGACCGATATCATGCGTTGTCATTACAATCCGTGTGCCTGATTTTCTTGTCTGATTTAAAAGGGCTTCTATTTCTTTTGTTGCACGTCCATCAAGGTTGGATGTAGGTTCGTCTAGTAACAATAACTGCGGTTTGGTTGCCAAGGCTCGCGCCAATGCCAATTTTTGCTTTTCGCCACCCGAAAGAAGCTTTGCATTCAAGTGTGCTGATTGTTCCAGATTGATTATGTTTATCCATTTTTCAGCTTCGCGCATTGCTTCTGACTTGCTTGCCCCTTTTAATGTTAAGGGATAGATGATGTTTTCAAGGGCGCTACGCCTCAACATGATTGGCGTTTGAAAAACGAAAGCCTGATTTAGCCTTGCGGTTTTTAAATTGGTATTCCAATCTAATTTGCCAGTTCTTGGTTGTTCCAATCCATGTAATAGCCTGAGAAGGGTTGTCTTTCCTGCTCCATTGGGACCCATTATGATTGTTAAACCGTCCTTGGAAAGTTCCAAATCTAATTCGGAAATGATGGTTTTGCCACGCTTTTTTACGCTTACACCTTGAACACTTAAAGGGAGGATTTGCTCTACCACGTGCTTGCCCTCTCGGTTTTGGAAATCGAGTGGATAGCCAAGTTTACGATGATGGCGAGAGCAATAAGAATGAAGCCAAGTGCCAATGCAAAGGCAAATTCTCCTTTACCAGTTTCCAGAGCAATCGCTGTTGTTAGAACACGGGTCAGATGATCTATATTGCCGCCAACAATCATTATAGCGCCAACTTCGCCAATGGCGCGCCCAAAACCTGCAAGAGATGCTGTAAGGAGTGAACGTCTTGAATCTTTGATAAGTGTAAAAATACGTTGGCTTTTGGTGGCATTCAAAGAAATTAGTAGATCATGATAATCCGCCCATAAGTCCCGTATTGCCTGATGAGAGATTGAGGCAATTAAAGGCGTAATAATGATTACTTGAGCAATGATCATTGCTGTTGGTGTAAATAGTAAATTCAAAACACCAAGTGGGCCAGATCTTGATAGAAATATGTATACAATTAAACCAACAACAACAGGTGGAAGCCCCATTAGCGCATTTAAAATTGCTATTGTTAAACGACGAAATTTAAATCGATTAACCGCAAGCCATGCACCCATTGGCATGCCTATGAAGGACGCTATGATAACAGCAGAAATCGTGACTTGAAGCGACAGAAGAATTATCTCGAAAAGATCGGCGTCCAGTGAAAAGATAAGTCTGAATGCACCCAGCATTCCGTTGACAATATCACTCATTTACGCGTTTCCCCCGCTATTTGGGTTTTACTTTAACAGGGTTCTTGCATAAGCTACAAGGGCATCTATGTCTTCATGTTTTAAAATTACGGGTGGGCGTAATTCTGTAGTGTTTGGCTCAGGCTCTTCGTCTTCAAAACGTACAATAGATTGATGTGGCAAGCGTGAAGGGAAAGAAGAAAACCGTTTTTCCCAATCATCAAGGGCTGTCACCAAAATCTGAAATGAGGGGGTTGATGATATACCTGAAAACTTCTTTGCAGGGTCTACTACATGGCAGCGCGAACAATTCTGGTCTGCAATTATTTTGCCTTTTTGCGCTAATTCAGACGGTTCCTGAGCTTTTACCGGTTTTTGAACAAAGACAAACATGCTGATAAATATGGCTGTAATTGAAGAAGTAATTAGTCTCATACAATCAGTTTAGCAAGTTTTTGAATAGTCTCAACCTTCTCGAAGTGCCAACCTTTGTTGGCTTACTTCCTGCCATGTATCTTTGCGTTTAATGTCTTTCGTCATTTTTTCGATATAAGTGATATGTTCGCGGGCTGCTCTTGCTGCAAGGGCGCTATCTCCAGCAATGATGGCGTTGTAGATTGCTTCATGTTGGTCAAGTAAAACCTGTCTGCTTTTGATCTCTTCATAAATGACCATTCGGTTGAAAAATACGTCATCTGAAAAAAGCGCATAACAAGAACGCAAGGTGTGGATGAGAATAATATTATGGGTGCATTCTCCAATTGCTGAGTGAAATTCAACATCGGCTTTGCTTTCGCGTTCAGCGTTTTTTGCCTGATGTGCGTCTTTCATTTCCTGCATGATTTTCTTGAGCAATTCCTTGTCCGCAGGGGTTGCACGTGTTGCAGCCATTTCTGCTGCAAGGCCTTCAATTTCTTTTCTATATTCCAGATAGTCCGCTTTGGCTTTAGCATTTCGGCCAATTAGGTCTACAACAGGCTCTGCAAAAATGGTTCCTATGATGTCCGCAATATAAGCGCCGCCTCCATGTTTAATTGAAATCAGGCCACGGGCTTCCAAAGAGGCGAGTGCTGTTCTCAGAATGGGTCTTGAGACTTTCATGGATTTTGAAAGCTCGCGCTCGCTGGGGAGTTTGTCACTTACACGCAAAACACCTTCGAGTATAAGTGTCTCGATTTGCATCTCGACTTCCTGTGAGACACGGTTTTGCTCAATCGGGGAAAAGATCTTTTCCACTTTGTTGAAAGTCATTTTCCAATATGGCCTTTTCAATGTAACAATAAATTGGTAATAATATTTTACCAATTTATGGAGATGTCAATGTTTAATACTCAAATATCAGAAGCCGTCTCAACAGGCATTCAAATGCCGAAGCCTGATCCGGCTATTCTATTAAAGCGTGATAAAATCGTTTCAGAGTTAAAAGAAATTGTTTCTGGTGAAGGCGTTGTTGATGACCCAACAGAAATGAAGCCGTTTGAAACAGATGGGTTTCTAGCATACCGATTTATGCCGCTGGCTGTGGTCTTGCCTGAGACGACCGAGCAGATTTCAGCGGTTCTGCGATATTTGGCAAAAGAGGGTGTTCCGGTAATTCCGCGCGGAGCAGGGACATCGCTTTCAGGGGGGGCTATCCCGCAAGAAGATGCAGTGATTGTTGGTCTGTCACGGATGATTAAAATTCTGGATACGGATTATGAAAACCGTACGCTGACAGTTCAGGCTGGCGCAACCAATTTGTCAATCTCTGATGCGGTATCAGATGACGGGTTTTTCTATGCGCCTGATCCTTCGTCGCAACTAGCTTGTTCGATTGGTGGCAATATCGGGATGAACTCTGGTGGTGCGCATTGCTTGAAATATGGTGTGACGACGAACAATCTACTCGGCGTTAAAATGGTTCTGGTTGATGGCACTGTTGTTAATTTGGGTGGGGAGCATCTAGACGCGGCAGGGCTTGATCTGCTTGGCGTGATCTGCGGGTCAGAAGGACAGCTTGGCATAGTAACGGAAGCAACAGTTCGACTGATTGCCAAGCCGGAGGGGGCGCGTCCTGTGATGTTTGGCTTTGATACATCAGAAGACGCTGGTGCTTGTGT